>JACCVC010000192.1 GCA_013698305.1 Chloroflexia bacterium
GTCGTAGCTCAATTAGGTAGAGCAGCGGTCTCCAAAACCGCAGGTTGCGGGTTCGATTCCTGCCGGCCCTGCCCGGTAACGACGCTGGATTCGAGGTGGGGTGTCGCCGACCGGCGCGCCCCATTTCGATGTGTGGCGTACCGCCGGGTTGCACCCTCCTTTCTGGCAGGGTGAGGACTGAAACACAGAGCCACTCCGTGGTCACAGCATGGCACGGAATACGGCGTCCCACCATCATCCATCATCGACAAAGGGGGCCAGGACGTTGAGTGCTGAACAACAAGCTGAAGTCAAGCGCCGTTCGAGCCGATCCGCACAGGACCGGAGTCGACGGCGGAAGCGGTCCCGGACCGGGATCACGCCAAACAGCAATGAAACCGTAACGGTGACGCCGACATCGACCGCGACAGTTGAGGCTGCCCGCGACGCGCCACGAACGGAAGCATCGCGGGCGGAGGCTCGACGGCTCGCCAAAGCGAGTGCGCCAAAGCGCAAGTCGGGACGTGGCATCGTGTCTAACGAGCGTACCGAGGGGCTGCGTCGCTTCATCCGCGAGACCATGGCCGAGATCAGGAAGGTCGTTTGGCCCGATCGGGAAACCACCCGGAATCTGACGATAGTCGTGATCGCCATGTCCATCGTTCTCGGCATTTTGCTTGGCGGGCTCGACTTCATTCTGTTCCAGGTTTTCGAGGCGTTCTAAGGAACGTCACGATACAGGAGGTTTCACATGGCACGCCAATCCCTCCGGGAGCGACTCCAGGCACGCCGAGCTGAGGAAGCTGGAGAGCCCCAGGACCCCGAAGAGGGGCAGTGGTACGTACTGCACACCTATTCAGGATATGAAAACAAGGTCAAGAAGACGATAGAAAGCCGCATCGAGGCCTATGATCTCGAGGATCGCGTGTTCGAAATTGTCGTGCCCACCCAGGAAGAGATCGAGATCAAGAATGGGCAGCGGCACAATGTCCAGAAGAAGGTATTTCCGGGCTACGTACTCGTACGCATGAATATCGACGAAGAGACCTGGTACCAGCTTCGCAATACGCCAGGTGTCACTGGATTTATAAGTATCAATAACAAGCCAGTGCCACTTGGTGAAAAGGAAGCCAACAGCATTCTCAAGGGCATGGCGGCGGAAGCGCCGAAGGTCACCGTTTCGTTCGCACTTGGAGACACCGTGCGGATCATCGACGGGCCGTTCGCGGACTTTCGTGGCCAAATTGACGATATCAATTTCGAAAAGGGCAAGATCAAGGTCCTGGTGTCGTTCTTCGGACGCGAGACGCCGGTGGAGCTTGATTTCCTCCAGGCGGAGCGAGAGAACTAGGACCACATTCCATCTCCCATTGATCGACGTCTTGGTGTGAAGTGGCCTGCCATGAGGATGGGCCGTGTCAAACATGAAAGGAAAACTCAGATGGCTAAGAAGATTCGAGGCTATGTCAAGCTTCAGATACCGGCGGGCAAGGCCACTCCCGCGCCGCCAATCGGACCGGCGCTTGGTCAGCATGGTGTCGCGATCATGAACTTCTGCAAGGAGTACAACGAGCGCACGCAGTCAATGACCGGGCAGATCGTGCCGGTCGTGATCACGGTCTACGAAGATCGGTCGTTCACGTTCATCACCAAGACACCGCCAGCCGCGGACCTGCTGCGCAAGGCGGCGGGTGTCGACAAGGGCGCCGGCAACCCCAAGGCAGACAAGGTCGGCAAGGTCACGTCGGATCAGGTCCGCGAGATCGCGGAGTTGAAGATGAAGGATCTCAACGCCGTCGATGTGGATGGCGCGATGAAGCAGGTCGCGGGTACCGCACGCTCGATGGGTATCGAGGTTGTTGGCTAGTCGAACGGTCACCGTTCGGCATACTCGTGGGAGGGGAAACCCGCCAGCACCACGAAGGAGACGTTTCAGATGGCACAGCATGGCAAGACGTATCTCAATGCGGCGAAACTGATCGAAGAGGATCGCATCTACTCGCTCGATGAGGCGATCGAGATCCTCGGCCAGTTTCCACCACGAAAGTTCGATGAGACTCTGGAAATGCACGCTCGGCTGGGAATCGATCCGCGCCAGGCGGATCAGGCGGTCCGGACCAGCGTCAACCTGCCACACGGCACCGGGCAGCCGGTTCGCGTGCTGGTGTTCGCCGCGGGAGAAGCGGAGCGGGTTGCGCTCGATGCCGGCGCAGACTATGCCGGCACGGACGAGTACGTCCAGCAGATCAATGACGGCTGGCTGGAGTTCGACGCAACTATCGCGATGGCGGATCAAATGAGCAAGGTGGGTGGTCTGGGCCGCGTCCTGGGACGACGAGGGCTTATGCCGAACCCGCGATCCGGCACCGTGGTGCGCGAGGTCGCCGATCTTCCGGACGTGATTCGAGAGGTCAAGGGCGGTCGCGTCGAGTTCCGCAACGACCGCACTGGAAATGTGCACACGGTGCTTGGAAAGCGCAGCTTTACGCCGGAGCAGACCAAGGAAAACGTGCTTGCCTTCGTCGATGCGCTCAACCGTGCCAAGCCAAGTGGCGTAAAGGGCATCTATTGCCGTAAACTGGTGCTGACAACGACGATGGGACCTGGCATCGTGCTCGACGTGAATGACACGATCAATCAGGCATCGGCGGCGTCCTGACACTAGTCGCCTCCAAGAAAAGAACTCCTGGCCAAAGACCGCTGGCGCACACAGTGCTCAATCTCCAGCCGAGGCTCGGGTAGCGATCACACGACCATGTGATGTCGCCCTGGGCTGTTTCAGCCCGGGGCGATTTTCTTACTGGCTTACCGAAGCCGCTCGCCGGCTTCACAAATCCACATCAGGAAGGAGGTGATTGCACGTGCCAACGCCACAAAAGGCAGCACAAATCGACGCGCTTGTCGACAGCTTCGAACGGTCCCAGCTGACCGTCGTCGCGAACTATCGCGGACTTTCCGTCTCGCAGCTTCAGGAGCTCCGAGCGGGGCTACGTGGAGCAGATGCAGAGTTTACGGTCGCGAAGAACACCCTGACGCGCATCGCGTCGGGAAGGGTCGGCGTCGAGATTCCGGAAGAGTTTCTCGAAGGTCCGACGGCGCTGATGTTCGCGTACGGAGACGTCGTTACGCCAGCCAAGGCCCTGACCGACTTTGTCCGGTCGTCGCGGGTCCTTGAGCTCAAGGTGGGATTGATGGAGGGACAGACGCTTACCGCGTCCGAACTCGACGCCCTCGCCAGCATGCCGCCACGAGAAGAGCTGCTCGGCAAGCTTGTCGGAATGCTCGCGTCGCCGATGTCACGCGTGGTGGGAGTCCTCAGTGGACCATCCCGCTCGCTGGCCCATGTCCTCAACGCTCGAGCAGCACAACTTGGCGAAGACACTGCCGCCGCGGCAGACTAAAACGCCGCATCACGATTTTCAACCAATGTGCCAGTGATTGTACCGGCACGCGATCATGCAGGAGAATTCCACGTGGCAAACGAACAGCTAATCGAACAGCTTGAAGGTATGACGGTCATCCAGCTCAACGAGCTGGTCAAGGACCTCGAAGAGAAGTGGGGCGTCTCGGCCGCCGCGCCGGTAGCTATGGGTGGGGCCGCTGGCGGCGCTGCCGATGGCGCAGCCGCTGAAGAGGAAAAGACAGAGTTCGATGTCGTGCTCACCGAGGTTGGCGCCAACAAGATCCAGGTGATCAAGGCCGTACGCGAACTCACCAGCCTGGGCCTAAAGGAAGCCAAGGACATGGTTGACTCCGCTCCAAAGGCGATCAAGGAAGGCGTCGACAAGGACGAGGCGGAAGCCGCCAAGTCCAAGCTCGAGGAAGCCGGGGCGAAGGTCGACGTCAAGTAATATAGCCAGTTGTACGGCCGTTTCTTCACGATGTGAGGTATCGGCGCAGCAAGGGGCGGAACGGCAGATTGATGCCTTCCCGCCCCTTGCGTATACTAGAAGTCGACGGGGCGTGGCGCAGTCCGGTAGCGCACCGGTATGGGGTACCGGTGGTCGGAGGTTCGAATCCTCTCGCCCCGACCGTAATTTTCCCTGATTGAACCGAAGAGCAACGGCCACCGTGGCCCTGAGCCGCCAGAGAGGGCGCTTGAGGCCATGGTGGATGTGTCCGCGATGGAGCAGGATCAGACACCATGAATCGTGTGAGTCGCCCAACCGCAAAGTGGCGGATCATCATTGCCGACGACGAGTCGCTGATTCGGCTTGACCTGCGTGAAATGCTCACGCACATCGGGTATGACGTGGTGGCCGAAGCGGGCGACGGGCGCACGGCGATCGACCTTGCGAAGAACCTGCGCCCCGATCTGTTGATCATGGACATCAAGATGCCGGACCTGGATGGTATTGCCGCCGCGGAGGAACTTACCAGGGAGCGGATCGCCCCGGTCGTGTTGCTGACTGCCTATTCGGACCAGGCGCTGGTCGAACGAGCTCGACAGGCGGGCGTGGTGGGATACGTTGTGAAGCCGTTCCGGGAGGCCGAACTGATGCCCGTCATCGAGCTTTCGCGAGCGCGGTTCGACGAATTTCGCACCCTTGAGCGAGAAGTCGGCAGCCTGAAGGATGCGCTGGAAACCCGAAAGGTCGTGGAGCGCGCCAAGGGCGTGTTGATGGAATCCAGGGGCATGCGCGAATCGGAGGCGTTTCACCGGATCCGAAAGGCCAGCATGGATGCGCGAAAGTCCATGAAAGAGGTCGCTGAGGCGATTCTCCTGGCGCATGACATGGAGCTGTCGCTCTCGACCTCTGGCGATGAAGTTGGTGAGGATCAGGAGTCGCTTTCCTAGCCACACCAATCGTTTACGGCATGTGAGCCGATGGGCTCGCTTCGGGGGTGGCGTTGCCGGTGATCAGGACGGTGATCGACTCTGGCTCAACGACAATGGCGGAAACGTCAGGCGGGAGCGTCACCTCCGGAGCGATCGAATAGACACCTGGTCCGAGACCCGCGACATCGACATAGACGTCAATGTCGCCCGGCATAAGAGTACTCAGGATGTCCGCTGATGCGCTCACGCTGAGATCGACTGCGTCTGGGTCGACATTTGCCTGGAAGCGGTCGTCCAGGTTTCTAGTTTCTACCGACATTCCCTGGATCAGGTTCGGCGTTGCGGCAGATGTGCCCACGGATATCCGGACTTCGATCTGGTTGCTGGCTGGCTCAACCAGGACCACCTCATCAGGAAGCGCCTTGAGTTCGACGGTTTGGCTCGTGGATTCGGTCGCGCCCTCAATGTCGACGGTCTGGGTATCGATGAACAGAATGGCGTCCAGTGCTTCCTGGGGACCATCAATGATGACGGTCGATGGCAATGCAATCGTCTGCTGGACAATGAACCCTTCGGCGGGGATTCCCTGTATCTGGGGGACGACGCTGACCGTCTTGCCTTGCGTCTCCACCTCGACAAAGGTTCGAACCTGGCTCGGTTCTATGGAGACTTCCTGAACTCGCTGACCATCATCGCTCACCGCGACAGGCTCGAAAAGCATGGTGAAGTCCGTGGTTTGGCCGTCGCTGGACACTGGCAGCATGACCCGGGCAACACGTTCCACGGCGGATTGCGTGCCTCTCACGGTTACCTGAGAAACCGCGGGAGTAGTGCCGGTGATTCGATTCACGTCGCCTGCCGACATCTGATTTTCGATCGTGAGCGGCAGAAGCTCGCTGACTTCCTCCTCGACCTGGATCGAGACCGTGTCCGGTGAAACGTCCACATCACGGAAGTCGTATCCGTCGGTGGTGACATCGATCGGAACCTGAAACGTGCCAGCGCCATCGACTTCGGATACATCCAGCGACACGGTGACATCGGTCCGGTCAAGGCTTGCAAGGCGTGACTCGACATCCGACACGGAGACAGTGACCCGAGGCAGTGATGACACGACATCGATTGTGCCGGAAAGCTCAGCCTCCTCGATGAGCAACTCAGTAAACGTGCGGCTTTCGACAGGGTCCAGGATGTCCGTCACAAACCCCCATAACAGTACCGCGAGCAATAGAGACACGCCAAATCGAATCAGCTGGCTCCGGGTGATGCGTTGTCTGAGTTGTTCCCAAAAATTCTGCACTGGATATCGACCCTGACTCTACGTCGTCCCTATCGTTTTTTGTTCTGTCCAACTGGTTGCGAGCGCTCCGCCGGCACGTTCTCGCCACTTGGGCTCACGGAACCGTTGGTGGAGCGGGTGGTGAACGGAAAGATCGACGCCTCTGGTCGACGTGCTCGCGGCTGGTCCAGATTGAGCAACGTACGCAACACCCGCCGGAGCCGATCCTGGTCGAGGTGGCGAATGAGACGGCCCGAATGGGCGACGGACATCTGCCCGGTCTCTTCGGATACCACGATGGCAATTGCGTCCGACTCCTCCGTCACACCGATCGCGGCCCGGTGCCTTGTGCCGAGATTGCTGGTCGCGGAGATGTTGTCGGTAAGTGGCAGCACCACGCTTGCCGCCATGATCCGCCCGTTCTGAATGATGACGGCGGCATCATGGAGCGGAGAGTTGGGAAAGAAGATGTTAATGAGCAACTGCCGGGTCAGATTCGCGTCGATTTCGACGCCCTTGGTGACATAGTCCTGAAGGCCGGTTTCCCGTTCCATCACTATCAAGGCGCCGAAACGCAAGCGGGAAAGCTGGGCCGACGCACGCACCACCTCGTCGACAGCGACATCGAGCCCGGTGTCTTCCGGGTTGTTGCTGAAGGGGTTCTTCAGCCAACTGCCGGTGTGCCCGAGTTGCTCGAATGCTCGCCGCAGCTCTGGCTGAAAGATAACCGGGATGGCGATGATCAACGCGGGCGAGATCCGGTTGAGGACCCAATTGAGGGTCGACAACTCGAGTACCCACCCAAGCAGGAAGAGCATCGCGAACAGCGAGACGATCCCACGAATGAGATGAAGCGCACGCGTGCCCTGGGCAACCCAGAGCAGCCAGTAGATGATGAATGTGACCACAAGGACGTCGAGAAGTGCCCGAAAATCGAACAGACGAGAAAGCAGCCAGTCGAGGTTTGACATCGACACACCGATGGAGACGAGACCTGAGGGTCATCATGAAAGTACACCCGAAGTCTACCACTGAGTTTGACGAAATCAGTGGCGCCATCAGGTGAATCTCTATGGCTCTCCAACGCGCCCGTCGCGAGAACGGTTTCGCGTCTGTGCAGCTACCGTCGCCGCTGCGGGCGGCGCATTCGCCGAGGGTCCCCGGCGAGGCGAAAATCGTCCGCCTCGATGGCGACATGCTCGGTAAGCCGATGATCCATGATGCGGGAGTAGATGCGCTCGTCGATCTTGCCCTTGGCGGAAAGATCGACATTGGTGGTGATGACGGTCGGAAGTTGCTCACTGTATCGGTGGTTAATGATCTGATAGAGCTTCTCTCTGGCCCACGGTGTGGCGTTCTCAGTGCCGAGATCGTCCAAGATCAGGAGCGGGGCAGTCCGGATCGACGAGAATCGCTCGTCGTATCCGGCGGCGGAATTGGGATCGAACGTGGAGCGCAGATGGTCCAGCAGATCGGGAACGACAGCAAAGTACGCGCTCATCCGATGCCACTCCATCGCATAGCGCGCGATCGCCACGGCAAGGTGCGTCTTGCCAACTCCACATGGTCCGGACAGGAACAGCCATCGGTGTCCCGGCTCCTGTGCGAAGGTCAGGGCCGCTTCGTACGCCTCATCCATACCGGCAAGGTCCGGGTCGAAAGACTCAAAGGTGTGGTTGCTGAATGTATCGAGGTTGGACAGGCGTCGGAGCTCGTCGTTCCTCTGTTCGTTGAGCTCCTGCGTTTTGCAGTCGCAGGGAAACAACCTGCCAAAGCTCGGATGCCCGACGGGGACATTGGCTCTCAGGTAGCCGGCGTCCTGACAGATCGGGCACCTTACCGACTCCTTGTTTCTGATCTTGACGGCTCCGCGTGGAGTGCGATTCTCTGCTGGCTTCGGGATGGGTTTCATGACGTCGCCGATGGGCTTCATGGTGAACTTCCTGCCTGATGTGGTCACGAGCGCTCTGAACGCCCCTGCGCCGTCCAGGATTCGAGGATTGCCTCGATATATTTCCAGTTGCGCCGATTGTACGCCACCGCTTCTTCAATGGCGTCCTCGATCCAGGCTGCCGGATACTCCTGTATTGCTCGAGTGATTCGATCAGCCACCATTGGCGTCAGGGGGCCGATGTTTTGCTCATACAGCAGGAACGGTGTCGGCAGGTCTGCGGTGATTGACGGAGGCTGATCTTCTGTCCACATCGAGCGAGGAGGGGAAATCGCTCCCCGGCGAATCGCTTCGACGAACTCACGTGTGACGGGAGTGTGGAGAAAGTACCACGAATCCGAGCGGCCGGAGTTTTCCGCCGCGACACGCAGGACCACGCCACGAGCGATCAGCAGCTCAAGTCCGTGCAGGATGGTCTGGCGTCCAATTCGTGAGGTGATGCCGTCGACACGCACGGATTCAAGCAACGCGCGATCCTGAAGGATGCGCGTTTCGGGAAGCGGAGATTCCAGTGTCGATTCGTCGGAGACGAGGCGAATGAGCGCAAGCAGCACGCGCAGCTCGTTGATGTCGCTGATCTCCGGCAAAAGCTCGGTGAAGAAGGCGGCGGGCACGACAACATTGCCGCGCTGGTGCGCGTTAAACCCTGCGAATCGTGGAGTACCAGTCACAGAACGGGATGTCACACTCACGCCTCGTCGTATTCTGCGCGGTAGAGCTCGAGGTCGGCAAAGCGGGCGGTTGCCTCGAAAAATCTGAGATTCACAGTGTCGACGGGGCCGTTTCGGTGCTTCGCCACAATCAACTCCGCGATGCCCTTCCGGTCAGAATGCTCATCATACTTTTCCTCGCGATAGATGAACATTACGATGTCTGCATCCTGCTCGATCGCGCCAGAGTCGCGCAAGTCGGAAAGCAACGGGCGATGATCGGATCGGGATTCGACGGCTCGCGAGAGCTGCGACAGCGCGACGACCGGGACATTGAGCTCTCGCGCCAATCCCTTGAGGCCCCGGGAAATCTCAGAGATCTCCTGAACGCGGTTCTCGCTGCGACGACCGCTCATCAGTTGCAGGTAGTCGACGATGACCAGATCGAGTCCCTGCTCGGCCTGCAACCGTCGCGCCTTGGAGCGGATGTCCATGATCCCCGCGCTGGCGCTATCGTCGATGAAGATTTTCGCCTCAGACAGCCGGCCGAAGGCGCGCGAGATCTCTTCCCACTCGCGGTCATCGATATTGCCGAGCCGGATCTTGTGCGAATCGATGCCTGATTCCGTCGAAAGCAGGCGCTGAACCAACTGCTCCGCCGACATCTCCAGGCTGAAGATGCCGACGGTCCGACCGTGCTGAACGGCAGCGCCATAGGCGACACCCAACGCGAAGGCAGTCTTGCCCATGCTCGGGCGGGCGGCGACGATGACGAGGTCCGAGCGCTGAAGTCCACCAGTGAGCCGATCGAGATCGGTGAACCCACTGGGAACGCCGACGAGCTCGTCGCGATTGTTTTGCAGGTACTCAAGCTGGTCGAAAAAGCGATCGATGACATCGTGGATGGACTGGAAGTCTTTGGTGGTGCGGTGTTGCGAGACCTGGAACAATACCTGCTCGGCTGAGTCCAGCGCGTCCTCGGTGTCGACGTTGTCCTGATAGCCGATGCCGACGATGGATGTGCCGGCGTCGATCAGCCTTCGCAGCGTCGCGGTGCGCTCGACGATGCGTCCGTAGTATTCGACGTGAACGGCGGTCGGCACGGCGCTCAAGAGCGACGACAGGTAGCCGACGCCGCCAATGTCCTCGAGCGTGCCCCGGCGCTCGAGCTCATCGGAGAGGGTGACGAAGTCGGTGGGCTCGCGCCGATTGTAGAGGTCCTGGATCGCCCGGTACACCGTGGCATTCGCCGAGACGTAAAAGTCGTCGGCCTTGAGATAGGACGCGACGCGAATGATCGCGTCGCGGTCGATCAGCAAGCTGCCGAGGACTGATTGCTCAGCTTCGATGTTGTGTGGTGGGAGGCGGTCGAACCCGGTATCCATATCGCTGGTACTTTCTGGAAGCCGGGACGATCGTCCGATGTCTCCTGTGAAACCTTGATCCGGGTCCGTCGCTCGGAGCAAATCGGACCGCGGCTACTCTTCGCCGGGGCTGGTCGTCGTGTCCCTGCCTTCGGCTTCAGGTTCCGTGGCAGTCTCTTCGCTCGTTTCTGCCTCAGCCTCCTCGGACTCGTCTTCCTCGGTCTTTTCGGCTTCGACGGCGACAATAATGACCGGGCGCAGCCGACCCACCAAATGAATCTCGACCTCGTGTTCACCGATGGTCCGGATCGGATCGGTCAGCTGGATCTTGCGCCGGTCGATCTCCTCGCCCGTCTTCTCGGCAAGCTGTGCGGCAATCTCGGCGCTGGTGACAGAACCGAAGAGGCGACCTTGCTCTCCAGCGCGGGCGACAAACTCGAGCCGCGTGCCGGCGATCTTGTCGGCGATCGACTGGAGTTGCTCTTCCTGCCGCGTTACCTTGCGCTCACGGACCTTCATGTTGTGCTCGGCGACCTTGATCTCTCCATCGGTGGCGACAACGGCCATTCCCTTGGGGATCAAATAGTTGCGGGCATATCCGCTTGCGACGCTCTGAATCGTGCCGGATTCTCCGAGTTTGGGCACGTCCTGACGTAGCACGATCTTCATGATCAATCAACCTTCCCGAATTGTATTCTGTGACAGGGTGCGCTGACTCGCGCAGTTAACCGCCTCGTGACACACAAATGTGCCCAGAAAGGCGGGTCTCGAACCATGGGATTGTACGCTCTTTCGGCGTCTGGTTGCAACGATCAGGCGAGCGCCAGCCAGGTTGCGGTAGTCCAGCCGGTACCGAGGCGAGAACTGCTGATCTTGTACCAGTCATAGCCGCCACTTGCGACCGGTCCGTCCAGCACCTCCATGATCGCGCCGATGGGCAACAGCCGGACGACGAGATCATCCGCGGAAGGGCCAGCACGCATGCTCAATTCGTTCGCAAGAATCCTGATAAGGGCGCCGATCAGCAGTGACGAACTGGTGGCTGGCTCGAGCCAGGTATCAACGGTCCAGCCGGACAAGAGGGTTCCTTCAACATAGAACCAGGTGTACCCATCAGCCTGGACCGGTCCATCGGTCACCGACAGCACGTCACCGTGGGAGGCCCGCCAGAGGACACGCCCCGAAAGCGACGCGGCAGAGCGGATGTTGAGATCGTCAGATGTCACCAGCACATCCGATCCCACGCGAACCGCACCGTTGTATCCTGGAGCGCCGGACGTGCGGCCAATGAATGACGTAGCGATCCAGCCGGTGTTGCTTCCGAAGCTGGCCTGAACCCAGGTGTAGCCATCCTGCTGAATTGCGCCGCCCGTGACCGTGCCGGTCTCTCCGATGTACAACACCGTGATCACCTGTCCAGACAACGCCGCTGACCTTCGCAGGTTCACCGCGTCGGTGGTGACTTCGATTACGGTTCCGGGCTCTAATCTACTCACTGGTGTTGTGACCGCATCGTTCAGCGACAAGAAAGCCTCGACCACCCACCCGGTCAGGCCGGACGCCGACACCTGGTACCAGGCGCTTCTGTCCGCGAACACTGGACCGTCCAGGATCGTCGCGTTCGAGCCAGTCCACAGGACGGCGACGACACGCCCAGCTCTCCGCGGCGAGTCGCGGAGGTTGAGCGCGTCGGTGTCGACAACGACCTCGTCACCCACCGAGAATCGACCGTCGGGAACAGGAATCGAGATGT
>JACCVC010000197.1 GCA_013698305.1 Chloroflexia bacterium
AAGCTCACCCATGCCACGACTGCGATCGGCGCAAGGAACACCGGCGCTACCAGGAGCGCCGCGACAAGCTGGACAAGGAACGCGGGCTCCTGATCGAAGGGCTGGAGCGCCACTCGATGGCGGAAGAGCTGAGGATTCGCAACATCATTCGCGGTATCCGCGATGTCCTGCACCGGTTCAGCTATCTTCGCGCCGGCTACCCGACCGAAAAGGCCGACATGCTTGCCGACATCTTCGACAACGACGGCCTGATCCTCTGCGAGATGATCGACCGCGGATTATTCGACGACCTGTCACCGGATGAGATCGCCGAGGTGTTCTCGTGGTTCAGCTTCGACCGGGAATACCGCTATCCCAACCACTTCACCCTGCCGAACAGGTTGATCCAGCTCCGGCAAAAGCTCGAGGACCTGGAACGGGACGTGATCGGCGAAGAGCGAGATCACCGGCTCTACATCTCCGAGGGTCACAACGCCGCCTTCTACGGCGCTGCGCTGGCGTGGTGCCGGGGCGCGACGATGGCGGAGGTCGGAGAGTCGCTGGAGATTTCCGAAGGCGACCTCGTCATCACCTTCAACAAGACCATCGACCTCCTTCGGCAGGTGCGGGACATGCTTGGCAACGTCGCGCCGGAGCATCCGCTTCGTGAAACGCTGACCGAGTCGATCCGAAGGCTCCGACGCGGCATCGTCCAGCAGTCGCTCGCCCTGGGATTCACGCCGATCATCGAGGAAGACGAAGAAGACGACGAAGAGAGCGACGAAGGCGACAGCGCGATCATCGAGATGGACGCGGACGACGACCCTATGTAGCCCCGCACCTTGTGTGCGGCGTCCTGGGAATGACCAGCGTCGTGGAGAGCATTCGTCCTCGCACACAAGGTGCGAGGCTACGTATCTTCACCTTCCCTGGCAGCGTCCGCGACCCATGCCCGCACGCTAGCCTCGGCATCTCTAACCTGCAACCGCCGGGACGCGATCCGGTCCATGACCTGTTGGTTCGCCGCCCGCTCGCCTTCGATCCACTCGCGGGTCATTGACGGCGCCGGTGATCCCTCCACCAGCCGTCGCTCAAGAAACCGCCTCGGCGCCAGCCAGCGACCGAGCGTCTCCGGCTCGACCTTTAGCTCGCGCCCGATCACCATCAGCGCCGACAAGTCGACGTGCTCCGGGGTGATGGCGCTGATCTCCAGGTTCTCCTCCCGCAGTCGCCGCAACGTCAGCCCGGCGACATCCCGAGCCACTGACGGGGTCAACTGCTCCTCCGACATCAGGAACGCCGCCAGGTCGCTGGAGGTCGTGAAATCCCGCCCTGCCCGGTTGGCGAGATAGGCGCGATTCACCGTCAACGCCGTGCGGAACAACTCGTCCACGGCGTCGAACTGCTCAGCCGTCTGGCTTGCTAGCCCCGTCAGGTCATCTGCGATCCAGTCGACCGCCACGCCGAGCGGACCATACGGCAGTTGCCGCAATCGACCGACCAGCGCCGTCGCTGAATAGGTACCGGCCCGAAGCTCCTGCGCCAGCGACACGAGGCGCTCAACCGCCGTGAAACCTGGCAGGTGACGATCTCCTTCTCGCATCCAGGCGTCGTCGAACACCAGCGACGACGGATCGGTGCGGACCATCACTGCAAGCTCGTCCAGCAGCCGGGCGACTGGCGCGCCGACCGAGGCCAGCGACTCTGCAACGGCGACAAAGTCCTCGATGTTGGCGACCGCGTCGTAGGTGTTGGGAATCGGCTCGCGGAAACCCAACCACCTTGCGGTCTCGGCTCGTTCCGCCCCGACAACCTCGCCCGACATGGAACCCGCCCCCAGCGGTGAGCGATTGAGACGATCGATCGCGTCGAGCAATCGTGTAAGCCCCGTGCCCAGCGGCGCGATGGCGCCACCGAGCAGGTGCCCGAACGTCACCGGTTGCACGGGACGTCCGGTGTGAAACCCCTGCATCAGCGTCACCGCGTGCAACTCGGTCATTGCCAGCATCGCCTGCCGCGCCTCGCCGGCACGCTTCGCAGCGGCAAGTGAGTCTGAACTCGCCATAACTCGCAGCACGGTCCCCGCCCATTCCTCCTGAGCGAGTCCCAACTTCGCTGCGCCCCGTAGCTCATCCGGCAACGCGGAGTCGACCCGGTCCTCGAACGCTCGCTGCATCGACCGAACGGAACTTGTTGACGAGACGTCGTCATCGCCGAGGGAATCGACCGCGCTGGCGATTCGCGCCGCCGAGCGCTCATCGACGACCCCCGCCCGCTCCAGTCCCCGCAGATGCGTCGCCAGTACCAGCCAAACTGCGTGAGCTCGCGACACCTGATCGCGAGCCGAAGATACTGCCGACCGTTCGGGCTGCGGTTGGTGTTGCCGCCCAATCAAGCCGGCCAACGTCGTTCGGGATTCGTCGCTCATGATCTAAAACCTGACGCAATATGCATTAAAGTCAGAGGTCCGCAATGGGTTGGAAGAGTTGATCTACACTTGGACTTTGCCCACGCAAGGCTGTATCCATCAATTCAATGCGATGCGCACGGCGCCTGTTAACACAGCATCGACGAGGAGCTTTCAACACCATGATTTCCAAGGACTTCCCCGGCAAAGGCAAGGTCGCCATCCTCAAAACCAAACCAGATTCGGTGCTGGAAGATGTCGGTGAGGTGATTCGCCTCGCCGGATACCAGGACGCGCTGCCCGCCGACAAGGATACCGTGCTGAAGATCAATATCTCCTGGCAAACGTGGTATCCCGCCTGCTCAACCACGCCGTGGCAGCTTGAAGGCGTGATCCGTGCGCTCCAGCAAGACGGCTACCAGAACCTTGTTGGCGCGCACAACGGAACCGTCGTGGTCGATTCGTTCGTCGGCGAGCGCAACAACAAGCACAAGTACGTCACCGACAAGTACGAGATCGAGAACGCGCACCTGTCCGAGCCGGAATACCCATGGGTGCCATACACCCCGAAGGAGCCGTTCCTGGTGCTCGACAAGATCTTCCCCGAAGGCGTCGAGGTGCCGAAGCTCTTCTTCGACAAAAACATCATTCAGCTCCCGACCGTCAAGACGCACGTCTTCACGACCATCACCGGCGCGATGAAGAACGCCTTCGGAGGGCTGCTCAACAACAAGCGGCACTGGACCCACCCGGTCATCGACGAGACGCTGGTCGACCTCTTGCAAATCCAGCAGGACATCCACAGCGGCTTGTTCGCCGTCATGGACGGCACATTTGCCGGCGATGGCGCGGGACCCCGGGCGATGCGACCGCACGAGAAGGACATGTTGCTGGCCAGCGCCGACCAGGTCGCCATCGACGCGATCAGCGCCAAGGTGCAGGGCTTCGATCCGATGGAGCTGCCCTTCATCCGCCTCGCGCACGAGAAGGGTCTTGGCATCGGCGACCCGAAGGACATCGAGATCGTCGGCTACGACATCTCCGCCGAGGACTGGAAGTTCGTCAAGGAGGACACCTTCGCCAGCAAGGGTCAGCACCTGATCTACCACGGACCGCTCAAACGGTTCGAGAAGCAGCTGCTGCAATCGCCCATCGTGCCGTGGAGCTTTTTCGCGTCAAATTTCTACCACAACGTCTACTGGTACCCGGTGGTCGGGCGCAAGCGGGTCAAGCAGGCGCTTGGCACCAAATGGGGCCAGCTGTTCCAGAGCTACGGAGACGGCAAGGTGGTACTGCCCGGTCCCGAGCCGAAGCCAACGGCGGTTGCCGCCGCCTCGATGGCCGCGATGGTCGGCGCGACGTGGATGGGTCTAAGGGCGCTCCGGGAGAGGTCGTAAGGCATGTAGCGTCGGGCATCGTGCCGGCCACTTAAAGTCCACGTGCGTTCCGGTTACTGGCGTGCGTCGACCGTTGTAGCGTCGGGTCTTGTGCCCAACAACCGAGCATCCAAATTACGTTTCAGCTCTGGCATTTGCGGGTCCATCGGTAGCGTCGGGTTTCTTGTTTGACGATGTAGCTGCCAGCCATGATCCGGTTTGTGAGACTCGTCGGGCACAAGACCCGACGCTACCTGATCCGCGTCACGCTGCGTGCTACTATGAACGCAATATCAGCGTGGTATGAAAGGCAAATGCGGCAATTTGGATAACCGGCACAGGTATCCGGGCCGTTAGTGCGCGTGGCGCAATCACCAAAAGGAGTAGAGGCATGACCTCGGGACCGCTCGTTTCTCTTTCGATCAACCGCCGTCGACTCGTGTTTACATCAGCCGCCGCTGTCGCCCTCGCGCCGATAGCGAAGCTCGCTCCGGTGGCTGCCCAGGACGACCTGCTGATCACAGGCATCACCGATACCGCTGGCCTGGGCGATCAGAACTTCAATGACCTCGCCAACGCGGGTGGCGAGCAGGCCGCCGAGGAGTTCGGCGTCACCTGGCGCGTGCTCGAAAGCACGACCGCCGCGGACTACATCCCGAATCTGACTCGCGCCGCCGAGGAAAGCGACCTTAGCATTGCCATCGGGTTCTTGCTGACCGACGCAGTCACGGAAATTGCCGAACAATTCCCTGATTCGAGCTTCATGCTCATTGACGCAGTGGTCGAAGCGGATAACGTGGCATCCGTGCTTTTCAAGGAACAGCAGGGAGGGTTTCTGGCTGGTATCGTCGCCGGCCTCCTCGCTGGTCCGGAACGGATCGTCGGCGTGGTCGGCGGCATCCGCATCCCTCCAGTGATCCGCTATGAAGTCGGATTCGTCGCCGGTGTGATGAGTGTTGCGCCGGATGTCGAGGTGCTGATCAGCTACGCCGACGACTTCGAGGATCCCGGACTCGGCAGGGAGCTCACTCTCGCTCAATACAATCAGGGCGCGAACATCGTCTTCCCGATCGCCGGTCGCACCGGCGTCGGCTCCTTCGACGCCGCCGTTGAGCTTGGCGAGGGCTACTGGGTCATCGCCGCCGATGCCGACCAGAGCCAGCTTGGCGCTGACAACCAGCTCTGCGCCGCCACCAAAAAGATCGACGAGGCTGTGGTCCGAGTCGTTGGCCAGGTCGTTGACGGCTCCTTCGCGGGCGGGCTGCAGGATCTCGGCATCGCCGAGGATGGTATCGACCTCGAAGCGTTCCATGATTCCGTCGGCGAGGACATCATCGCCACGGTTGACGCTTACAAGGCTGCGATTGTTGACGGCGCCGTCGTCCCGCCGGTCGATGACGATACGCTGCTTGCCTTTGAGCCATTGGCGCTCGACGGGCTGGCAACGCCAGAGGCGACACCAGCAAGCTAGAGATCGCCTTTGCGGCAACCTCTCCGGGCGCCCTGACAGTGTCGTCGACCATGTCGCTGACAACGTCGGGGCGCCCATCCCCATGCAGCCCATGAGCATACCTGTCCCGGCAAGCGGCAACATCCCCTTCGCCGTGCAAATGCATGACATCGTCAAGCGGTTTCCGGGCGGCGTCGTCGCCAATGACGGCATCACGCTCGATGTCCGGCTAGGCGAGATCCACGCGCTGCTCGGTGAAAACGGCGCGGGCAAGTCCACCCTGATGAACATTCTGTTCGGCATCCACGCCGCCGACCGGGGCACGATCTACGTCAACGGTCGCCAGACGACGTTCAGGGGACCGCGAGAAGCGGTCGACGCCGGACTCGGCATGGTGCATCAGCATTTCATGCTCATCCCTCGCTTCACCGTCACCGAAAACGTCATTCTCGGGTCCGAGGGCGATGCCGTCGTTCTCGACCGCGAAGACGCCTCCCGCCGGGTCCGCGAGCTCGCCCACCAGTACAAGCTCGACGTCGACCCGGAAGCAAAGCTGGGTGATCTTCCTGTTGGCACGCAGCAGCGGGTCGAAATCCTGCGGGCGCTCTACCAGGGCAGCCGAGTGTTGATCCTCGACGAGCCGACCGCGCTGCTCACGCCACAGGAGGTCGAGGATCTCTACGGTGTTCTCAGGCGCCTCAAGGAAGACGGCGGCACGATCATCTTCATCACCCACAAGCTTCGCGAGATCGCCGCAATCAGCGATCGAGTCACCGTGATTCGCCGGGGCACGACCGTCGGCACCCGTAACACCGCCG
Organism: Chloroflexia bacterium; assembly: GCA_013698305.1. Classification (GTDB taxonomy): domain Bacteria; phylum Chloroflexota; class Chloroflexia; order Thermomicrobiales; family UBA6265; genus JACCVC01. Next base: position 6,031 of record JACCVC010000197.1, read on the forward strand.
AGACAACCTCCGCCGAGCTGGCCGAGCTCATGGTCGGGCGGGAGGTCAACTTCAAGGTCGACAAGACGGCTGGCTCGCCAGGCGAAACTATGCTGACTGGCGAAAATCTCGTCGTGAATGGCGACCATGGCCACAAGCACCTCGACATCGACCATATCGAACTCCACCGCGGAGAGATTCTCGGGGTCTGCGGTGTCGAAGGCAACGGGCAGTCGTGGCTGGTAGAAGTCCTGTCGGGCATCCGCAATCCCGACGGAGGCACGGTGACACTGCGCGGCAAGGACGTGACCGGCGCGAATCCCAACACGTTTCGCCATCACGGGCTGTCCTATATTCCGGAGGATCGGCACAATCGCGGGTTGGTCCTCGACTTCCCGTTGTGGGAGAACGTGCTGCTGGGCAACGCCTGGGACGAGCCGTTCACCTCCGGCGGGCGCATCAACCGGGCCGCAACCCGACAGATCACGACCAGCATCATGCAGGAGTTCGATGTCCGCGCTCCGGGTCCCGATGTGACGGCGCGCACCCTTTCCGGAGG
>JACCVC010000228.1 GCA_013698305.1 Chloroflexia bacterium
TCGTCCACTGGTCCGCGTACCGCGCCGTCAACCGCATCATCCGCGGACCGAACGCGCCGACCAGGATCGGCGGGCCTTCGGGCCTGACGCTGCCAGGCAGGATCTCGCAGTTGTCCGCGTGATGATATCGACCATCGAACGACACCGACCCTTCTCGTAGTAACGGCCGGATGACCTGCAGCGCCTCCTCGAACCGGCTCACCCGATGGTCGAACGGCAACCCGAAGCCATCGAACTCCGGCTCATGCCAGCCCGCGCCGATGCCGAGGATCAGGCGACCATTGGCGATACTGTCCAGTGTCGTAGCCATCTTCGCCAGCAGCGCGGGGTTCCGGAACCCCACACACAACACCGTCGTCCCGAGCTCAACCCGTTCCGTCACCGCCGCCAGAGCAGACAATATGGTCCAGCACTCGTGAAACCCGACCGTCCGGTGCCCATCGAACCGGTGAAACAGATGGTCATAGAGCCACACCGAGTCGTAGCCAGACGACTCCGCCTGTTGTGCCCGCGTCGCGATCTCGTCCCATGTCAACGCCTGCCCATGCTCGTCCTGCGCGAGCGGGATCACCAATCCGATCTTCATTGCTGTGCCTCTTCTCCTGTGGCTTGCAACGGTTGCCAACGCGCCTGAACGACTACACACGGGTCCGCTACACCTAGCGGCAGACCCTGTGTCTGCCATGTCACCAGCGGAGATGAGTGAAGGAAAACGGTGTCGTCACAATTGATGTTCCAGTCCATACAACAGGGTCGGCCACCACATGTTAACCGTCGTACCGGTGCATGAGCATGGCACACCTCTGCCAGACCCGGTAGGCTGGTCGTCATGATGACGGTGACATACCCCTCATTTCGCCTTCTGTACGCACTTTCGTCCGCGATCTCGAATCGCCCCGCCAACGTCCTGTTGCTCTCTGGCGGGGTAGACTCATCGACGTTGCTGGCCATCGCCCTCGAAACCAGCGTTCTTCCCAAGGTGGCGATCACCGTTGGTCTGGACACAAGCCCGGGCGAAGGGTGCCCGATCCATGGACCCGACATCCCCGTTCCCTGCAACGGCGACCTCGCCGCGGCGCATAAAGTCGCTGATTGGCTAGGTCTCGACTGGCAACCGATCCGCCTCTCGCAAGCCGATGCGCTCGACGCGCTGATCGAGTTGTGCCTGGCGCTGCGATCATTCGATCTCGGTAATCTCAATAGCATTCCCCTGTATGTCAGCGCGATACACGCCGCCGGCATCGGCGCGGATCGGATCTGGACCGGCGACGACGCCGATTCGCTGTTCGGCGGCTATCAATACCAGCGTGGTGAGCAGGATTGGCCGGCCTACCTCGCTCGCCGCATTCCGACGGTTCGGCCACCGTTCACCGACATCGCTGGTATCATCGGCGTCACACCGGTTTACCCCTGGTTGCAACCAGCGGTGCTTGATGTGGCCCGGTCACTCCATCGGAATGACGTCCTGATGGAGATTCCAATCAGGAAACGCCCAGCCATGCCCAGCTTCATGGATCAGTTCGATCCCGATCCGCGGCGGGCAACAACCCGCCTGTGGGGCAAGATGCCGGTGCGCCAGCTGGCCGAAATGCACCTGCCGGACGACATCGCCTGGCGACCGAAAACCGACCTGCAATTCGGCTCCGGCATGTGCGCGCTCGAAGCACCGCTCGCGGTCGCGGTCACCCCCGATGATCGCGAGCGCCTCAACCGCACCGGCATCCAGTTCTTCAATGATGCCCACCGGGGATTGTATCTGCGGTTCGAGCAAGCTGGTGGGACGGTTCCGTCCCCGGTCGCGGGGCAATATGCCTGCGCCAGCTGTGGCGGCGGAGTCGACATCGGCCACAAACACTGCCCGACCTGCGGCGCCTGGCCCGCCGATCAGCGCTGACCCTCCGGCACCGTTCCTCGCACCAGCATCAGCTCGACCGATCCCCCCAGCCATGTCTCTGCATCGACCGGATGCGCCCGTTGCCACTGCCCGAATCGCTCCACCGCCACCTTCCATTTCTCGTCATCGAGCGTTTCATACAGCGGACGCAATCGTTGCGGGCCAGCGTCGGCGTCCGCGCACGTCTGACCGAACGACCACGTCGCGACGACCTGCTCCGCCGTTCGTTTGGATCGCTGTTCCAGCGCCGCTACCGCCTCGGCATCGTCAGGTTGCTGGGGCATGTGCCGGTAGCCCACCGATTCAACAGCCATCCGCCAGGCCGCGTCCCGCTCCCGCAACGCCGGTGACATCGTGCTGCGCTCCTGCGCCAGCATCACCTCGCCGCCGGGACGCACCACCCGGAACAGTTCGTCGAGCGCCCGCGCCCAATCCGGTATCAGGTAAAGCACCTGTGCCAGGATGCCGATGTCGAAGTTGTCGTCGTCGAGCGGGAGCGCGGTAGCGTCCCTGACCAGCAGCGTGGCGCGAGAGGCAAGGTTCGGCAATGATTCAAGCCGGGCGGAGAACGCGTCCAGCATCGGTCGGGACACATCGATCGCGCTGACATGATGTCCCGCGGCAAGGGCGAGGATCGCGATCCTGCCCGTGCCAGCGCCGGGCTCGACGATCCGTAGCGGGCCGTCGGATGCAGCATCCGCGAAGACGTGGTACAACGCCGATTGCGCTTCGGTCGGTAGCGACCGCTGATCGTCGAAAATGCTGGCAAGCGCATCGAACGAAAGTGGCGTTGCTTTCTGGATCCGGTCACTCACGCGTGGGGACGCTCCTGTCATGACATCAAAGATGGCATCCGAGAAGACATCTTCGCCATCATCGCCGCAGCTTACGGTCATTTTCGACGGAGGGTGCGGTTTCTGCACCCGGACCATGCGGCTGATTCGCGCTCGGGATCGCGAATCGCGGATCGCCTGGGTACCGTGCCAGCGGATCACCAACGATGCGACCCGAGGCCGCCTCTGTGCCAACGCGGTGGTCGCGGCCGCCGATGGACAGGAGGATGCCATCGGCGCGCAGGCGTTCGCCCGCATCCTGACAACGCTCACCGGTTCGCCCTGGCCGGTTCGCATCGCGACGCTGCCGGTGTTGCGGCATCTGCTGGCGGCGGGCTACTGGATGATCGCGCGATTGCGCACCCGTCTGCCCGGAGACTCCCCCTGGTGCGCCCAGCACCCGGAGGAATGTCAACCAGCGTCGTAAAGACCGGCATCTGTAGCCTCGCCCCGACAGTGGGCGAGGTTCGTCAATGACCATGGCCCACCTGCTTTCGGAGCCGCGAAGCCCACAGACGGGTCCGCCCGTCCACACAGCAAACCCCTTCCGGCGACATGTGGTCGCCGGAAGGGGTTCGTTCGTCCTGATGAGCCGTTTGCCGGCTCGGCTGAATAGCCTTAGCTCCGCGTTCCGTCACCATCGACCGGATCCAGCGTGCCAGGCGTGGCCGCGCCTGCGGCGTAGTACGGATAGGCAGGGTAGGCGTAGCCCGTGCCCCAGAATGGCGTCATGCCGTAGTGGCCGTAGCTCCGCTCCCAGAAGCCCTGGTCCTCGACCAGCGCCGGGTCGTACTCCGGACCCTGGATGACATGGTCTCGCGCCTGGTCGACGTGGACATGGTCCTCGTCGATCCTGGTGATAGCGTCGATCGGGATCAGAAAGGTTTTCTCGCCAATGCCGAGAAAACCACCCGCCGCGACGTGCATGAACCGAACCTTGGCCTCATCCTCATCAAGCATCAGCGCGTCGACCTCGCCGATCTCATCGCCGGATGTGTCGATCACCTTGCGCCCACGGATATCCTCCGACGGGTCGCCTACCGTCAGGTCGGTGTCGCCGAGCTTGACCAGGTTGGATCGTT
>JACCVC010000230.1 GCA_013698305.1 Chloroflexia bacterium
GGCTGCGTTCCCGCGTTCCAAAACGTATGCGGCAGACCACGGGGCTTCAAGATATAGCTGCCAACCCCCGCCTGGAACTCATGATCGCCGATCTTCATGCCGAGCTCGCCTTCCAGCACATACGAAAACTCGTCTTCGTTGGCATGCGTATGCGGAGGTGCACCGAGCATCCCCGGCGAGAGGGTATGTTCGACGAGGGAGAAGGAGCCGTTGGTGTCCCGTGCGGAGAGTTTGAGGGCAACGCCGAGGCCGGCGATGTTGATTGATCGGCCGGCTCCCGGCTCAATCTTGTTGTGCGAGGTGATTGACATTGAGGCGCTCCTTTGCAGGGATATTGGATGAACACGCGATACCGGTATGGTCCCAGGGCGAGTTCCACGGATTCGATCAAGAACCGCAATCCAAGCGCCCGCATATTCACAGAACGATACCGTTCAATGAATAGAATCGTATACTAGGGTAAGACATTACTTGCTGTCAAGACCCAATGAACACAAATGTTCAGTGAAATCGTGAAAGTCACTACATGGCTCGACCCTACCAACAGACCCGCCGAGCGCAACAGCGGGAGGAGACCCGCCGCCGCATCGTCGAGGCAGCCCTGGAGCTGCATGAAGCGGTCGGGCCGGCGCAAACGACGGTCAGCGCCATCGCGGAGCGGGCTGGTGTGCAACGACTCACCGTTTACACGCATTTTCCAGAAGACCGCGACCTGCTATTCGCATGCACGGCGCACTACCAGGCCGCAAATCCGCCGCCAGACACGAAGCCGTGGTCCCGTATTAGCGATCCAGTGGAGCGATTGCGCGTGGCGTTAACGGACATTTATGCCTGGTGTCGCGACAATGAGCCGATGGTGGCCAATTCGGTCCGTGACCTTCCGCGTGAGCCGATACTGGCCGAGGTGCTCGCTCCCATGTTCGAGCACTGGAGTCTGATGCAGTCCGTCCTTGCTGTCGGATGGGGTGTGAGGGGCATGAAGCGCCGACGACTGCTGGCCGCGCTGGGCCATGCGATCGATTTCGGAACCTGGCATTCGCTAGCGCGGCGGCAGGGACTCGACGACAGTGAGGCGGTAGAGGTGATGGTTGGCGCGGTTCGGGCGGTCGTGGTCGATCACGGTTCCAGTCGATGAGGCCAACCCTCATCGTCGTCTGCGGCGCGCCGGCCTCTGGAAAGACGACGCTGGCGAGGCGGCTGGCTGCCGCCCTGGGGTTGCCGTTGCTGGAAAAGGACGTGATCAAGGAGGCGCTGGCCGACGCGATCGAGGCAACGGACCGGGAGGCGTCGAAGCGGATCGGCGCAGCGAGCTACCGGGTTCTGTACGATCTTGCCTTGGCGATGCTGAGCCAGGGGCGGGATGTGATGATCGAGGCGAATCTCTCCCGCCTGTTCGCGGCGGATGAACTGGAGCGTCTGGCGGGCATCTCACAATTGACCGTCGTGCAATGCGCGGCGGAGCGAGATGTGATCGAACAGCGGTATCGTGCCCGGCATGCGGAGGGCGGACGTCACGCCGCGCACTTTGACCTCGATGCCTTGCCGGACCTGATCGCGGGACTCGAGACTGGCGACTACGACCTGACGGCGCTGGGATACCCGACGATCACCGTGCGCACAGACGACGGGTACCAGCCTGACTATGGCGAGCTGATTTCGAGGGTGAGACCGCAATGATAAAGGTGGTCGGGAAGCATCTCCTGACCACCTTTATCGTTACCTGATATGGAACTCGCTCAGGATTAGTCGTCGATGTCTTCGCACGTGACCGGATCGTCGAAGGTGGTCCTGCCTGAACCGCCGTCGCAGACATCGAAACCGCCCTGGCCGATCATCAAGTCACTGCCGGAGTCGCCTTCGAGAACATCATCGCCGCCACCGGCTCTCAGCTCGTCGCTGCCGCTTCCACCGGAGAGGAAGTCATTACCGCCGTCGCCGTAGAGCTCGTCGCCGCCGCTACCGCCACTGAGGGTGTCGTTGCCTGCTGGCTGATTCGGATCGCCTACCGGAGGAGGGCCACCGTTGCCGCGTCCGATATCGCCGATCAGGATGTCGTTGCCGCTGCCGCCGTCGAGCACGTCATCGCCGCCGAGCCCGCAGAGGATGTCGTCGCCCGAGCCGCCACTGAGATCATCGTCCCCGTCGGTGCCGAGGATCGCCTGGTTGCCGGATCCGCCGTTCTCGTTCTCGAGGATCTCATACTCTGTGCCTTCGTAGACAAAGATTTCGTCGCCGTTCTCCACGGCGCGGACCAGGCCGTCGCAGATCGGCTCATGGTCCGCACTCACCAGCTGGGCCGGCACGAAGAACGCACCGAACATTGCCGTGAGCATCGCTACTGAGAGAAGTCGCTTCTTCATGAAAGATTCCCTTTACGAATCGCCGCCGTCCCGTCGCGGAATCGGCCTGCGATCGATGTCGTGTCGATTGGCTTCGCACCAGTCAACCAGCCCATTGCCAGCCAACATTGCATCAAGCCTTCCTGTTCGTCACCCGCATTTCCGTTGGCCTCACCTCCTGTGCATGGAACCTAAACCGTTGCTACCAGTCGAAACCGATGATGGGTGACTATCAGGTTCTACACCGGCGGTTGAGAAACGGATCACTTTTCGGTCAAGAGAATTCGTCACGTGTGGAAGGGTTGGCGGTGTGCGTCAATTTTTGGTACCGGGGCAGAGGAAGTGGGATCTCATTGTTTCCGGCTTTGTGCGGAAATGACCATTGTGTCGGCTTGGTGGTGTATGAAATACCAAAAGTTGACGCGCACCAATGGGTTTGGAGCATCGAAGCCTTCTTGATAGAATGTGACGGGTCACTTTCAGTCTGAATCAGTCACTACACCGATGCATGAATGCCTGTATTCACCGTCCACATGTAGTTGATGATCGATTCGTCGCGGGAAAGGCACACATATGATCATCGAGCGATTCGTGACACCAGAACTGGCGCAGGTTGCCTACGCGATGGGAGACGAGAGCGCCGGGAATATCGCGGTGATCGACCCGCGTCGCGACGTTGGCGGGTACGTCGAATGGGCGGACCGGCGCGGCCTCAAGATCGTCGCGATCCTGGAGACGCACGTCCACGCCGACTTCGTCTCCGGCGTGCTGGAGCTTGCCGCGGTGACCGGGGCGCCGGTCTACACCAGCTGGCTCGGCAACCAGACATTCGAGCATGTGCCGGTTGATGACGGCTGGTCGCTCGATGTCGGGTCGGTGCGGCTGACGGCGCTGCACACGCCGGGGCATACCCCAGAGCATGTCTCCTGGCAGGCGACAGACGCCAGCGAACCCGGCGCCAGGCCGGTGCTGTTCAGCGGCGACGCGCTGTTTGTCGGCGATGTCGGGCGACCCGACCTGCTCGGCGCGGGCCAGACCGACGCCCTGGTCCGGGACCTGTACTCAACGGTCACCGATGTCTTCATGGCGCTGCCGGGCGAGACGATTGTCTATCCCGGCCATACCGCCGGTTCGTCGTGTGGCAAGAATATCGGCTCCGCGCCGCATACCACCATCGCCAATGAAAAGGCGATGAACTATGCCTTCAAGCAGGGCTCCGAGGCCGGGTTTGCCCAGGCTGTGATGTCGGGAATGCCGCAACCGCCGACCTACTACCCGGTATTGAAGCGCGTGAACACCGCGGGCGCGGTTCCGTTGGCATCGCTTGGCGACATGAACGCAGCGACGGTCATTGAGCTGGAAGACCAGTTCGCCAGCGGGGCGATGATGGTCGATGTGCGGTCGGCGGGGGAGTTCTCGCAAGGCCACATACCGGGGTCGATCTTCGTCGGCGTGGGACAGAACTTCTCGACCTGGATGGGGTGGCTCGCTCCCTACGACCACGATGTCGTGTTCGTCGCCAACGACGCCGCGCAGGCAGGTGAGGCGCTGACGATGGCGCGCCGGATCGGGATCGACCGTGTGTCCGGCTATCACGTGGGCGTCGAGGCCTGGCGGGAGAGTGGGCGCCCCCTGGCGACGCTCGCCGTCACGAGTCCCGACTCGCTGACGGCGGCGCGAGGAAGTGAAACTGAGCCAACGGTGGTCGATGTGCGCAACGACGGCGAGTTCGAGATCGGGCACATCGACGGCGCGATGCACCACGTCCTCGGCAGGATCGCCCGGGGCGAGATGCCTGAGTTGGATCGGGACCGGCCCATCGTGCTCACCTGCGCCTCCGGGTATCGCTCGACTGTCGCCGCGTCGCTGATGCTGGCCAATGGCTTTGAGAACGTCCGCAAGCTGACTGGTGGGATGAGCGCCTGGAACGAACGCAACGCGGGGGATCGGCCGATCGCGTCGTAGCAGTTGTTGGCAAGGATCGGCTCTGGTGGAGCGATCACGTCACGGTGATCGTTCCGGTCATGCCTGCCAGTCCGTGATGGCGGCAGACGTACCTGAAAATGCCTGGATCCTCGAAGGTGAACGAGAAGCTCTCGCCCGGGAGTACACGGTCGGAGGCGAAGCCGGTGGTGGGATTCCCAAGGCGGCTTCGACGTGTTGGCGCTGAGCAGGCATGATAGCCAATACGCTGGTAGCTATCGACAACCCGCTGATACGTGAGCGAGTCTGGACATGGTCAGGACGCCATCCGCTAAGCAGCCGATTTCCCTCACGCCTGTCCTGCCTGGCCAGCGCTCGTCAAGCGGGCCTGGCCGCCGCCCGTTGACGGAGTTGGTTGGCCGTGAGGAGGTGCTCGAAAGGATCTGCGAGATCCTGGATGCCGATAATGTGCGGCTCCTGACGTTGACCGGGCCCGGCGGCATTGGCAAGACCCGCATCGCGCTGGAAGTTGCCTTTCGCCTTGAGTCCGACTATGCCCATGGCGTGTGGTTCGTGCCGCTGGCCCCCGTGCTAGATGCCGAACATGTGCTACCCGCCGTCGCCCAGGTGGTCGGAACTCGCGCCATGGGCGATGTCCCGGTGGCCGACGCGCTTGCCTCGGCCTTGCGGGAAAGGCATATGCTGCTGGTGCTCGACAACTTCGAGCATGTGGTGGATGCTGCCGCGCCCTGGCTGGCTGGACTGGTGGCAGGCTGCCCGCGACTCACGGTGCTGGTCACGAGCCGGGCGGCGTTGAACGTCTCTGGTGAGCGAAGGTATTCGATCCCCCCGCTATCGGCGCCGGCGCAGGGATCGGTCTCTGTCTCGACCGACAGTGCCGCGGTCAGGCTTTTCGTCACCCGGGCTGTCGCGGCTCGGCACGATTTTGGGCTGGATGCATCGAATGCCGGCGCCATTGGGGACATCTGTCACCAGCTGGACGGCATTCCACTGGCGATCGAATTGGCGGCGGCGCGAATCAACGTGTTGTCGCCGAAGGATATCCTTGGTCGTCTGCCCGACCGACTCGCCCTGCTTGCGGATGGCGACCGCGACCTGCCATCGCGCCACCAGACGATGCGGGGCTGTATTGCATGGAGCCACGATCTCCTCTCGGAACCGGAGCAGTGGCTGTTTCGCCGCCTCTCCGTGTTCGTCGGAGGATTCACGCTGGATGCGGCGGAATCCATCGGTCGAGAGCCAGGACTGCGATCCACCAATGGCGAAATCGTGGATGTGCTTGCCTCGCTGGTGGATCACAGCCTCATTCGACACGAGGCGAGTGGAAGCGGCGAGCCGCGATTCTGGATGCTGGAAACCATCCGACAATTTGGGCTCGAACGCCTGGCGGTCCATGGCGAGGAGGATCAGGCTCGTGACGCTCACGCCGCCTGGTGCCTGCGCCTGGGTGAAAACGCGGAGATCGGGTTGGAGGGCGGTGAACAGGTGCGGTGGTTCAATCGCATCCAGGCGGAGCATCCCAACATCCACTCGGTCTTCATCTGGTTGTTCGGTCAGGAGCGGATCGAGGATGCCGCCGACCTGGGATTGCGACTCATCTGCTTCCGCATGCTCAGGGGTGGCAATCGCGAGTTCCGACCGTACCAGGAGGCGATGCTGGCGCATTCCAGGCTGGCCGGACCCGTACTGGCCAGAGGCAAGGCCCTTGTCGCGATGGCTCCCGTGCTCCTGGGTGTGGGCGACACCCAGGCGTCGCTGGTGGCAAGTCGCGAGGCAGCGTCCATTCTTCGCAATCATGGGGAACGTGGATACGAGTCCATGGCATTGGGCAGCATGGGTATCGCCTTGCTGGCGAGTGACGATCTTGCCGGAGCGACGGCCATGTTTGAGGAGAGCATCGCCCTGGGCCGGGAGGAGAGTGTTGTTCGAAGTGTGAGCGCGGGTCTTGGCAGCCTCGGGATCATCGCGTGGATCCAGGGACGGATGGATGATGCCCTGGAGCTTCAGGAGCAGGCGTTGCGGGTCGCGCGCGACGGGCAGAACACGAGCCTCATCTCCGAGGCCATTGGTCACATTGGCGATATGGCGTTCGGTCGTGGTGACTACGATCAGGCGGAGTCGCTCTTTCGGGAGAGCATGATCCTTATCACCGCGCTCGGCAACAAGCGGGACATGCCGTACACGTCCCTCTCACTGGCGAAAATTGCCCGTATCCGCGGGGACTACGCCACTGCCCGCGGGCACATCAATGATGCGCTCACCGTCGCACGGGAGGTCGGTGACCTCGAAGAGATTGCCCAGGCATCAATGGCGTCAGGAAGACTCGCGAGCATGTTGGGACAGCCCGTCGACGCCGTGCGGGCATTGCGCCAGAGCATCGCAGCCTTTGAGGAGTGGGGTTCGGAATCTGGATTAGCCGGGTGCCTGGATGTCTATGCGACCGTCGCCATCCGCACGCGAGACGTGACTTCGGCGGCGAGGATGATTGGCGCCGCCGATGCGGCCCGAGCGCGGATCGGCATCGCCAGAACCGAGGGACCGCAACAGCGTGAACACCTCGAGCGGATGTCGGCTGTCCGGTCGGCGCTCGGAGAGGCTGCGTTTCTTGTGGCCTATGACGCGGGCCGGACGATGGCGCTCGATCAGGCGGTGGCAGACGCGCTCGCCTTCGAGCCATCGGTTGCCGCGCGGAACCAGGACCTGCCGGGTGCGGCAGTGACACTTTCACCACGCGAGCTCGAGGTGCTGCGGTTGATGGCGGATGGATTGACCAACAGGGAGATTTCCGCCGCGCTCTGCATCAGCAACCGCACTGCCACCAGCCATGCCAGCAATGTGCTGGGCAAACTCGGGCTCGACTCACGAACGGCAGCCGTAGCGTTTGCGATCCGCAACGGGCTCGCCTGAATTCCTCCTGGCAACACGCCATCCCTACGTACTTAAGGCAACAGGCGTGCTGCCTGGCGCTTTGTCGATTCCGTACTTTGGACGATGTGCCGCTCGCCTGCCCGGCGCATGATGGTCGCATGGTCGTCGGATGACGGTCGGAACCAGGCGCTGGTTCAGGGGTGAGCAGAGAGAGGAGGGGCGTCATGGCATCTACGAGCGGTATCCGCACTGGCAGGCACGTCGATAACCGGCAGAAGGAGCAGAGCGAGATGAGCAGTCACGCGAGCGGAATCGGGAATATGGCGAGAATCGCATTGATCGGTATCGCCCTCTCGCTGGCGACAAGCCAGGCTGCCGGTGCGGACTCGCTCCGCCCGACGGTCGACGCTGGTGGACCAGGTGGCGGGACGTCCTCGGCAGAGGTGTACTACGAGCTCGAGCACGAGCAGGGCCGACCCGTCGTCATCGAGCAGGCAGATTCCCAGTCCGCTGAGCTGGCTGCCTACCAAAGGTCACAGGTTTGGCCGAACTTCAATCTGGGAAATACGGTCGCTCAGCAGCCGAACAACAGCGCGTCGGGAGGCGGCGCGTACGTCATTGTGGACGACCGCGGGAACGCGTCCGTTCCGGAGTGGGTAGCGGCGCCGTCACCACAGGGCAACATCATGACCTGTCCACCATGCGCAATGCAAGCCTAGGCGCGAATCGCCATCCAAACGCGCGAGGAGACGCCGGGCGGCAAAGCTTCCCGGAGTCTCCCGTGGTCACTGTCTGGGCACCGGGTTCGGCGTGTGCCATCCGCTACAGCCCGGCCAGAGCCGACTTGAAACATCATTCCACCGAATTGTTTACGTACTTTGCGCAAACACCGATACCGTAGTTCCTCCGATGCGCCGCCGGAGCTCGCGGCGCATGATACCGCCATGATCGTCGCGTGGCGATCAATACCGGGCATCAGGACCCGAAGCGAGAGGAAAGGAGTCACGCAATGACACTGTCCGCAGAGCATCGAACCGGCTGGCACGCTGATTACCTACACATGGAGCGGAACGACATGAACAACCATTCGACTGAGATCGCGAGCTGGCTTCGCGCAGGCATTGTCGGCATTGCGTTCTCCCTGGCGACCGTTCAGGCTGCGGGCGCGGACGCGCTCCGACCGACCGTCGACGCTGGTGGGTCAGGAAGCGCCGCGAGCCAACCCTCGGCCGCATATGCGCCGATGCCTGAGCAGCCGGAATCAGTAGTGGCTTCGGCGTCAGAGGTGGCGCAGGAGGACCCGTATTATGCCATTGCGCACGAGCACGGAAACGGGACCTTCACCGAACATGCAACTGGCGAGATCGATCCGGCGGCTGAAGCGCGGAGAGCCATCGCTGCCAACGAGAACCTGCGATCCATCTTGATGATCGAGGGCAAGGAAGTCGCAAATGACGTCGCCGCGCCGGCATTCGCGGTGCATCCGAATCTCCGGTCGATTCAGATCATCGAGGGCAAGGAAGTCGCGAACAGTGAGGCAGTGCCAGCGTTCGCGGTCCACCCGAATCTCCGATCCATCCTGATCGTCGAGGGCAATCAGGCGGTTGCCGAAGTGGCCCGGCCCGCGTCGTTGAGCGCATACGCCATTTGCCTGGCGTGTTCCACGTTGGGGTAGACCGTCAGGTTGTCTCGAAAACTGCACTCCCTCGTCAAAACTGGTGGCGAGGGAGTGTCACG
>JACCVC010000234.1 GCA_013698305.1 Chloroflexia bacterium
TCCGCGCCGTCGTCGGTGACGAACACCTCACCGTGCTGGTAGGGCGACATGGTACCTGGGTCGACGTTGAGATAGGGATCGAGCTTCATGATCGAAACGCTTGACCCGCGGGCCTTGATCATCCGGCCGAGGGAGGCAGTGGTGATGCCCTTCCCCACGGACGAAACTACACCACCGGTCACGAAGATATATTTGGGCATCGGGCTTGCTCCTGTAGGCTATCACAGGCAATCGGTATGGGGTTAGGCGGATTCAGCGGTGGGATTTAACAGGACAAAGGTCATGGCGTCGACGAGATCGCTGGACTTGAAGGTGATCTTGTCGACCGCCTCGGGAAGGTCCATGCCGAGATGCTGGGCAAAGGTGTCGATCGGCGCCAGCCCCTTGTCGCCCTTGTCGGTGGCGAACTGCATGGGGATGACGATGTCCGGCTCGATATGGCCGACGATCTTCGCAGCGATCTCGGGGGAGATAATGCCCTCTCCGCCGCCGACCGGGATTAGCAGCACGTCGATGTTGTCAATCGCGTCGGTGAGCTCAGGCGTGAGGTCGTGGCCGAGATCGCCGAGGTGGGCGATGCGCATGTTCTCGACCTCGATCACGTAGATGGTGTTGTAGCCGTGGTCGGCGCCCCGGTTGGCGTCGTGATAACTCCGGTAGCCATAGACGAAGATCTCATGGATCTCGTATTCACCGGGGCTGTCGATCAGGGCGTATTCGTCCTTGACCGCCTTGAGATTGACGTGGCCGGGGTGATCGTGGGAAACGGTGACGAGGTCGGCGGCGAGCTTTGCGCCAAGCGCGTATCCGGTCTTGCGGTCGAGCGGATCGGTGACGATCGCGCCCTCTTTTGCGCGAATGCGGAAACAGTTGTGACCATACCAGCGAATGTCAGCCATGTTGCGACAATTCCCTCCTGAGACGCACGGCGCCGAACTGATATCAGGCACGCAATTGCCGTGCAAGCAATGCCTGTTCGACCCTGCCAACAAAGCGGGAGGATCACGCGCGCTACGCGATTAACACCGGTGATCGCGGGGCGATTCCGGGGAAGCTATCGGACGACAAGGGAGGGGATATCGGGATGGCGTTGAGTGACGTGCGTGGTCCCGCAGCCTCGTTTAATGTATCACAACATTGGGCTGCTGGCGGGTCAGGTTACAGGCTCGTCGTCCGCTTTGGCGAGGTCGTCGAGGACCTGCCGCGCGATGTCCCAGCCGTAGCCCCGGCGGGCGAGGAACCCTGCGGCGCGCTGCCGCCGCTTGTCGAGCGGCAGGTCGCGATCCTTGCGCCACTTGTCCGCCGCGAGCTGACGGGCGTCCCGCAACTCGTCTATGTCGGCGTTGTCGATGGTGGACGCGATGATCTCGCGGTCAACGCCCTTCTCGCGCAGTTCATGCTGAAGGGCGCGCCGGGATCGGGGGCGATTGGCGCTACGCTGCTCCACCCAGGACGAGGCAAACTGCTCGTCGTTGAGATATCCCCACTCGACAATGCGAATGATGGTGGCATCGATGGCGTCGGCGGTGAATCCTTTTTGGCGAAGTCGTTGGCGGAGTTCATGTTCGGAGCGGCCACGATGGCTGAGCAGGTGGAGCGCCGCCGTGATCGCGCGTTGAGGCTCGTCCGCGTGCTGGAGCCGGGTGATGTCGCTCGGACCAAGATGCTGCCCGACGCTAACACCCTCGTCAGCGAGCGCCTGCACGCTCAGGCTGAACGCGTAGGCATCGTCCAGGAAGACGTTGACACGCTCGTCCGACGAACGTTGCGGCGAAATCCGGGTGATCGCGCCGCTGGTTGGCGCCGCCGGTTTAGTACGGGACCTGTTCGACCTCATGGTGGCCCTGGGCGCATAGCGGGCAATCCTCAACGAGGCTGGCGGGATAGATGTCGTCCAGCAGGCCGAACACCTCGTATCCGCCGATGCGGTCGTCGGCCAGGTCCCACAGCGTGCCGATGCCGATGATGTCGCCACCGAGCTCTTCGATCTCATCCGCGAAGTTCGCAACCGTCTCGCCGCTGATGATCAGGTTGTCGACCAGCAGGATGCGCTGGTCGGTGATGAGCTCGTGCAGGTTGTCGGCGATCCGTCGGGTGCCGTCCCTCATCGGAGTGGCGTAGACGATCTTGGCGCGGGGATCGAGGAAATAGGCGATCCACTGGGCCAGGCCCGCCCCCCAGATGCTCGGGGCGGCGACGGTTTCGATCTTGTTGGTGAAGAACGCCTTGGCCAGCGCGTAGCCCATTCGGCTGGCGGCGTCGGCGTCGGCCAGCAGGCGATCACGATCCAGCAGCGCGGGGCTATGACGCCCTGAGCGGAACTCGAAGTGCCCCTCGCGCAGCAGCAGATCGCGTTTGAGATAGTTGAGGATGGTGGAATTGAGCCGAGGAGCGGTGGTCTGCATGGTCAGCATCTCCGGGGCGTCATTGCCCGCGTTGCATCGGCGATGTGTCGCGCATCGTGGAGACAGGATACCATCCTGTCGACCCAATCCTGGAGTGTGCCCGATGGTCGTCAGGTCGAGCGCAGGGCGAGGCGATCCGTCAGGCGGTGGAGGGCGTCGAGCGGCTCACGTTCGCTGGTCGCCGCGAGCCGGCGGAGCGCGGCTTCGGCGTCATCATGGTAGCGACGGACCTGTTCCTCGATCTCATGCGCCACGCCATAGTGCTCGAACAAGCAAAGGACTGTCTCAACACCGTCCTCGGCGATGTGTTCCTTCCGAAAAATAGTCTCGAGGCAGGCGCGGTCGTCGTCGCTGGCAAGCGCGCGAAGGATCAATACCGGCAGCGATTGCTTGCGGCGGCGGATGTCGTCAGCGGTGTCCTTGCCCGTTTCTTCCGAGCTGCCCCAAACGCCGAGCGCATCATCCCGGATCTGGAAGCCGATTCCGAGCGCCATGCCGAAGTCGGCGAAGCTCCTGGCCTCGGACACTGACGATCCGCCCAGCACCGCGCCCGCCCAGGCCGCGAACTCGACGATGGCGGAGGTCTTGCCCTGGATCATCTGTAGATAGTCGTCGGGAGTGACATCGTCGCGGCCCTCGAACTCGATATCAAGGACCTGCCCACGGACGATGTCGATGGTCATCCGATTAAACGCACGGGAGACTGCCAGCAGATGGTCGGCGGCGATACCCGGCGCCGCGCTGTTGAGGATGCCGATCTGGGCGGCGGCGAACAGTGCGTCGCCGGCGTTGATCGCCTGGGCGTCGCCCCAGATGTTCCAGACGGTCGGGCGGTGGCGGCGGTTGGGGCTGCGATCCTGGATGTCGTCGTGGATCAGGGTGAAGTTGTGAAGCAACTCGATGGATGCGGCCAGGGGGGCGGCATGGTCGAGCGTGCCTCCGGCGGCCTGGCAGGCCAGCGCGGCGATCAAGGGGCGGACGCGTTTGCCCCGAAGGCGAAACCGCTCGTCTTCGGGGATGGGATCACCGTTGGCGGTGACGAACCCGAGGTGATAGCGTGCCATCCGGTCGAGCAACGGCGCGTTGCCGGCCAGCTCCGCGACCAGACGCTCTATTTCCTGGTCGATCTGGGCGAACGCCTGATCCGGCACGGATGTCGGATCGCTGATCTGTCGCGTTGAGCTTTCGGTCCTGCTCACCTGTGCCCCACAATCCGGTGCCGGTCGTGTTCCCTGATCGGAACCTGGTATCTCGCAAGGATACCGTGAAGTGGCAGGCAAAACGCGATTGGGATTACATCGGCGACAGACACGTGTGGTGCGCTGCGGGATTGCCGTTGGGAGAAAAGCCAGGTCCAATCAGGACGCGACAAAGTTAGTCTGCGCTAATCATTCACAAATGACGCTTGACGCTACCAACGCTTCCCTTTCCGTAGTAAAATGAAGACGCGAGATGAGACCATAGCTCATTCGCCGTGTGCTTCGCCGTCGATGCCACCGGTTGGCATTTAACCGCAGGCGCCGTTGTCAGAAGGAAGCGTCCATGATCTTCGATCCACTTTATTTCGTATTCATGTTGCCGGGCCTGGCGTTCATGCTCTGGGCACAGAGCAAGGTCAAGGGCAATTACAAGAAGTACTCCCAGGTTCGCAACACCTCTGGAGTCACCGGGTCTCAGGCAGCCCGCCGGGTGCTCGACAGTCAGGGATTGAACGACGTCCAGATTGAGCAGATTCCGGGCGAGTTGTCCGACCACTATGATCCGCGATCCCGAGTGTTGCGGCTGTCCCAGGGCGTCTACGGCGTTCCGTCAATCGCCGCCATCGGCATCGCCGCGCATGAGGCCGGTCACGCGATCCAGCACGCCAAGGCGTACGGCCCGCTCAAGGCGCGTACCGCGCTGGTTCCGGCGGTCAACATCGGTTCCAACTTCGGCTTCATCGTCCTGATCGCCGGGTTGTTCATGGCTAACCCGTCCATTGCCTGGGGTGGTGTTGCGCTGTTCGGTCTTTCCACGCTGTTCGCTCTGGTGACGTTGCCGGTGGAGTTCGATGCCACCAAGCGTGCCAAGGCCGCGCTGGTGCAGGTCGGCCTGGTTGATTCCGGCGTCGGCGGAGGCCAGGAAAGTCAGGGCGTCGCCAAGGTGCTCGATGCGGCAGCCTGGACGTACATTGCCGGGTTCGCCTCCTCGGTGCTGACCTTGCTCTACTACGTGATGCTCGTCTCGGGCATGCGCCGCGAGTAACAGGTCGCGGTCAGCAGTGAGTTGATTCAAGGCACACCCCCGACCTGCACATGTGGGTCGGGGGCGTGTTGTTTGTAGACTCGGGTCGCAGCCTGTGCTGAGCGGAGCGAAGTATCTGCCCGAGTTCGCGATCAGTGGCCGACGAAGGCGCTTATGATGCCGGCTGCGGCAGCGTTGCTGCCGTGCGCTATCGCTACGCTGCGCGCGGAGGCTCGCATTCGCTGCCTTCGCTTCGCTCAGGTTGACCGCCTTTTTCTGACGAGTATTTCATGTTTTTACGGCTTGATGATCTTGGTGGCGGCGAACTGGTTTCCTGGAAATAGCACGTAGAGGCGCAACTCATCCTGGCCGGTGTTGCGGAAGCCGTGGACCTCCCCGGCGGGAATGTGAATCGTGACGCCGGCATGGACCACGAAGGATTCGTCGCCAAGCCGGACCTTGCCCAATCCTGCCGTGAATAGCAGCACTTCCTCCACCTGATGCGTGTGCAGCAGCACCTCGTCGCCCGGCTGGAGCCACTGTTCGCCCACGTACAGCTCCGACGACCCCACGTCGGCGGTGACGAGGTGGCGCAACGGAAGGCCGCTGGGGCTGCGGTCGATTGGTTGCTCGTCGTTGATGTTGCGGGCGCCCACGATCAGAGTTCCGACGCGATCGCATCTCGACCCCGGACCAGCGCATCGAGATGCTCCTCGATGGTCGTGAATCCGCCGCCCATGGTCACCAGCGAGAGGTGGCTGACGCCCATCTCTCTCCAGGTCGCGGCGTCGCGTCGCCAGTCGTCCGGCGTTCCCTTGGCAACGCTGATCCGCGCCTCGACGCCGAACGTCGCTCGATCTCGACCGGCTCGGTCCAGTTCGTCGTTCAGGGCGCGCATCTGGTTGCGGACATCGTCGCTGGGACCGCCGTTGGGGAAGAAACCATCGGCGATGCGGGCGGCCCGGCGCACCGCTGGCTCGGCCCGGCCACCGATCCAGATCGGCAGCGGACGTTGGCGGGGCAGCGGCAGGATGCCGGCATTGTCGATGTGATGCCATTGACCCTCGAACGAGATCGACGGCTGTTCCCACAGCGCCCGCATGACGGCAATTTGCTCTTCCATGCGCCGACCGCGATTGCCGAACTCCTCGTTCAGTCCGTCGTATTCAACCTTGTTCCAGCCGATGCCGACCCCGAGCCGGAGCCTCCCGTTGGACAGCAAGTCGAGCGTGGCCGCCTGTTTCGCTACCAGCGCCGTCTGCCGTTGTGGCAAAATAAGGACTCCCGTAACGAGTTCGAGCGTTGTCGTCAGCCCCGCCGCCCACGACAGCAACGACAGCACTTCGAGGAATGGATCGGTGCTGCTGTAGGGTCCGCTCCAGTCGGGTCGGGTGCCTGCATCGGCGCCGAGCACGTGATCGTAGGCCAACAGGTGGCTGAATCCCGCTTCCTCGATGCTGGTGACGAACGTGCGTACCACATCGGGGTCTGGAGGGAGCTCGATCTGCGGCAACACCGCGCCGAGCGGGATCGAGGTCGGTCCGGACTGGCCGGGAGTCGCTAAACTGGTCATGAACGGGACACCTTCCGTGACGTTTGTGCGTATACAAGGACAGGGACGATACATGCGTCCGCCAATGCCGAAACCATGGCCGCGCTTTTGCGCTGCGTCAAGTGATGTGACCACGATTCTACCGAACCAATAACATGACACGACCCAGCACGAGAGGGATATTGTTGATGACAGAGGCGGGCAAGAACAGGAATATGACGGAAACCGGGTTGATCCGGGTCCGGCGGGCTGAATTCTCGCGCCGGTCGTTTGTCGGTGGTGCGGCGGCGTTCGGCGCGCTGGCGTTGAGATCGCCGGCGACGGCGCGGCAGGAGCAACCTATCATCGAGCCAATTGGCGGGACGCAGACAGGACAGGGGCAGAACCAGGTTCCGATCACCCTCCCTGAAGAGCAAACTGTCGGCGAGATTGAGCAGATGGCGGCACTGAGCAGCGGCGAATATTTTGCTACAAGCGGCCATAATCTCACCGAGCCGTTTCTCGCGGTGTGGCGCAAGGCGGGAGGGCAGGCGATCCTCGGCATTCCGCTTTCAGAGCCGCGCTTCGTAGAGGACACAGGCCTGATCGAACAGATGTTCGAGGGCGTCACCCTGGCGCAAAACCCGATCGACGAAGGTACAGCATCAATCCGGGGAGTCCCGGTGGGAGACGCGACGGCCAATGGCTTCTCGTCAGCCGCCTCCCGGCGGAGTGTCAACGGGTGCGCCGGGGGAGAAGGGTCCTGCCGGTTCTTCCCGGAGACGGGCCACACGGTCTCCGGGCTGTTCGCCCTGTTCTGGAACAACCGCGGCGGCGAGGCGATCTTCGGGCGGCCGCTGTCCGAGCCGGAAAAGCGTGGAGGAACCACCACGCAGGTATTCGAGAACGCCATTCTCAACCTCTCGACCGGGGATGGCACGATCACGGCGGAGCGCATTGGCGCGGAGATCGTCGCCGAGCAGGGGCTGGCGTCCAATCCCGCCTTCCTGCCGGCGCCGCCGACGCTGGGCGAATCGACGCTGGTCTCGGCGAGTGATGGCCTGCGCCTGCGTACCGGTCCGTCAACCGATAGTGAGACCGAGGTGCTCCTGCCGGAGAACGCCGAGTTCATCGCCGTGCGGGGCGCGACCGGAGCCTGGATTCCCGGATACGCCGACGGCTACTCCGGCTGGGTGGCGTCCGAATGGCTGG
>JACCVC010000236.1 GCA_013698305.1 Chloroflexia bacterium
GCGCGATCGACATCATGGATACCAATACCTTCGTCGATGTGCCGGAGGATATGGCCCAGCAGGTCATCTCGGCGATGAGCGCGTCGTCGGTCAAGGGACGACCGGTCAATGTCGAGATGTCCGGCGAGCCTGCCGCTGACGGAGCGCGGGGGGCTGGACGAAGTGGTCCTCGCAGTGGCGGCGGAAATCGTCGCAGCGGAGGCGGCGGCTATCAGGGCAACCGCCCAGGCGGGTTCTCCGGTGGGCAGCGCCGTGATCGACGCGGCCCGCGCCGCGATTCGTACTAGGATCCACCATCGTGCGTAAGGGTCGATTCTGCGGTTTATCGACTCTGGGCAGACACAGGATCTGCCCCTACGCAATTACGTCAGGGCGTACATCGTGCGACGCATGACACATCTGATGATGGGCGCGGCGGCCGGTTCACTGGTCGCCGCGTCGGCGTCTCTGCCGGTTGCGACCGGCGCTGTCTGGCTGGGCGTGGCCGGCGGCGGCTACCCCGACTGGCTGGACCTGAGAAGCGAGCTGAAGGGGTCGCTGCGATTGCGGCACCGAGGCGCGTCTCACGGACTTGCGGTCGCGATCGTGGTGATCAGTGTCGTCTACCTGGCGCTGACGTCGCTCGCAGCTGGCGCGGTCGGCGTGCCCAACTGGATGCAACTCAGCCAGCACACCGCGCTAACCTGGACGATGGCGTTCGGGCTTGGGTTGGTGACACACCTGCTCGCTGATGCCTGCACCCACGCCGGTATCCGTCCCCTGCTGCCGTTTTCAAGATGGCGGATGTGGGTGTTGCCGCGAATGCTTCGGGGCCGATCCGATGGATGGCTCAACACGATTGCGCTCGGCGTGAGCTTTGCGGTGCTGGGATATGTGATGATATTCGCGGTCGCCCGCGAGACGAACGTGTTGTGAGAAGCAGCGAACCGATCCCTGTAGCCTCGGACCTTTGTGTCCGAGGTCTGTCGGTCCCTACGCGTCGACGGGGTGAGGCCTCATGGGTCGGATCGCCAGGGCCAGCAGCACGACCGCGCTTCCGAACAGGAAGCCACCAAGCGTGTCTGATGGCCAGTGGGCGCCGATCCAGACCCTGGCGAACCCCCCGAGCAGCGGCAGCGCTATCGCCAGCAACGTGATGGACCCTCGCCAGACGGGGCGCAGATCAATGGTGAGGACCAGGAGCAGCAGCGCCCCCGCGATACAGGCGTGGGTGAATGCGTGCCCGCTTGGATAGCCGAATGTCGTCCAGGCATGGTCATCGGGGAAGCGAATATATATGGAATTCGGTCGAGGGCTTCGAAAGATCGGCTTGAGCACCTCGCCGATCAGGCGCAAGCAGAGGATAATCGCCACCAGCGCGGCGTAATCCCGACGCCCGGTCAGGAACCCGACACCGACCAGGCCAACCGCGATGATGACGCCGCCGATGGCGCCGCCAACGGCGTTCATGACGGCGACGAACTCGCGAAGCCCTGCGAAATCGAGTGACTGCGCCCACTGCAGCATTCGAACATCGCCCCACAGCACCTGGTCACCGCGAGCGAATAAGCCCAGCAAAACGCCAACCATGATGAGCGTCACTGCGGCGATGGCGAGGGAGGTTCGAGCACGCGCCGACCCAACTGCGCTACCGACCTGTTGGCTCATGGGTCTGGAGCGTGCCGGTGTCGTCGATGGTAATCGCGTTGTCGACCATGCCGACGAAGAGGCCATGATCCACGACGCCGGTGACCTGCTTGATGGCGGTTGCGAGCCCGGCGGGGTCCTTGATGCCATCTGAGGCGCAATCGAGGATGTAGTGCATGCCGTCGGTGACGTAGGGTCTATCCGGCTCGCCTGATGGATACGGGCGCAATGCTGGCTCGAGGCCCAGCCGCTCGAGCTCCCGAGCGGTGTGATTCCAGCCAACCGGGATGACCTCGACTGGCAACGGCAACCGGGTTCCTAACTGCTCGACCAGCTTCTCCGCTGAGGCGATGATGATGTACCGGTCGGCGCGGCGGGCTACCAGCTTCTCGTGGAGCAACGCTCCGCCACGACCCTTGACGACGTTGAGGGCGGAGTCGATCTCGTCCGCCCCGTCGACGCAGAGGTCGATGCGATCGACATCCTCGAGTGTCGTGAGCGGGAGACCGAGCGACATCGCCAGGTCAGCCGTTTCGATAGAGGTCGCGATGCCGAGGACATCAAGGCCAGCAACGACGCGTTCGCCGAGCGCCCGGACAAACGCGCTGGCAGTCGACCCAGTGCCGAGCCCGACGATCATGTCGTTCTCGACCTCGTCAGCGGCACGCCTGCCAATGCGCTCCAGCCGCGCAGATGAGTCCATCCGGTTACTTCTTTCGTTCCAGCCGCGCTGCGGCGGCTTCATCGACGAACCATCGGAGGCGACCGTTCTCAGGGCGGATTGCCTGGCTGGGCATCGAATCGACATCGACCGGGCCGTCAAGCACCCTGTGCAGCATCTCCGCCTTGCCCGCGCCGGCCACCAGAAACAGCACCTCTTTGGCATTGTTGATGACCTTCGGCGTCATGGTGAGCCGTGTCGCGTCAAGCTTGGGCACCTCGTGGGCGATGGCGAGGCGCTCCTGCTCATGCACCGCTTCGGTGCCGGGAAAGAGCGAGGCAGTGTGGCCATCATCACCCATGCCGAGGTAAACAAGGTCAAACACGGGGGTGGAGTCGAACTCGTTGGCGACGATCCGGATGGACGTTTCGTATGCCGTCGCGGCCTGGTTCGGATCGTCAAGATGCGTGGGCCACGGGTGCCAATGCTCTTCGTCGAGGCCGATCTCGTCGATGAATCCTCGCCGCGCCGCGCCGGCGTTGCTCTCATCGTGATCAATGGGAACCCAGCGTTCGTCGCCCCAGAACAGCTGCATGCGGTCCCAGACAATGCGGCGCTTGAAAAGGGGATGCTTGAAGAACTCGTACATCTGCTTCGGCGTCGATCCGCCGGAGAGCGCCACGAGCGCTGGTCGCCGCTGCCCCTCCGCGCGCAAATAGGCGAGCGCAAAATCCTCGACTGCCAGCGCCGCAATCGCCTTGACGTCCCGGTCGACCGTGACATGACCTCGTTCTCCGTAATCAATCGTGCGTCGCATATTTCTCCTCTGTTTATGAAGGAATCAGGCCGACGGCGAATCTCACCGCTTCCTCATAGGTGCTGTCAGCGCCAAACCGCTGGAGCTCCTGCCCGATCATTTCGTCACTCACCGGTCGCCGCGAATAGACCATCCGGCTCACTTCGGGGTTATCCGGCGTTTCGCTGGATGTGAGAATATCGTCGCTGTCGGTGCGCTCTACGACAAATGCGCCGGGCGCGGCTCCCGCCGCGACGATCTTGACCCGCCGCAGCGAAAACCTGGCCTGCGGGCTGGTGTCCGGAACCAGGCGAAGCTCGATCTCCCGACCCCGATCCCCGTCCTTCGCCCGCAACGGCGCCCAGAACCCACCACGCTTCTGACGTTCCAGCGGGTCTATGGCTTCCCAGTCCAACCGGCTGGCGAGCCAGCCCGCGGTCAGCAAGGCAGCGGCCAGGCCCGCCGACCCGTCCTCACGGGTCTCGGCATAGTGGATTGTCACCTGCTCGACCGTGTGGAGCGAGCGCTGAACATCCTCCGGATCGAAGAACTGGGCAATGAGCTGCCGCCATGGTTCCAGTCGAAGCCAGGTAAAGTCGCCGATCACCGGCGCGTTGGATTCGTCCGCCAAAATCTGGCGGATCGCAGAGATAGACTGCACGTCGCGACCAAGCTGCGCGGTGTCGAGGATCAGCCGGTCGACGATCGGCAACAGATCTTCGAACAGCGGATCATCGGCGAAGCCGCCGCCGGGCCACCAGAGGAAGTCAGGCAGATCGGCCGCCAGCAGCGGGGTGACGAGGCTGGCCAGATTGCCGGTCTCCCGCCGGTCCGCCCCGATGGTGATCACCTCGAAGCGGAGATTCGGCTCGTCGGTCTCGGTGACCTGTTCCATGAGCTCGACCCGCACATCGTAACGCGGGCCGATCATGCCGCTCTCGTGGTCGGTCCCGTCCTGCGGGATAAGGATAATCGTGCGGGAGGGCAGGAAGTCCCGCAGCCGGGCGATCGTCTCCTGAATCAAGGTGACGGCGCGGAGGTCGCTGGCGACGGCAATGAGATTCAGGGTGTTGGCTCGCATAAGGCCGCCCCCGCCGAAGTTCGGTTCCGCCACCATCTCGCCGGGCGCGTCCCCACCCTTGAGCGGACCACCAAGCTGCGACCAGAGTTGGTTGAGCTCATCATGGATGGCCCCGGTGTCAAGCGTGTCCGTTTGCCAGACTGACGCCAGGATCGGCTTGGTGCTAACGGATGAAGCCATTGATGGTTCTCCTGACCGGCGTTAAGGCCGTCGCCACTGCCGGCTGTCGCGGCGCATCAGCGAATCGGCCTTGCTCGGCCCCCAGGTCCCAGCCTCGTATGGATAAATCGGCACCGGCAGGTCCTGCCAGCCATCCAGAATCGGCTGCATCACCGACCATGCCGTCTCGACCTCGTCGCGGCGGGCGAACAGGGTCGGATCGCCCAGCATCGCGTCCAGCAGCAGGCGCTCGTAGGCATCGGGACCCGCCTCCCCGAACGACTGTCCATAGAGGAAGTCCATCCGCACCGGGCGAAGCTGCGTATCCGGGCCAGGCACCTTGGCGGCGAACTTCAGCGCAATGCCTTCGTCCGGCTGGATGCGCATGGTGATCACGTTCGGGGTGAGATCGAGGTTGCCGATCGCCTGGAACATCAGGTGCGGCACCTGCTTGAACTCGATGGCGATTTCCGTCACCCGCCGGGGAAGTCGCTTGCCCGTGCGGAGATAGAACGGCACGCCCGCCCAACGCCAGTTGTCGATGTTGAGCTCCATCGCCGCGAAGGTCTCGGTGCGGGATTGTGGACTCACCTCCTGCTCGTCGCGGTAGGCGGGCACCGGGCGGCCACCGACGTGGCCAGCCTCGTAGCGCCCGCGAACGGTCCGCTGGTTCACCTGCTCGCCGGTGGGCGGCACCACGGCGCGGAGGACCTTGACCTTCTCATCGCGCAGGGCGTTGCCGTTGAACAGGGCCGGTGGCTCCATCGCGATCACCGACACGAGTTGGAGGATGTGGCTCTGGACCATGTCCCGCAGCGCGCCGGAACCCTCGTAGTAGCCGCCCCGGCCCTCGACGCCGATCGCCTCGGCGACGGTGATCTGGACGTGATCGACATACTGCCGATTCCATACGGGCTCGAACAGGGTGTTGGCGAAGCGGAATGCGAGGACGTTCTGCACCGTTTCCTTGCCGAGGTAATGATCGATCCGGTAGATCTGCCGCTCCGAGAACACCGCGCCGATCTCGGCGTTGAGCGCCCGGGCGGATTCGACATCCTGCCCGAACGGCTTCTCGACGACGATCCGGCTCCAGCTGTCGCGGCGGTTCCAGTAGATGTCCTGCCGGGCGGCGATCTTCGCGGCACCGAGGTGCTGGATGATCGGCCCATAAAAATCAGGCGACGTCGCCAGATAGAACAGGCGGTTGCCGTGGGCGCGGCGTTCCTGATCGACGACATCAAGGCGCTCGCGCAGCGTGGTGTAGGTTGATTCCTCGTCGAAGTTTCCCGGCACGTAGAACAACCCCTGGGCGAAGAGCTGCCAGGACTCGTCGGTGACGGGCGTGCGGGCGCCTTTTTCGACCGCGCCGCGCATCTCGTTGCGAAACGTCTCGTCATCCCACTCACGGCGGGAGACCCCGACGATCGAGAACCCTTCCGGAAGCGGGTAACCGACGGCCAGGTCGTAGAGCGCCGGCATCAGCTTCCTGGCGGTCAGGTCGCCGGTAACGCCGAAGATCACCATTACCGCCGGAGCGGGGGCACGGTCGAGCCGCAGACCGCCTCGCAACGGGTTGGTGCTGATCTCGGCGGGAGGCTCCATCGCGTCGAACTGGTGTCCAACGTGGTCCGCGTCGACCGCGCTGCCATCGGTATGGAAGTCATAGTTTGTCGTCGGCCTGGACTGCTTCTTGGTCTCAGTCATGGGGACTGCCTTGTTGCTCGTAGTGGCCGATACAGGATCGGCCCATTCTATCTAGGAGCCGGACAGACACAGGGTCCGCCCCTACGCGGTCGCGTCGTCGTAGGGCGCGCATTAATACTCCGCCTTCTTCGTCGATTCAGGCGTGCGCTCGCCCTTTTCCTCGGGATCTGGCTTGAGGTCGGTTTGCTCTTCGGGATGCAGTGTCCCCCGATCCGCGCCAGCGGGGACAGCCGCGTCCCTGTCCGCGCGCTCGCCCTTGTCTTCGGCATCGGACCATGGCGAGTCAGCACTCTCCTCCGAGTGGACCATGGGCCGCGGCTCGGCCGTGGCCCATTCGGTGTGGAACGTGCCGTCCTTGTCCAGCCGCTTGTAGGTGTGGGCGCCAAAGAAGTCGCGTTGCCCCTGGATCAGGTTTGCTGGCAGGAACTCCTGGCGATAGGAGTCAACGTAGTTCAACGCGGAGCTGTGTGCAGGGGTAGGTATTCCGAAGTCGAGCGCCATCCGCAACGCCG
>JACCVC010000255.1 GCA_013698305.1 Chloroflexia bacterium
ATGACGACGATGTGATCACCGCCATGACCGCCTATTTCGATGCCCAAAAGGGGGATTCAGATGAATAGTGGTTGTATGTTTGGCATTAGATCAATAGATACGCTATCTGTGAACTTCTTCACAAGCACCGAAAACCCTATGGATACAGGGATAATGCCGACCATCGATACCCCTGGAATGCACTATCACCGTCTTCTACCAGAAATACCGGGCTTAATGCCCGGTATTTCTGTGCTGATTTCGGGTGGTGGCGCGGGAGATCACTACTCGAGCGCGGTGCCGCAATTGGAGCAGAACTTCGTCCCCGATGGATTCTGCGCCTTACATTGCGGGCACTGCCGCTCTGTCAGGTTCGATCCGCATTCAGGGCAAAACTTCGAGTTCGCGGGGATGGTGGCCTGGCAGTTCGGACAGGTCCACGTTTGAGCGCTGGCAGCCGGTTGAGCTTGTCCCTGCTGACCCTGGAATGCCCCGCCGATCGCACCCGCCATCGCCTGGCCGATGCCGAGTCCCGCGCCGAGACCGACCCCGGTCGAGGTCGCATCGCCACCTGACCCTGGATTATTGGCAACGTCGCCGATGGCTTGGGCGGTCTTGTACTGGGTGTATGCGCCCATGTCGCCCAATGCCGCCATGCCAGACCGCTCGTCGATTCGCTGCTGTACCTCTTCGGGCGGTGTGACGGCGCTGATCTGGAACGTGGTCAGCTCAAGTCCCAGCCTGCGGAAATCGTCGGCCAGCGCGGCGCGGCTGGCGTCGGCGATCTCCTTGGTCATCTGCTGGATGTCGAGAATCGAGGTATGGACGTCACCGAGCAGGTCGTTGAACTCGTTGAGCACGACGCTCCGCAAGTAGTCCTCGATCGCAGCCGTGCGGTAGGAGCCGCGAGTGCCAACTACCTGGTTGATGAAAACCTGGGGATCCTGGACCCGCATGCTATAGGTGCCGAATGCTCTCAGCCGGACCATGCCGAGCTCGCTGTCGCGGTAGACGAGCGGTTGGGCCGAACCCCACTTCATGTCGGTGAACTCACGCATGGAGACGAAGAAGACTTCGGCCCGAAACGGGCTATCCCCGCCGAATGGCAGCCCCAGCAAGCCGGTCAGCAGCGGAATATTTTGCGTGGACAGCGTGTGCCGTCCCGGCCCGAACACGTCCAAAGCCTTGCCGTCACGGAAGAAGATGGCTCGCTGGCTTTCGCGCACGACCAACTGTGATCCCATTCGGAACTCGCCGGAATCGTCTTCGGGAACGCGATGGGCGATCTCGCCGCTCGCTTCGTTCGGAAATTCGACCAGGTCGAGGATTGCCATGGAACAACTTCCCCAATTTTAAGGGTCGGCCTCTGTGTCGACCCAAACACGCAAACACCGTCGATCGGGCGGACGAAGACGTCCGCCCCTGCCAGTCCACGCAACAACTCGACTGCTACGTGCTCGTTTGGTTTCCGTCATTCAGTGAGCCAGCAACCCCGGTGGACGATCCCCCCTTGAGCGCCTCCAGCTCCTGCTCGATGTCGACGTCGTAGTCCAACTCACGGAACTGCGCATCAACGGAGGTATCCTGCATCTCGATGGTGGCAGCCGCGTGCGACTCATTGCTCCGAATCTTTCGCTCCATCCGGTCGAGCTCCGACGACGCGTCGA
This sequence comes from Chloroflexia bacterium, assembly GCA_013698305.1. GTDB lineage: Bacteria > Chloroflexota > Chloroflexia > Thermomicrobiales > UBA6265 > JACCVC01. Next base: position 1,647 of record JACCVC010000255.1, read on the forward strand.
ACGGCGACAGCGTGGTGACTCTCTCAGCTACCTGTTGCGTAGCCTTGGCTCGCCGTTGGCGGGCGATCAGGCTATCGCGCTGGCTCAACGTGCTCTGGTACTTCGACTCCAGCAGTTGAAGCTGGTGCTTCAGCTTCGCGACTGTATGCTGCTGAACGTCGTGCTGTTCCTTGTAGAGAGTGAGGTTGCCGGTGGCGTCGTGTTTCCGACGCAGTGCCTCTCTGGCGAGATCGTCCTTGCCGGCAGCCACAGCACGCCGCGCCTTCTCTCCCCACTCAGAGGAGAGTTCCTCGTTCTCGCGGACGTCCGCCTCCAGCTCCTTTTCCTGCGCGATCATCGACGCGACCTGTGCCCGGGCGGAGGTGATGCCGCCCTGCATGTCCCTAAGGATCTGGTCGATCATCTTTTCCGGGTCTTCTGCTTGGTCGATCAGGTCGTTCACGTTGGCGCGAACCAGTCGAGAGACACGATCCATGATTCCCATCGGTGTTGTTCCTTTCCTGTTAGGCGACGACGCCCTCGCTGAAAACCTCAATGTCGATCAGAGGCACCTCTGAGCCAGAAAACGCACGAACCTCTCCACCAAACGCCAGGTGAATCGTGATCGATGGCGAGTCCCCGGCTTCTGACTCACTGAGATCATACTTTGCCGGGATGCCCTGCTGCGTACCCTGTGGTCCGCTCACTGTGGCATTTCCAGCGATTCCATCTGTGAGTGCCGCATTAGCTGATGCCTCCTGAACTCTCCAGTACTTCAGGTTGTTCTGACGAGCCATCGCCAGCCAGTCCGGTCCAGCGTCGAGCCGGAGAAGCGAAAGCATGACTGCATCGTCACGGTCCTTCACCGTGATGTGCGCGCCCACCTGGAAGTTGTCGCCGAGAATCGCGACGGTGCCGCCCGTAACGACGCGCAGCAGTCGTTGCTCTTGTGGGGAGCGTGTGACCGGAGCTTCCAGCAGGTTAAGGACATTGGGATCGTGGGACGGAGTTGCAGTCGTGATCACATCGTTCCGGGCATTGAACAGGCGATCGAGATTGTCGACGGTCGTGCCTACGTCCCGGATTTGCGACTCCACCGCCTCGCCCTCGGCGCCGACAGAGGATATTTGCTTGACCAGCGCATCCACCTGAGCATCGAACGCGACATCGAAGGCCTTGAGTTGACCGAGGGCGAACTCATCGACCTTGCGGTCGGAGAACAACCCCTCGTATCCATAGGAAGCGGTTCGGACCCGGTCGCCCAGCAGTCTCGTGTCGCGAACGAGGTCCTCGACCGCGCCGATTGCCCCCAAATGCCTCTTGGCGGCGAGTCGACTGCTCACGGCTGTCAGGTCTGACACCGCCTGGTCCAGGCGGCGCGCGATCTGAACCCGGACGCGACGGTCATCATCACGCATCGATTCCTTGTTGTTGTAGGCATCGTATCCAGGGATTTTGCTGAGTAGTTGCTGGACTCGCTCGACCATGTGTCGCCCTCCTGATTCAACTCGCTACAGGAAAATCTCCGCTCCGCAATATGGACATTTGATCAGTCCCTTGCCGGCGAGCTCAACCGGGCCACCACAGTTGGGGCATGTCTTACGCCCGGAAAGCTCTCTGGCCTCAACTGAATAGAGCACGCCCTTGTCCCAATCGACGTAGCCGCTGAAGAGGCCCCGTCCCACGAGCGCATGAAGATCGTTCTGCACGTCATCCCTGGTGCTATTGAGCTCGAGTACCGCGTCGTCGATGTTCAGCTGCCCCCGGGTCTTGACCATGTCAAGCAGCTTGCGCTGGTTCGCAACCTCGCCAAGTTCCTGGGCCTCGGCGTTGCCACGAA
>JACCVC010000137.1 GCA_013698305.1 Chloroflexia bacterium
GCGGTCAAGGGCTATCGCTGCATCTTCGTCATGCCCGACAAGGTCTCCAACGAGAAGGTCCAGTTGCTGCGCGCCTATGGCGCGGAAGTCGTGACCACCCCCACCGCCGTCGAGCGCGATTCGCCTAAAAGCTATTACTCGGTGGCCGAACGGCTCACCCGCGAGGTGGCCAACGGGTTCTCCCCCAACCAGTATTTCAACCCAATGAACCCGCAAACGCATTATGACGCCACCGGACCGGAATTGTGGAACCAGACCGAGGGTAACATCACGCACTTCGTGGCGGGCGTCGGCACCGGCGGCACCATCTCCGGCGTGGGCCAATACCTGAAGGAGCAGAACCCGGAGGTCGTCGTGGTGGGGGCCGACCCGGAAGGGTCGATCTACACCACCGACAAGATCCATCAGTACCTGGTCGAAGGCGTCGGCGAGGATTTCTGGCCCGGCACCTTCAGTCGCGACATCATCGACGAATGGGTGCAGGTGACGGACACCGAGTCGTTCACGATGACCCGTCGCATGACGCGTGAGGAGGGCATCCTGGTCGGAGGTTCGTGCGGGCTGGCCGTCCACGCCGCCGTCGAGGTTGCTCGCAGGCTCGACGATCCCGAGGCGATGGTGGTCGTGCTGCTGCCGGACAGCGGTCGGGGCTATCTTTCCAAGATTTACAACGATGACTGGATGCGAGAGAATGGCTTCCTGGCGCGGTTCCACGGACCATCGCATATGGGCAACCTGATCGAGGAGCGCACCGGCAAGATGCCGGATGTCATCGCCGCGTCGTGCGACCAGACCGTGTCGCAGGCGATCGAGCTGCTCAACCAGTACGGTGTCAGCCAGCTCCCGATCGTGCGGGGCGAGGGCTCCACCGCCGATGAGGACTGCGTCGGACCGGAGCCGGGCGAAAAGATCGAGGTGCAGAGCATCGTCGGCTCATTGCAGGAGCGAACGCTGCTGGACCAGATTTTCCGCGACCCCGGTGTGCTCAACCGCCTGGTGCGGGAGATCATGGAGCCGCCTTTCCAGCTCGTCGACGCCCACGAAGACATCGAGCGGGTGATCCCGATGCTGGCCGAGAAAGCGCCTGCGGTGCTGGTGCAGCGGCAGGGCGTGTTGATCGGCATCGTCACCCGCGCCGACATTCTCAACCACGTCGCGCAGCACCGATCAGGCGTGTGACACCTACCCATACGTAGGGGCTGATCCTGGACTCCGGTATCAGCCCGTGTGAACCGGCACAAACAATCGGGCAGACACAGGGTCTGCTCCTACGCGATTTCATAGGGAAGGACACCACCATGACCCACGACCATAACTGGAACGACGCCAGATTCGAGACCCGCGCGATCCATGCCGGGCAAGACCCGGACACCGCCACCGGCGCGGTGATCACGCCGATCTACCAGACCAGCACTTATGCCCAGGAGGCGATCGGCGAGCTCAAGGGAGGATATGAATACTCCCGCTCCGACAATCCGACTCGCACCGCGCTGCAGACGGCGCTGGCGTCGCTGGAAGGCGGCGCATGGGGTCTGGCCTACGCCAGCGGGCTCGCCGCCACCCAGAACATCAGCTACTTGCTGCGACCGGGCGACCACGTGCTGCTGTCGAACGACACGTATGGCGGCACCTTCCGGCTGTTCGACAAGGTGCTGACCAACTACGGCATCGAGATGTCGCTGGCCGACCTCTCCGATCTGGACGAGGCACGGGCGGCGATCCAGCCGAACACGAAGCTGGTCTGGGTGGAGACACCGACCAACCCGTACCTGCGCATCATCGACATCGCCGGCATGGCGGAGCTGGTCAAGGGTCGCGACATCCGGCTGGTGGTCGACAACACCTTCGCCTCGCCATACCTGCAACAACCGCTCGGTCAGGGCGCGGACCTGGTGCTGCACAGCACGACGAAGTATCTCGGCGGCCACTCCGACGTCGTCGGCGGGGCGGTGATCGGCAACGACGAGGTCGTGTACGAAACGCTCAAGTTCCACCAGAACGCGGCGGGCGCCGTGCCGGGACCGATGGACTGCTGGCTGACGTTGCGCGGCATCAAGACGCTCGGTGTCCGGATGGAACGCCACAGCGAGAACGCCGCGAAGGTGGCGGCGTGGCTGAGCGAGCGGGAGGCCGTGGAGCGCGTGTACTATCCGGGACTCCCTTCGCATCCCAACCATGAGGTCGCCTCCCGCCAGATGACGTCGTTTTCCGGCATGGTGTCGTTCACGGTGCGGGGTGGCTTCGAGGTTGCGGCGAAGATCGTCGAAAACACGAAGGTCTTCACGCTGGCCGAGAGCCTCGGCGGCGTCGAATCGCTGATCGAGCATCCCGGCAAGATGACGCACGCCAGCGTCGCCGGCACCGGCGCGGAGGTCGAGGACACGCTGATCCGCCTGTCGGTCGGCATCGAGCACGTCGACGACCAGATCGCCGACCTGGATCATGCGATCAGCATTGCCACCAGCCGCCAGCTGATCGGCGCGGCCACGCGAAGCGCGGATTAAGCGTCTCCGTGGCCATCGGGACGGGCTGCCTTGAATGTGGGAGGAGTACAATTACCGCATATGGTGGACGCACAAGCCATCAACGACTACCTGGCAAAAGCCGCCGAGAGCCTGGAAGGCGCCGAGAGTGAGTTGGCGAACCGTCGCTTCAACGACGGCGCGAACCGGTGCTACTATGCGTGTTTTCAGGCGGCAATAGCGGTATTGCTCGCCGCTGGCATCCAGGTTCGCTCGCCGGGTGGGCGGTGGCGTCATCAGACGGTCCACGCCCAGTTCGTGGAGCAGTTGATCAACTGGCGCCGTCGCTATCCACCGAGCCTCCGAAGGGTGCTGACTGACAACATGACGCTGCGCCACGAGGCTGACTACGAGATCGATCTCATTTCCGAGAAACATGCCGCTCGGGCGCTTCGCCGGAGCCGAGAGTTTGTGACTGCAATCCAACGGGAAGAAGATGGGTCACCATGATCGATGAATCCTTTCACATCACAAGTCCAAAGATGCAGGCGGCCGTTGACGAATTGCAGGAGTTGATCCGGTCACACTATCCGGAGACCACCTTTACCGTGGGCGACGCCGATGATCCGGATAGCGTCTATATGCGGGCCGTCGTCGATGTCGATGACACCGATGAAGTCACAGATGTCCTTATCGACCGGCTGGTTGATCTGCAGGTTGACGAAAACCTGCCAATCTATGTGGTGACCGTGCGCACGCCGGAACGCATCGCGGCACAGCGCCAACATCAGGCGCCTCGGGTAGCTCCAGCCCTGTCACGCCAGGAGTCTGCGTAGGCAGGCAGCAGTTCAGTGGGCATGTTACGGTCGATGCTTCTTCATCCCACGGTTCCGTTCGGGCGTTCACGGGTTTGATGCGCGTCACATGGATTCAGGTCACGAAGAGCCAGTCGAGATTCGAGGATTCAATGTCAAAGCGAACGCCGATGCCGTCGCGCAACGAGGCGGAGCCTAACGCGTTCGAGCGCTATTTTCGGGCGATAGGGCAGCACAAAACGCACAATCAGGCGAGGCGGCCATGGCTATTGGCCGTCCTGGCGCTCGCCTGTGCCACGCTCGTCATTGTCGGGTCATTTGGACCGTGGGAATCCCTTGAGCGCGTGTCGAGGTCGGCTCCCGAATACACCGTGGAACACGGGATTCGCAGCGACGGGGCGTTCACCATTTTGTTCGCGATCGTCGCCATCGTGGCGCTGCTCATCTCATTGTTCTGGCGAAACGACGACGCCATCGCCTGGCTTGCCTTTGGCGCCCTGGCACTTTGCGCCATGACGGGGCTGCTCAACTGGCTGGTGTTCGCACCCCCTGAAACGAGCCTCGCGCCAGGAGCTACAGGCACCATCATTCGCGTCGAGTGGGGCCTCAAGCTGGTGGGTCTGGCCGGCGGCGCCGGGGCGCTCATCACCTGGCTCGTGGCCCGACGCCTGTATCGCGACTAGGCGCCACCACCCCGGCTTTGCCAACTCGCGTTGTGGTCGCTATCTCACAGGCGAAGCGGCAGCCTTCTACGACTTCAACGCCTCCCGCTCTCCTCAGCGAGGAGGCATTTGTTATGCTTTTCACAATTGAAAAGGCCAACGTCGTCGAGGAAAGGAGCACCCACTCATGCCACTCCGACGTGACGGTGACCGGGTCGAGGAGATCGAGGATTTCGACTCCTGGATTGAAGACACGCTGACCGAGGCGATCGCCCGCGGCAAGTTCGACAATATGCCTCAGGCAGGCAAGCCGATCAGGATCGAGCGGAACCCGTATCAGCCGGAACTCGACATGGCGTTCAGCCGCCTGAAGAACGCCGGCATGGCGCCCGCCTGGATCGAGCTGGATCGCGAGATTCGCGCCATGCACGACGCGCTCGACCACTGGCTCGCGGCGGCCGCCGGACGCCTCGCCGCCGAGGCCTCGCGAATTCAGCACCGCGACGAGAGGCCGGCATCGCAACCACCTTCGACTGAACTACCCTGGCGCCAGCGCTGGTGGCCATTCCGGCTATTTGCGGACCTGGCCATCAAGGAGTCGGAGATCGACGTTGTCACCGCCTGGCGGCGCTGGAGCAACGAGCGCTGGATCGTGCGGAATCAGTACCTGGAGCGCGCCATGCAACTCGACGCCAGGATCCTGCTGTTCAACAACTCTGTCCCCCGCGATCTCTGGCACCTGGAGAAGGTGCGATTGTTGCCGGATCGGGCGGGCGAGAGGTTTGAGACGGCTTTGCCAGCAAGGGGACAATATACGTGACGAACCGCTCCGTTAGTTTGATCTCAGTCTGCGTATGCCGCGACACGTCCGCCATCATTTCTTCAGTATTCGTCAGCTGAGAATGAGACCAGTCATGAGTCATGGAAATGCATGAAGACCTGAGCTACTCGCTTTTCCGTGTCGTGACACTCAATATTCTGCACGACCCACCTCATCTCACTTGGTCCCGCCGAGCGCCGCTAGTCGAAGCGGGCCTGATTGCTCTGCAGCCAGATATTGTGCTGCTGCAGGAGGTTGCATGGCCGGACGAGCAAGCGACCTCGTTGGCTGCCGCGCTACAGGTAGGCGCTGGTCGTGATTTTCGAGCGCACATTACTGGCTTGTTCGCAACGACCGGCTGGCAAGAGGGCCTAACGATACTGAGCTGGTTTCCGTGTCTCGACACCTCGGAACTGGAGTTTCCTGGCGCAGAGAAGTTCTGCCAGCGGGCGCGCTTCGTAATCAATGGAGAAACGGTAGATGTCTATAACAGCCATCTCGATCCTTACAGTGCTACACGACGCCAGCAACAGATAACTATGGCATTAGAATGGACTACCGAATTTGGCGACGCAGACGCCGTTATCTTTGGCGGGGATCTCAACGGAATACCGAGCAGCATTGAAATCGCACCGCTCCAAAGGAATTTTCGGTCTGCATACGAGGTAGCTATGGGCAAGGATCCCGACCGCATTATCGATTACCTTTGGGCGTCTCGCTCGTTGGACGTCGTCCATGCTGGCCTCTCGTTAGACCAATCGGATCGAGATGATCCCTCCCTTTATTATCCTTCCGACCATCTCGCTCTTCACGCAGACTTCAGAATGAAAAGGGAGGATCTCGATTCGATGAAAATAGATTGACAGCCTTCCGTCAGAGGTGTTCGTGGTCGATCTTTAGGCCGACAAGCGACCGGGCGAGAAATCTCGTGCCTCGCAAGGACAACTTCCACGCACGAGATTTCTCGGCACCGCGCTCGTAACTGGTCGCACATTGGTCGAAATGACACGTCTGCCAGAACGAGTCAATTAGCTCGCCGGGGTCGCCTCGTCGGCAAGATCCGCCTGAATCTCGATCAGGAGGTCGATCTCCGACTGCTGCGCCTCGATCACCTCTTCCGCCACCGCGACCAGTTCCGGATTGACCGCCAGTTCAAGCGCGTCCTCTGAGGCATCGATCGCCATCTGGTGATGCGGGATCGTCAGCTCGATGAACGCCAGATCCATGTCCTCAGCCGCGCAGAACTCCATCACGATCCATTCGGAGTCCATTAACTGGCCCATCGACGGCGTTGCCGACATGTCCATGCCCGGCATCGCCATCATCATCATGTCCATTGAGACCGGTTCCGCATCCGGGTACCATTCGTCGCGAAACGCCATCAACTCGTCGATCTCTTCAGCCTGCGTGTCGATGATCGCCCCGGCCACCTCGACCAGGCGCGCATCATTCAACTCGAACGTCGCAACCTGCGCCAAGGCAATGATGCTCTGGTGATGCGGGATCATCATGTCGATGTACGCAAGATCGAACTCGCCCATGTCGCCCATGGCATTATCCGCCATCGGGGTCGACATTATTGGCATGACATCTTCACACGACGCAGGCGACGGGGTGGCATCCTGCGCCGCCCCGGAACCGACCGGCACGAACGCCAGCAACAGACCGAACGCGATGGCGGCAAGAAACGCAATGGGGACGTCGCGGCGGACAGGCCCAACTCGGGTAGCACTCATGAAC
>JACCVC010000141.1 GCA_013698305.1 Chloroflexia bacterium
GCCCTGACCCTGGTCGGCGCGGTATTGCTGGCCAGCGCGGTGACCTCGCTCGGCGTGTCGCTCATCCGCCACGGCGGAGACGACCGGGAGATGGTGGTATGAGCGAGCGCGGTGAGAAAGGCAGACGCAGTATCCAGCCCGGTCGGCAACGCGCCGACTTCGAGGACGGAGTTGTCGTCTTCCTGATCGGCATGCGATTCAACTCAATCTGGCGGATCGACCAGTGGCTGCCGGTCTTCCTGACGATGCCGAGAATGTTGCGGGAACTCAACCAGAATCGGGAGCTGGGACTGCTGCATGACGCGAGCTGGTTCGGCTGGCGGCGGGTGATGGTGGTCCAGTATTGGAAGGATATGGACCACCTGATGCGCTACGCCACCTCTCGCGACAACGAGCACCTGCCCGCCTGGACTGCCTTCAATCGCCGTGCCCGTTCCGCCACCTCGGTCGGTATCTGGCATGAGGCCTATGAAGTGTCCCCCGAGTCAAGCCACATCATCTATCGGAATATGCCCTCTTTCGGTATGGGGAAGGCAGCGGGTGTGAGTGAAGCCGCTGACGACGCGATTGCGTAGGGACCGACCTTGTATCGGTCCGGTTCGCCGCAAACGGCGAACAACTCGCGATATTTGAGATGTCTGCCCGAGGAGTCAACCTCATCAGGGTTCGCTCTATCCACTGACCGTGATGGGGCGGAAGTCGGTGTTGCGGTCGTAGACGTCGATGCCCTCGGCCCGTTTCAGCTTGTTGACCACCCAGTAGGTACCGGGGGTGGCGATCGCCTCATATGCCGTCTTCAGCACCCAGTTGGTGATGATCATGTCCTGAATCACGCCCGCCGTGAATACACCGCTGAAGGCGATCAGCACGAACACCACCGAGTCGAGCCCCTGCCCGACGACGGTCGAGCCGATCGTGCGGGTCCAGAGCCAGCGGCCATTCGTCCACACCTTCATCCGCGCCAGCACGTAGGAATTGGCGAACTCGCCGATCAGGTAAGCGCAGAACGACGCCACCAGGATTCGTGGAGTCGACCCGAAGATCATGCTGTAGGCGTCGCCGCCCTCCCAGCTCGATTCCGCGGGCAATGCGCCCGCCAGCTGGAACGTCCCGACGGCGATGAGATTACACATGAAGCCGAGCCAGATCACCCGTCGGGCGGCGGCGTAACCGTAGACTTCGGTCAGCACGTCGCCGACGATGTAGGCGATCGGGAAGGTGATCAGCCCGGCGTCGGTGATCCAGGGGCCGAACTCCAGCACCTTGACCGCGACCGTATTGGCGGTGATCAGGCTGGTGACGTAGAGTGCGACGATCACCATGAACCAGGGAGACCCGGAGATCGATGCGGTGGTGGGTTGTGACGGTCTGTCGGTCATGATTGCGAGTCCGAAGAGGGTGCTTGCCAGACCTTATGCGCAAAGGCGAGCGTGTTCGCGTACTTGTCGGCAACGCTGGGACTGATCGCTCCACTGTACGCTCGAAACGACCTGAGCAATTTCGACTTGCCTGAGCTATTCTCAGTCTCCGCCTCGTCGTCCGCATACTTCGGCCAATTCACCGCCCAGGTGTCGTACCGCTTGTTGCTGCGCAGCGGAACATCCTGCTTAACAAACGACTTTTGCATGCTCCACCCATCCAGCGCCATCTGCTCGATAAGGTGATTCGCGCTCGGTGTTGCCATCACGCCCATCCAGTTCGCCTGCTCATAGCATTCCGCAGCCTCTTCGAGGCTTTCTCCTATTACCCTGAACGCAGATTGGATGAATCTGCCCGTGGAGAACGCGCCTCGAAAGTAGACCCCGTTCACGAAGGCATGCCATATGAACCGCTGGAGCAGGTCGTGCATGAGGGTAAGGCATTCTGGCTGATCCGTTTCGGAGATTGGGATGACGGTGATCAGGATCGTATCCGAGAACGCGAGAAACGTGCAGGCTTCGGTCGCCTTGGACGCCTCTACTTCGTTGCACAATCCCTCCAGTACAGCGAGAAGTGTTTGCCACGTTTTCAGAAGCCCGTCCGGAGCGCTGCGGCTGAGCAGTCCCTTTGTACCCAACGCGTCCAGCAAGGCAACCACCGCGAAATCACTCTGAATCGTCGGATCAGGGTTTGCCAAGGCGGCTTCCTCTCGTGGCACACGTCGCTAGCATGAAAAGAGAGCCGTCTACGAGGAGAACGACCCTCTTCCCACCAGCCCCCAACCTGTTTACTCCTCGGTCCTGGACTCGCTCGGCGATTCTGAGCTATCGTTGCTTGCCGTATCCAACACCTTTCCGACGGCTTGTAGACGTGGTGGTGAATCGCCACTGTACGTTGTGCGACTGATTCTGGCGTCCAGCCGCTGATTCGCCGAAGCCATCGCTCGATCCATGATTGGAGCAGACAGGGCGTCAGCATCTCCACTGAACTTCTCTATCGATTTTGTGCGTTCCATGGTCGTATCCTCCGTGCTTCCGCAGCCACTTTCTCGCCAGTGGATAGCGAAAGCCTCAACAACCATTATAGCGTCCCTGCGGCGCGTGAACATCGCGATCCCTGGTCCATTCCATCGCGTCAGGGCGATGGCCAACTCTCTCCCGACCACGCCATCTCCCAGAACGCCAGCTCGTAGCGGCTCGATGTCAGGAAGGCCGATTCGGCCCGGGCAAGCGCCGCCTCCGGCAGACCTGCACACGCCTCATCGGTCAATTCCCGGCACCATATCGCCAGCTCGGCGAACTCCGGATCGGCGTAGGATGCGATCCACGCGCGGTAGCGTTCATCCTCCGGCAGCCCACGTGCCGCCAGCCGGATGCCGATATCGCTGTATCCCCACATGCACGGCAGCAATGCGCCCAGCAGTTCGGCATAGTCACCGGTCGTCGCGGTGCGCAGCAGGAAGTCGGTGTACCCCTGCGTGGTCGGCGCTTTTGCCTCCTGTTCCAGATCAGCCTCGGAGATCCCAAACCCGGCCACGCAGGAGCGGTGCAGGTCCATCTCGCGGGTCAATGTCTCGTGCAGGAGCGCGGCGAACCGAGTCATGGCATTGAGGTCAGGAGCGCGAAGCACGGCGGTGGCGAACAGTCGGCTGTAGTCGATCAGGAACAGGTAGTCCTGTCGCAGCCAGAACCCGAACCGGTCGGCGTCAAGCGAGCCGTCGCCGATGCCGCGCACGAAGGGGTGCAGATGCTGCTCCTCCCAGATTGAGTCGGCCGTCTGACGGAAGCGGGCGGATGGGGTCAGCGTCATGGATACGAGATCTCCGTATGCTGCTGTATGTAATCAATGGTGCGATGGCGTTCAGGCGCGGGGCCGGTCCGAGAGGTACTTCCGCCACGGCAACAGGATGCGTTCAAGCAGGCTGATCAGCGCGAACAGCCCGACCCCCATGAACGAGAGGATGAAGATCGCTGCGAACACCCTCGCGGTCAGGAACTGCGAGGCGGAGCGTTGCATCAGGTATCCGAGTCCTTCGCTGGCGCCGACCAGCTCGCCGAACACTGCCGCGATCACGCAGACCGCGACTCCTATGCGGGCGCCGGAAAAGATCGACGGCAGCGCCGCCGGCAGCTTTGCCAGCCGGAACCGGTTCCAACCGCTTGCGCCGAAGCTTCGCAGCATCGCCATCACCTCGCGGTCGGCGGCCCGCAGCCCGTCGACGGTGCTGACGGTGATCGGGAAAAAGGCGATCAGCGCGGCGACGATGATCTTGGGCGTGAGTCCGTAACCGAACCAGATCAGCAGCAGCGGGGCCAGCACCACCATCGGGATCGTCTGGCTGGCGATGATCAGCGGATAAAGCGACCGCTCCAGCACCGGCGAGCTGTCGATCGCGATGCCGATCGCGACCCCCGACACCAGCGCCACCCCGAAACCGATCACGACCTCGGTCAGCGTGACCTGGGTGTGCCACCACAGCAGCGCGTGGTCTTCCCGGAAGGCGGCGAAGATGTCGGTTGGCCGGGGCAGCATCCAGGTTGGCGTGTCGGTGAGGATAACCGCGACCTCCCAGACAATCAGGAACATCGCCAGCAGCAGGATCGGCCACATCCAGCGTTGCAGGGTTGCGGTCATGCGAGCGCCACCTCGCTCGCGATCAGCGCCTCTTGCGGCTGATCGAGCAGCCCGAGCGCCCGGAGCAGCGCCACCCGATGACGATGAAACGTCTCGCTGGTGAGCATGTCGCGGGTACGGGGGCGGGGCAGGTCAATCGTTTCGATGTGCGTGATCTGGCCGGGACGCGCTGACAGGACCACCACCCGGTCGGCCATGGAGACCGCCTCGTCGACATCGTGCGTGACCAGCAATACCGCCTGCCGCTCCCGTTCCCACAGGTCGAGCAGCCAGCTTTGCAGCACCACCCGGCTCAGCGCGTCCAGCGCGCCGAACGGCTCATCGAGCAGCAACAGGGGACGCTCGGCGAGGACGGTGCGGAGAAAGGCCACCCGCTGGCGCATGCCACCGGAAAGCTGCGCGGGGTAGGCGTCCTCGAACCCCGCCAAACCGAACTCGTCGAACCGTTCCAGCGCCCGTTGGCGAGCCTGCTTTCGCGGGACGCCGTGGACCTCGAGCGCCAGCGCCGCGTTGTCGAGAGCCGATCGCCACGGCAGCAGCAGGTCACGCTGGTGCATGTAGGAGGATGCGCCGAGCCGGGCCGGGGTCGGCAACGTCTCGCCGTCGAGGATGACGTCGCCGCCAGCCGGCGCGTACAGCCCGGCAATGATGTCCAGCAGCGTGCTCTTGCCGGAGCCGGATGGGCCCACCAGCGCCACGAACTCCCCGTCCTCCACCGAGAACGAGATGTCGCGCAACGCTTCCAGCGTCACGTCGTCTTCAATATAGATCGCGTCGATCCGGTCGAGCCGGACGCGAGGGATGTCGGAGGGATTGCGCATGAAACAGAACTGCCTCCCTGCGCCGGCATTACCCGGATCAGGTACCAACGGTCGGTGACGGTCCGGAAAAGTCACCCTCTCAGCCCGGTCAACCCCGAGCCCCCGTAGCGGAATGGCTTACGCCTGTTGGCGCAGCATTGGCGATGAGTATAGCAGCGCGAAGTGCTGCCTTTGGGGATAAGGGGCGGCTCCGATGCGGCTATCGGTCAAGGTGGTCGGTGCTACTCGCCTCTCAACGCCTGTCGCGATCGTATTTTCAGCCCATACAGCGCGTGAAACTCCTCCCAGCTCAGCGGCGGGCCGTGGATCGGCGAGTCCGCTGAGTCAGCGTGGATGCCGATCAGAAACAGGCTCAGGTATCGATGGCGGAGCTGCCGGCTGCGATCGTCATCTTCGTAATACAGCACCTGCACGATATGGAAGAACTGCAGGATGTCCGCGCCGGTGATGTCATCGCGCAGCACTCCAGCTGCCTTGACACGTTCGATGATCCGCGCATTGTTCACCTCTGCAATCTTGAACAGCCGCTCGATCTCATCGGAGAGGGGAAAGGCGCCGCTGAATCGCACGGAGAGCGACCCCAGGCCCGCGTCAAGGCTTCGATGCATGTACCGGCGAAAGGCATCACAAGGGTCGCCGTCGTCGACGAGCGCGATCTCGGTTTCCGCGAGGTAGCGGTTCAGGTTGTCCAGGTACAGCGTCTCCAGCAACGCTTCCTTGGAGCGGTAGCGGCGGTACAACGCCCCGATGCCGACGCCGGCTCGCTCTGCCACCGCGGCGATCGGCGCGTCGGCGTCGGCGAGAAAGACCGCGCGGGCAGCCTCGAGAATCAACTCATCATTGCGGGCGGCTTCTGCCTGCCTGCCGCTCAGGCGCGGCGCTGATGTATTGTCCATGGAAAGAGCATATCACAAATTGACGGGAACGTTCCGTTCCGATACAGTCTCCTGTGAACGGAGCAATCTGTTCTGTTCAGATCGAGTGGAAAGGCCAGTGACATGTTCGCGAGCGCGAGAAGGCATCGGGAGGAGGGTTGAGAGCTTCTTACAGCGCATGGAGGCGTCGCCAAGGAGGCAAGCCTTAAGCGAATTGTCGATACAGCCACACCAGGTTCGACTACATGATGTCACCCCACAGCGGGTGAGACACGAAACCAACCAGCGGCAGTGCCGCCAGGAGAACCACAATGACCACGCAGACCCAGACGATCGTCACCAGGCCATCTGACCGCGAATACTTCTACGCGCCCCGCGAGCTCCTGTTCAAGGCGTACACCGACCCGGAGATCATTCCCCACTGGTGGGGGCAGCGCGGCTCGACGACCACCGTCGATCAGATGGACGTTGCTCCCGGCGGCGCTTGGCGCCACGTCCAGCGAGAGGCGGACGGCACGGAGTACGCCTTCCGCGGTGAGTACCGCGAGATCGAGACTCCGGAGCGGCTGGTCAACACCTTCGGGTTCGAGCCGATGCCGGGCAAGATCGTGGTCGACACCACGACGTTTCAGGATCAGGACGGCAAGACTGAAGTGACCTCTACTTCGCTTTTCGACTCCTCTGAGGACCGGGACGGGATGCTCGAATCGGGAATGGAGGCCGGCGCGAACGAGAGTTGGGACCTTCTTGCCGAGTGGCTGGCGGCCAACCAGCAGTGACCCTTCATGCTCCCGTTTTCCGACGGCGCGTTTCGACTGGACGGCGAGCATCAGGGGTTGACAATCGGGCACCAGGAGTTCATAATCCATTTCTGGATAGTCCGCTATCGGAGTATTCGTACGTACACAGGGAGAGGTTCGCAATGAGTATACGACAGGATGGTCGCGGCGAGGCCGCCGTCATCGTCGAGGGACTCGAGAAATCGTTCGGCTCGACCCGTGCCCTCGACGGGATCGATTTCCAGGTGAAGCGTGGCACGGTTCTGGGACTGCTGGGGCCGAACGGCGCTGGTAAGACCACGGCGGTGCGGATTCTCACCACGCTGCTCAAGCCGGACGCCGGTCGGGTCGAGGTCGCCGGCATCGACGTGCTCGCTCACCCTGACCAGGTCCGGGCGAATATCGGCCTCACCGGCCAGAACGCCGCGGTCGACGAGATCCTCACCGGCCACGAAAACCTCGTCATGTTCGGCCAGCTCTACCGGCTTTCCCTGCGGTCGGCCAAACAGCGCGCCGATGAGCTGCTGGAGCGGTTCGACCTCTCCGTCGCCGCCAACCGCACCCTCAAGACCTACTCGGGCGGCATGCGGCGACGGCTCGATCTCGCCGCCAGCCTGATCGTTTCACCGCCCGTTATCTTCCTCGACGAGCCGACCACCGGCCTTGACCCCCGCAGCCGCAACGGCATGTGGGAGGTGATTCAGGATCTCGTCGACGACGGCACCACCGTGCTGCTGACGACCCAGTACCTCGAAGAGGCTGACCGGCTGGCGGACAACATCGTCGTCGTGGACCATGGCCGCGTCATCGCCGAGGGCACCGCCGACCAGCTCAAGTCGCAACTTGGCGGCGAACGGTTGGCGATCAGCGTGTCTAGCGGCACGGACCTCTCGCTGGCCGAACGAACCCTGCTCGAGATCGCCGGATCCACTGGCAAGGTTGACGGGGAGGTTCAGATCGATGCCGACGCCAACCAGTTGACCGTGCCGTTCGCCGCTGGGGGACGCGGTCTGCCGGATGCGCTGCGCCGTCTCGACGCGGCTGGCCTGGAGCTGACCGATATCGCCCTGCGTCGCCCAACCCTTGATGACGTGTTCCTCACCCTGACCGGACGTACCGCCGAACAGGAGGCTGACGCCTCCACGGAGCATGCCGCATGAGCACCAACACCCTTCCCGCGCCGACGACGGCGCCGGAACAGCGCATTGCCACATCCCCCGATCTCGATTTCGTCCGGCGCAGCAAGCCGGTCAGCGTTGTCAGTGACTCGCTGATTCTCGCCAAGCGTCACCTGATGCGGATTCCGCGCCAACCTGACTGGCTGGTCGGCGTCACGATCATGCCGATCATGTTCCTCCTGCTCTTCCGCTATATCTTCGGCGAAACCGTCCAGGCGACCTTGCCCCCGGGTGTGGACGCGGTGAACTACCTGGTCATGGGCATCATCGTCCAGGGCATCGTGTTCGGCGCCATGAACACCGGGCTCGGCCTGGCGATGGATGCCAAGGAGGGCCTCATGGATCGGTTCGCCTCGCTGCCGATGGCCCGCTCGGCGGTGGTGCTCGGTCGCATCCTGGCCGACATGGGGATCGCCATCTTCACCACCACGATCACGATCCTCGTAGGCCTGTTGGTCGGGTTCCGGCCTACTACGAACGTCGGCGACTGGATCGCGGCGATTGGGCTGATGCTGCTGATGGCCTTCGTGCTGGCGTGGCTTGGCGCCATCATCGGGCTGTGGCTGAAGACGGTAGAGGCGGTGAATTCGATCGGGTTCACCCTGATCTTCCCGCTCACCTTTCTCAGCAGCACCTTCATCAACCCGGATTTTCTGCCGGGTTGGCTCCAGGGGTTCGCCAAGAACCAGCCGTTCACCCTGCTGCTGGACGCCACCAGGGGGCTCCTCACTGGTTTTCCTGAGATCGGCAACTCTGCCTGGATGGTGACCCTCTACCTGCTCATTGCCCTCGTCGTGCTGGTGCCGATAGCGCTTCGAATGTACGAGCGACGGCTCACCCAGTAGCGTCACTGAACTGATACATGCACTTGCGGATAGTCCGGGCTTGGACTATCCGCTATCATTAACCGAGAGTTAATAGTCGTAGCAGAGGCAGGGGCCATGATTGACGGAAACTCGCGAAACCAGATGGCAACGCCGCTCTCCGGGATGGACAGTGAAATGGCGATGACCACGAACATATGCAGTTCGATCATCTGCCTGTCGCACCTGGTGGAGCGCTACGCGAATGCCCGCCTGCCGTCGTTCGGAGTGCCGCCCACCCTGACGATTCCACGGGTGCGGTTGTTGCTGGCGGTCGCGACCGGCAAGGCCGAGGACATTTCCACCAGGATGAGCGACATCGCCCTTGATCTTGGTGTCACGTCCCGCACCATCACCACGATGGTCGATGCGCTGGAACGGGAAGGCCTGATTGAGCGGGTGCCGGATGCCAACGACCGGCGGGCGATCACGCTCGTTCTCACCGAAGAAGGTGAGGCCAGCATCCCCCGCATCAAGACCGCGCTGGACGAGATCGGCGCGGCGGTGATGTCGCCTCTCACCGATACCGATCACCAAGCGCTGCACGGCCTCCTCATACAGCTCCTCGAACGCGACGCGTAGCCTCGACAATCTGCGCCAGCTATCATCAGGTCCTTTGCCTCGGCCCTTGTAGCATCGGGCCGAAAGTGCCCGATGTCGTTCCCCGGTCACCAATCAGCAATCAGTCGATCCTGCCCCTGTCAGCCGCTACACTTGTCAACAACGATGCGCCGGGCCGGAATCAACCCTGAAACCGCCTAACCCTGGCCGGCGACATTGGCACGCAATAGCGCCTAACATCAGGATTGTGATCGTTCCATGGCTTCGGAAGCGCCACCTTCAACCAATCTTAAGTTCTCCGTACCGGACGGCGACGTGTTGAGCTGCCTGCCGGCGCCACAGCAACGACTCGTAGCGACCCTGGCCCGCGCGGCTTCCGACCTGGGCGGCGAGCTCAACCTCGTCGGCGGAGGCGTGCGTGACGTGCTGCTGGGCGAGCGCGGTCCCGCCGACCTCGATTTCGCCACGTCGCTGCGTCCCGACCAGGTTCGGGTAGTGGGCGAAACGCTGCCCGGCGTCACGGTCTATGACATCGGCGAGAAGTTCGGCACGATCGGCCTGGTGATCCACAACCCGCATCTGCACCCCGAAGACCGCGCCGGCGAACCCGATATCGTCGAGATCACCACTTTCCGTAGCGAATCCTACGAAGCCGGGAGCCGGCATCCGGCGGTCGTTTTCGGGACCTCGATCGAGGCAGACCTCGCCCGGCGCGATTTCACGATCAACGCCATCGCCGTCAATGCCAGTACCGGTGAGGTGATCGACCCCTGGTACGGGCAGGCCGATCTCGCCACCGGCACCCTCCGCGCGGTCGGCAACCCAGGCGAGCGATTCGCCGAGGATCCCTTGCGCCTGCTCCGCGCCGCTCGCTTCGCCGGTCAACTCGGCTTTACCATCGAGGCCGAAACCCTGGCGGCCATGGCCGAGCAGGCGCCGATGCTGAAGCAGGTCAGCGGCGAGCGCGTCTTCCATGAAGTCACCCGGCTGCTATGTTCGCCCTGGGCCGATCACGGGCTTGATGTCCTGCTCGCGAGCGGGTTGCTGACGGTGGCAATGCCGGAACTGCTGCCGCTGGAGGGCGCCGCCCTCGATCACCCCGATATCCATCGCGAAAAGGACCTGTGGGACCACACCAAACGGGTCATCATGCAGACTCCGCCGCGCCCGACGGTCCGTTGGGCGGCGCTTATGCACGATGCCGCCAAGCCTGTGACCCGCACGGTCGACAATCGGGGCGAGGTCCATTTCTTCGGGCACGAGTATGTCGGGGCGGATATGGCCGGCGCGTTGTTGCGCCGCCTCCATGCCGACAAGCGCACGATCCGCGATGTCTGCCGGATGGTCGAGCTGCACCTCCGCCCGGCGGGATATGACCGCGCGACCTGGACCGACAGCGCCGTTCGCCGGCTGGCGCTCGACGTCGGCGACCTGATGCCCGACCTGCTCGATCTCGTTGCGGCGGACGTCACCTCGGCACGAGCGCACAAGCAACGCGCGGCGGCGGCACGGGTGCAGGGATTGCGCGATCATCTGGCCCGGCTGGAAGGACAACAGGCGCTGGCGGAGCTCCAGAGCCCGCTCGACGGCAACGCGCTGATGGCGCTGTTCGACCGCCCGCCCGGTCGCTGGATCGCCGAGGTCAAGGACCATCTGCGGGAGCTGGTGATCGACGGCGAGCTGGCCGCCGGCGACACCGAAGCCGCCACAGAGATCGCTCGAAAGCTGGTAGAGGAGAGCACATCATGACAGACGCCCAGGACCGGGTTCGCGCGCAGTACGGCAGGGTCGGGGACGCCTACGTCCGTAGCGTCGGTCATGCCACCGGCGATGATCTCGAACGGATGCTGTATCACGCCGCTCCCCAACGAACCGACACGTTGCTGGACATCGCCACTGGCGGCGGACATGTGGCGCGGGTGATCGGTCCCCATGTCGGGCGGGTGATCGTCTCCGACCTCACCCCCGAGATGCTGGATCACGCGGTGTCGTATCTCCAGCAACAGGGGATGGCAAACGTCGAGCGCCTCGTCGCCGATGCCCAGGGGTTGCCGCTGGAGGATGACACAGTCGATATCGCCACCTGCCGGATCGCGCCGCATCACTTTCCCGAACCCGGCCGGTTCGTCGCCGAAGTCGCACGCGTGCTGCGTCCCGGTGGACGCTTCCTGCTGGTCGACAGTACGGTGCCGAAAGGTGAGCTCGGGTCGTTCTTCAATGCGTACGAAACGGTGCGGGATCAGTCACATGTGCGCTCGCTTACCGTGGCCGAATGGCTGTCGTTGCTGGCGCACCATGAGTTGGAGATCAATGCGGTCGAGCCGTTCCGCAAACGCCACAAATTCGGCGAGTGGACGGAGCGGATGCGGGTCTCGCCGGAGGACCGCGAGACATTGCGGAGGATGATGCGGGACGCTGGTGAGACGGTGCATCAGGCATTCGAGGTCGTGTTTGATGACCAGTCCGGAAACGTGATCTCGTGGATCGATACCAAGACCCTGTTTGCCGCATGCATGCCCGTGCCTCAGACCGCGTGACCCACGATACG
Organism: Chloroflexia bacterium; assembly: GCA_013698305.1. Taxonomy (GTDB): domain Bacteria; phylum Chloroflexota; class Chloroflexia; order Thermomicrobiales; family UBA6265; genus JACCVC01. The sequence goes on from JACCVC010000141.1 coordinate 11,679, forward strand.
GCTGATGTCGTGTAGCGATCTCCCCGGAATCTCGCCGGTACCATGGTAAAATAGCGATACGCCAAAACAGTAAAAGGAGGCGTGTCATGAACCACCTCACCCCCTTCTCCGGTTTTCATTCAACCTCAGCCTCAGCGTCTCTCGCTGGCGCATTCGGCCGCATCCTGCTGTTGCTGGGCGTGATGATGGCGATGCTGACAACGTTTTCGCCACCCGACATCACCGCGCAAACCACTCCCGCCGAAGAGGGTGGTGAGACGGTTGTCATCATCCCGATTCGCGGCGCGATCGATCCTGGCATGGGCCACTTCCTGGAGCGCGCGATCGGCGAGGCCGAGGCCGCTGGCGCATCGACCATTATTCTCGACATCAATACGCCCGGTGGCCGGCTCGATACCGTGCTGGAGATGCGCGACGACATCCTGGCTACTGATATCCCGGTGGTCGCGTTCGTCAACCGAGAGGCTTTTTCCGCCGGGGCGCTGATCACGATCGCCAGCGACACGATCTACATGGCGCCCGGCGCGGTCTACGGCGCCGCTACCCCGGTCATGGGCGGGACTGGCGCCACCGCCGACGAGAAGACGATCTCGGCCGTGCGCTCGACCTTCCGCGCTACCGCCGAGGAGCAGGGCCGCGACCCACTCATCGCCGAGGCGATGGTCGACCCCTCGGTCGTGGTCGACGGGCTGGACTCGTCGACATCGCTGCTATCCCTCACCGCCGATCAGGCGCAGGAGGTTGGCTACGCCGATGGCGTGGCGGGCAATCGCGACGCCTTGCTGGATGAGCTCGGCCTCGGCGCCGCCACGGTCGATGTGGCCAGCATGACCCTGTGGGAGCGGGCCGTGACCTGGATCACGAATCCCGTTGTCGCCTCGCTGCTGATCCTGGTCGGGATCGCCTTGATCGTCGTCGATGGCTTCGTCGGCGGGTTCGGCGTCGTCGCGCTGGCGGGTGTGGCTAGCCTCGGACTCTTCTTCTGGGGACATCAGCTGGCCGGCCTGGCTGGATGGGAGGATGTCATCCTGGTGGTGGTTGGGCTTGTCCTGATCGGCATTGAGGTCTTCGTCGTTCCCGGATTCGGCGTGCCTGGCATCCTTGGGGGCATCTCCCTGGTCGGTGGCCTGGTGCTGGCCATGACCCGGCGCTCCTTCTTTGACGAGGGGTTCGCCGCCGAAGCCGGCGACGTGCTGGGGACATTGCTGATCACGCTGGCGCTCACCGTGGTGGCGATTGTCCTGTTCTCCTGGGCGCTGCCGCGGCTGGTGCCCGCGCTCGCCAGGCCCGCTCGCGGCCCGCAGCGGATGACGCTGTCGGCAACCGTGGCGACCGGCGGCAAGGGGCCATCACGACCGGGGTTCTTCACCCGCCTGATTGGCGGGGGCACGGTGCTGGAACGGGATGTTGATGGTCACACCGCGCTCACGCGAACGCCGCGATCCGATCCGCACACGCCGCGCGATCCGGGTCAGCGGTCGTAGCGAGGCAGGACGGGGCAAATCGCATCCTGTGTGACAATGGTACGGAACACGTAGCGAATGTTGAATTGACGCAATACGTACTGGGTCGTGCATCGGCATGACACGCATAACGCAAGGGAACATTGCATGGAAGCCAATATCGGACTGATTATCGGGATCGCTGTACTGGTCCTGTTCGTCATCTTCTTCTTCTATTTCGTACCGCTCGGGTTGTGGATTACCGCGATCTTCTCGGGCGCCAGGGTTGGGATCGGCACGCTGATCGGGATGCGCCTCCGAAAGGTCAACACGAGCGACATCATTCGCCCATACATCAGCGCGATCAAGGCCGATCTCGATCTCGATGTCGGGCAAATGGAAGCCCACTACCTCGCTGGCGGAAACGTCCAACGGGTGGTGCAGGCGCTGATCTCGGCTGATCGCGCCAACATCGAGCTTCCCTGGAAGCGCGCCACCGCGATCGACCTCGCTGGTCGTGATG
>JACCVC010000301.1 GCA_013698305.1 Chloroflexia bacterium
TCCTCCGGGAACGCGATGTTGAGCGCGAAGGCGAAGGCCGTCACCTCGCCCAACGACGCCTGCAGAGCGCCGCCCATGCCCATCGCCAGTTGTGGCGGCGGCTCCAGCAAGCCGCTCTTGCGGTAGCACCGCACCCCTTCGGGCCACGCCGCTCCCTGCATGAGGTCTTCCCGTCGCATCAGGTCGAGGAACCGGTCTGTTGCCGCCTCGCTCCCCAACGCCCGGTCGCGGACGACCGCCGTATAGAACGTGACGAGATCGTCCATCGTGGTCAGGCAGGCCACCGGTCGCCAGCCGGGCTCATCCCCGAACCGCTTGTAGATGGATATCGTCGAGTCCGGGATCGTCGTCTCCCGCAGTCCCAGCTCCCTCAGCAAGTCACGCACCCGATCCGACCCAACAGCCCGCATCACCAGGTCGGTGGCGGTGTTGTCACTGACGGCGATCATCGCCTCGGCCGCCTCCTGCAACGGGATCGTCGCCCCGTCAAGCAGCTGATCCAGCATGTCGCTGCTGTCCACGCGATCTTCCGCCCGGATCGTCACGCGCAGATCAGGATCGAGCGTGCCCGACGCCACCTGCCGGGCATATTCGGCGGCCACGAACGCCTTGAACGTGCTGCCCACCTCGAACCGCGCATTCTCCTGGAAGCCGACCCGCTCGTCAGCGCGCCGGGCAGCGAAGGCGCACTGGCTACCGAGCGGCGCCCACATCTCCACCAATCGGTTTCGCCAGTCTTCGAGTCGCATTCCGCCGTTCCTTCCCTACTCCGGTTGTCATCTGGGTCGAATCTGCTCGATCATCGGCGCGACATCACGGGCCACCCGGACGATCTCGTCCGTCTCGATACCAGCCCACGGGTGCTCCGGCGTCGGCCACGGTGGCCACCCCACCAGCCGCCAGCGCATCACGAGCCAGGTCACGACTGGCCAGACGACCAGGCCAACCACCAGCATCGCCGGGAACAGTCCCGGCGCCAGAGCCAGGCCAATCGCGGTGACGGCGAACGCGAGCGCAACACCGAGGGCAACCGCCGCGATGCCGGCCTGCCGGAAATCCCCCCGCAGCGCCATCGTCTGACGCAACACCCGCCACACCCTTCCTGCGCTGCGCGGCACCAGGCGCGCGTTCTGCAACAGGAACGCCACCAGCGCCGTCCGACCAGCATGGTCGTCCATCGCCGCCAACGCCTCCCAGGTATCGACGGCATCGGGCCACCGCCAGTCGTGAAACTGCTGGCGCCCTGTCTCATCCAGGTACCTAATGAATGCGGCATGATCTCCATTGGGATCATGCTCCGCGAGATCTGGGGCCACCGCCAGCAGCCTGGCATGATCGCGGTTCTGAAATGCGACCTGGGCTCGTAGCCACCACCCTTCGGCTGAATCCAGATCGAGCGCGATGATCCTGTCGGCCTGGCGCTGGACATCGCGCCACATGCGCCCCTCGGCTGGCTGCCGTCGGACCGCGTCGTGCAGCGTCCCCGCCAGCGCCCGCTGGATGTTGAGCGACTCCGGTCGCAGGTTGGCGGCTCGCACCAGCGCCTGGATCGCGTCGTCGAGCAGACCGAGGTTGCGGAAGGCGACACCCAGACCATGCAACGCGACCACGTCGGCGGCGTTAGATTCGAGCTGTGTCCGGAACCGGGCGACATGCTCTCGGACCACGTCGTCCTGGACGCCATCGGGAAACGTTACATCCGGCGTCGCCAGCAGCCACGATCCGCAGTACGCACATCGCTCCCCTCCGGGCTGGCGTGGCGCGCCGCACACGGGACAGGCGATCGCCACGGTCGCGCTCATGGCAGGTTTGCAACGCGGTCGGCTGTGGTTGCCGGTGCCGTGCCCGCCAGTCGGTTGAGATATTCCCAGATGCGGACCATCGCCAGCGTGTCGTGCCGGCAATAGTCGCGAAGATTGGCGAAGGTCTGTTCGGGGTCGATCCCCTCCGGCGGCATCGCATCGACGACGCACTGCTTCCAGCGAAGCGTCGCCAGCGCGCCGCCACCGATGGGCAGGGAGTCGTAGGCCAGGTCCGGCGCCACCACCGGCAACACCCTCTTGATCGAGGTGCTGCCGCCGAAGTCCGGGTGGATCCACATACCCTGGCTGACGGACTCCATCAGGTCGACCATGCGATGGTTCAGGCCGAGCAGGAAGTCGGCGAGATGCGGGAGCGAGGCGGCCATCTCCTCGTTGCGTTTGCCCTCGAATCCCTTGTGCCAGACCAACACGGAGCCCTCGTCGCCGATGTCCCGGCGCAGGGCGTCAGCCAGTGGCGGAATCGGATTTTCGCCGCGCTCGACCCAGAGGAACTCCCGGTGATGCAGCAGGCCCGATTCGTCAAGCACATGCACCGAGTATTGAAAGGGAACCTGCTGGTATGGCCAGGTGTCCCGGAACAGCGGCACCGGCGTCTGGACAGTCTCGTAGTCGAGGAAGTAGCAGGGGCGTTGCATCGTCGCCAGGAACTGTCGCAACGGGTCTCGCATCACCCGTTCCTGGCCAGAGCGAACCGCCTCGATCTGCCAGCGCTGCCGGGTATTGAGCCTGATGTCGGCGGGCCAGTCGGCGAGGCGCATCACGCCACGGTCGCGCGCCTCGCTGAGATGTTTCTGGTTGATCGACACTAGGTCATAGACGGTGTTGCCGCCCAGCAGTTCCGGGTGAAATACCGGAAAGACCGGACAGCGCTTGCCTCGGGTCAACTGATCACATCCGCAAGGCGGGCAGATTTCGGCGTGGCGCACCATCGTCAGCGCCGCATCGATCTCCGCCATGGTCTCGCCGAGATAGCGTTGGGACCACGCCATGACGCTGGAATCGAACCGGAACAGCCGCTCCAGCTCGACCCGCCCGTTCCGACGGTACGCCCTGTCGAGGTGCATCAACTGCACGTCTCGCAGGGTGAAGCCCGCCTCGGTGAAGGCGATCCGTTGAAAGGTGGCATCCTTCTTGTGGTCGAAGGCGGCGGAGGTGGACGACTTGATCTCGATCAGGTTCCAGCCGTGCCCGGAGGGATGCCGGGTCAGCACGTCCGCGCGGGCGTGCAGTCCGGAGCGGGTGGTGACTGCCGCCTGGAAGATCGTGGTCGCGCCATTGGCGATGGCGATCTCGGTCGCCCTGGTCGCCTCGGTGGCGTCCCTGGCGTCGACCAAGACGCCGTCCGGGAACAGGTCGCGGGCGAGCAACTCAATCGCGCCGCCGTCGTTGGCGCGGCGGAGGGCGTCGATCGGTGCTTCGGGAATCAGGTCGGGGCGATATTTGTGAGTCCAGCAGTAGGCGGGGCAGGTGCGATAGCGCAGGAAGTCTGATTTGGTGAGCAGGGTGGTCTGGTTCGGTTCGGTCATTCGCTCTCCGCCGGTCCCCGCCGGAATGGATGTCCCTCGTGTGCAGTTGTGGGGGAGTATATCAGGGCAAGGACTACGCCCACTCGATGCGCAAAGGCTCGCCGGGTTGGGGATATACTGTTGGTAGTGACTGTCCTGGATTGGGTGGAGGTGGTATGGGTGGACGACGTTCCATCGTCCAGGTTGCTGCTCGATGTTGAGGACCCCCTTGGCCGCCGGATTCAACTCTTCTCCAGCCAATGGTTCGGCCACATCCTTCAACGGCATCCAGATATGGCGACATTGGCTTCCGATGTATGGCTCACCGTGAGACCTCCTGATTTCATCTGCGACGATGCCGTCGAAGAAGCCAGAATCTGCCATTATCGCCTACTATCCGGGTGAGTGGCAGCCGACGAGATACGTAAAGGTCGTCGTGCATCAAGCGCACCACATGACACAGGATTCGTGATAACCGCGTACACCACACCCCGAGTAAAACCCATGGAGGAAGTCATCTATGGTCACCGCATACCTTGAAAACACGTCCGTGGGTCAGGTAGCCTTGCGCACGTCGTCCATATCAGAATCAACCTCGGAGCATGGAGTGACGCTCAGCTACGATGATGTGATTGACGACCTTCATATTTATCTTGAGCCTCGACCCATTCGGCGGCATGTCGATCCTGTGGACAGCTATCTTTCCATGCTTGTCGATTCCGACACGGACATTCCCTTCGACATTATGGTGGATAGTTTTCTGACGCATACCGTTCACGAAATTCCGCGTCTAAGACCCATTGCCGATTATCTCCAACTCGGTGAGCGTCCCTACCGCGATCCCAATCTGTACCGAACCGACGCTCCACCGCGAACCAGCTTTCCGGATTATGCCTGGAGCGATGCCGCCCACGATGCCATCGAGAACATCGGGAAGATCACTGGAGGAATCGTGAAAGAGTAGAGACCGCCGCCTGTTTTATCTGGCTACCCATGGATCATCAACGGCCGATCCAGAACAATCGAGAGGCTATGCATCGTTGCGTTGGGGACGGGAGAAACATGAGCATTCACGAACAACCAGACTGGGATTCGCGCGAACCTTCGGTGCTCGCCAACCAGCGCCGGGCGTACGATGACATGAGAGAACGGTGTCCTGTCGCCCATAGTGAAGCGCTAGGCTGGTCGCTTTTCAGGCACGCCGATGTGCAAGATGTTCTCTCCGACCCACAAACCTTCAGCAACGCATCCAGACATCACGCCATCCCCAACGCGATGGATGGCCCCGAGCACACCCGCTATCGTGGGCTGCTGGAACCCTACTTCTCCGAAGAGCGCATGGCGGCGTTCGAACCACAGTGCCGGGACATTGCCGCCGGTGCTGCTCGCGGATTCTGCGATGGGAACAATACCGATGCGATCGCCGCCTTTGCGGAACCCGTTTCCCTGAAGACGATGTGCTTGTTTCTCGGATGGCCGCCTGAGACATGGGAGCGCGTGAGGGAGTGGCTCCATGGCAACCAGAAGGCGAGCTTCGACCGCGACAGGGAAGCGGGGGCAGCAATGGCGGACGAATATGTGGCATTGGTGAAGGACGCCAATGACACCCATCGTAGAGCCAATGCCGAACCCGACAATGTCACCAGCAGGCTCATGGCGACCGAAGTAGACGGAGTGCAGTGGACCGATGAGGACATCGCCGCCACGCTGCGCAACTGGATTGCCGGTCATGGGACCGTAGTGGCGGCGATCGGCATCGTCGTGTTCCACCTTGCGGAGGATCAGACGCTTCAGCAAAGGCTCCGCGATCAACCCGAGCTGATCTCCGCTGCCGTCGACGAGATTCTGCGCGCCGACGGCCCGCTCGTCGCCAACCGCCGCACCCCCACTCGCG
>JACCVC010000319.1 GCA_013698305.1 Chloroflexia bacterium
GCAGGGCCATCGGTCCGCACCGCCGCTTCAGCGCCGAACGGCGCTTCGACTCTTCCCAGCGGGACCACCCATGAGGAGACGCGCGCATGGCGTCTGAACCAACTCAGCCAACGGAATCTCCGATGATCGACGATCCGGGTGTGCCGGGGGGCCAGGCGCCGGTCGCCACCCGCCCCCTCGACCTTGACATCAGGGCCGCGGCCGACACCGCCAGGGTGCTGGAATCCGAGCTCGCCGCGCGCCTCAGCGGCGACGTCAAGTTCGACCGGGTCAGCCGCATGCTCTACTCGACCGACGCCTCGAACTACCAGATCGAGCCGGTCGGCGTGGTCATGCCCCGCTCGACCGACGACGTGATCGCCGCGATCGAGCTTGCCGCCAGCCACGGCGTGCCGGTGCTTCCGCGTGGCGGTGGCTCGTCGCTGGCCGGTCAGGCGGTCGGCGCGGCGCTGATCGTCGACATGAGCAAGTACCTGAACCGCATCACCAGCTTCCAGCCGGAGGACCGCTCCGTCACCGTCGAACCGGGCATCAACCTGGACTCGCTCAACCGCCAGGTCAAGTCGGCGGGGCTGATGTTCGGGCCGGACCCATCCTCCGCCAACCGCGCCACCGTCGGCGGCGTGATCGGCAACAACTCGGCCGGCGCTCACTCGATCCTTTATGGCATGACCGCTGACCATGTGAAGGGCGCGCGGATTCAGCTGGCACGGGGGGGAACGGTCGATCTCAACACGACCACGCTCGCGGACGCTCAGGCGCGGGCGGAGTCCGACGACACCACCGGTCAGCTGCTCGGCAACCTGATCGACTTTCGCGAACGGCATCACGACCTGATCGAGCGCGACTTTCCGCCGCACTGGCGCCGCGCCACCGGCTACTCGCTCAACGAGTTCCTCAAGCCGGACGACGCCTTCCAGCCTGCCCGGTTGCTGACCTCCTCCGAGGGAACGCTGGCGACGGTGCTCGGCGTGACCCTCAACCTGGTCCAGCTGCCGCGCAAGACCGGGCTCGTGCTGCTCCAGTTCGCCGACCTGGTCGAGTCGATGGAGGCCACCAAGATCATCCTGGAGACCGACCCGTCGGCGATCGAACTGATGGACCGGATGCTGGTCAACCTCACCCGCGAGCAGCCGTTGTACGCCAGTCAGATCGCCTTCATCGAGGGCGATCCCGCCGCGGTGCTGGCGGTTGAATACTATGGAAGCTCGGAACACCAGCTCCAACGCAAGGCCGACCACCTGATCGATCATCTCCGCGCGCGCGGCGTGGGTCTGATGACCGATCCCCTCGTGATCCTCGACGGCCAGCGCCAGGCCAACGTCTGGTCGGTGCGCAAGGCGGGGCTGGGGCTGCTGATGAGCGTCAAGGGCGACGCCAAGCCGATTCCGGTGATCGAGGACGTCTCGGTGCCGGTCGAGCACCTGCCCGAGTTCGTCCGCGCCGTCGAGGAGATGGTCGAGCGCTACGACACCACCGCCGCCTACTACGCCCACGCCTCGGCCGGCTGCCTGCACATTCGCCCGCTGATCAACCTGAAGACGGTCGCCGGCATCGAGGCAATGAAGGAGATGGCCGATGCCGCCGCCGAGATGGCGCATCGCTTCGGCGGCGTGATGAGCGGTGAGCACGGCGACGGCCTGCAACGGTCGGAACTCAACGAGGTGATCTTCGGCGCCGAGCTCTACAGCGCGATGCGCGAGTTCAAGGGGATCTTCGATCCGGCGGGCATGATGAATCCCGGCAAGATCGTTGATGCGCCGCCGATGACCGAGAACCTGCGCTACGGCCCGGAGTACAAGCCGGTCCAGATCAAGACCCACCTCGACTTCAGCGCCGAGGGCGGGTTTCTGGGCGCGGTCGAGATGTGCAACGGCGCGGCAGTCTGCCGCAAGCTCAAGGCGGGCACGATGTGCCCCAGCTTCATGGCGACCAGGGACGAGAACGACTCGACTCGCGGACGCGCCAACGCCCTGCGCAACGCGCTCGCCGGTAACGTGCTGACGCCCAAGGATTTCGCCAACAAGGCCACCTACGACACGCTGGACCTCTGCCTCAGCTGCAAGGCCTGCAAGACCGAGTGCCCTTCCAGCGTCGACATGGCCAAGATCAAGATCGAGTTCCTCGCCCACTACTACGAGAAACACGGCACCCCGCTCCGCGCCCGGCTGATGGGGCATATCCACACGATGTCGAAGATCGCCGCGCCGGTGGCGCCGCTGGCCAACCTCGTCATGCAGACGCCGCTGTCCAAACCGGCGATGGCGCTGATGGGCGTCCACAAGAACAGGAAGCTGTCGCCGTTCACGCGCCGGACCTTCATCCACCGCTGGAAGTCACATCAGAAGCGCCATCCGGAGACACGCGCGACGCGCGGCAAGGTCGTCTATTTCCACGACACCTGGGCGACCTACAACTACCCGCGGGTCGGGATGTCCGCCGTAAAGCTGCTGGAGGCGGCTGGGTTCGAGGTGGTCGTCGAGGAGCGCCGCGCCTGCTGCGGGCGTCCCGCATTATCCAAGGGACTGGTCGACGTTGCCCGCAAGTCGGCGCGGCGCAACGTCCAGGTGCTGGCTCCGTACGCGAAGCAGGGCATCCCGATCCTGGGCACCGAACCGAGCTGCATCCTGACGCTGCGCGACGAGTATCGCGACCTGCTGCCCCGTGACGA
>JACCVC010000326.1 GCA_013698305.1 Chloroflexia bacterium
ATCAGCGAGGAGTCGACCTCGTCCTCGCTGTCGGCGGTTTCCGGACCGAGGTCCAGTTGCTGTTGCAGCAGCACTCGCGCGCGCTCCGGCTCTCCCACCTGCGCCGCTCGCTGGCCGAGCCGTGCCAGAGCCCGGCGACCGCCTTGCACGTAGCCGGTTCGTTGCGCCGCGCGATAGCCGTCCCGCAGCAGTTTCTCGCGATCCCGTCCCGGATCATCGGTTGGCAGGAGAGAATCGAGGCGCAACGCCGCATCGACCGTCTCCCGGTCGAAATTCTTGGCGTGGGCGGCGGCATGGGTCAAACGCGCCAGAACGGTGGAAAACTCGCGGTCGGAGGCGATTCGCTCGTCGATGATCTCGCCCAGTACGACAAAATCGTCGTCGGAGAGCGCGTCGAGCACGGCCGGGTGGCGGACCTCGCTAATCGCCCCCTGGAGAGATCGCTTGCGTCCCACTACTTCCCGGGCGATCTGCACCAGCACCCCGCTACCGCCACGTCGTCCCTTGCCGGCGAATCGTTCAATCCAGCTGCTCACCACCGTCGCTCCTTGTTCATGGCCTCTTGCAGACCATCGAGTGTCACGTTTCCTCCGGAAAGCATGATCGCTACCTTCTTGCCCCGGAATTCATCCCTGCGCTGGTATAGCCCGGCCAGCGCAGCTGCGCCTGCCCCCTCCGCCACCATGTGTGTGGTCTCCATCAGCGTCAGCATGCTCTGCCGCATTTCCGCATCGCTCACCAGCATGATGTCGTCGACCACATCCCACAGCATCGCCGCGGGCAGTCGAAACGCCACCCTGGTCGCCAGCCCTTCGGCAAAGGTATCCGTGCTGTTGCTTGTCTTCAGCGTCCGCTCGGACCAGGACTCGCGCGCCACTGGCGCGCCCTCAGCCTGGACGCCAATTACCTTGAGGTCGGGATTCAATGACTTCCCTACCAGGCACGCGCCGCACAGTCCGCTACCCCCTCCGATCGGCACGAACAGCGCGTCGATATCCGGCGCCTGCTCCATGATCTCCAGGCTCGCGGTCGCGACACCGGCGATCAGGTCGGGCTCGTCGGCGGAATGGATAAAATGTGCATCCTGCTCATCGGCGAACTCCGCCGCCGCCTCGAAGGCGCTGTCGAAATCAGCACCGTGATATCTGACATCCGCGCCCAGGCGCTCCATCGACGCCACCTTGAGCGGATTCGCGGCTTCCGGCACGAAGATGGTCGCCCGGGAGTCGAACGCCCGCGCCGCATAGGCGATCGACTGTCCATGATTGCCGGTAGAGGCGCCCACCACTCCGCGACGACGTTGCTCGTCGGACAGGCGGCTCATCAGGTAGAGCCCGCCGCGCACCTTGAACGCGCCGATAGGTTGCAGATTCTCACACTTGACATGGACATCCACGCCCAGAAGCGCGGACAGTTGCTCGGCGTGGATCAGCGGCGTCGGCGTCAGGTAGCTCGCCAGGAGCTTGCGGGCGCGGTAGACGTCGCCGAGCGTCGGCAACGCGCCAGACCAGTCCGGTTGCGATGTACTATTGAAGGCGCGTTGCTCTTGCTGTGTCGCCACATCTGAACTCCAACGATGAATCGGAAGGTTACGTTCCAACAGTATCAACGAGTCATTATGACGCATCGGGCAAACTGGACGGGCCATCGACACATCAGATGGCAGTGAATCTTCAACTCAGTAACCGGAGTGTAGCATCGCAAAATACGGACGCACAGATGTTCCCGAGAGTCACAAGGGGTGTACGGACGATTTCAGCATTGTTATCGAAGGCTAGGAACCTAAATAACCGACATTTATTTCAATAATTCGCGAAAGGATCGGCGACGTGACCCGAGACTCCACACCTGACCGTAATGTACGTACATTCACGTCAAGGCTGGCTGACCGAGCCCGCGCGATCGACTCGCTTGTCTGCGTTGGGCTCGATCCGGCTCATGGCCAGATGCCCGACGGCATTCCCGATTCGGCGGCGGGAGCAGTAGAGTTTTGCACCGCAATTGTCGAAGCGACCGCGCCATTCGCCCTTGCGTACAAGCCCAACCTCGCCTTCTTTCTCGCCTACGGGCGCGAAGGGCTCGCCGCACTCTACGATGTCCGCGCCGCCATCCCCGCCGAGCTCCCGGTCATTCTCGACTGCAAGGTCGGGGACATCGACTCCACCGACGCCGCCTACGCCACCGCCTGGTTCGACGAACTGAATGCGGACGCGATCACCGTCCATCCTTACCTGGGCGAGGACAGCCTGCAACCCTTCCTTGGCTATCCAGGCAAAGGCGTTATCGTCCTCACCAAGACCAGCAATCCGGGCAGCGGCGACCTTCAGGACCGCACGCTCGGCGATACGGGTCAACCGCTGTACGAATATGTCGCTACCCGCGCCGCCCAATGGGAACAGGACTACCCGGCGTCGGTCGGGCTCGTCGTCGGCGCGACCTTTCCGGAACAGCTCGCCACCATCCGCTCCCTTGCCCCAACGCTGCCGGTCCTGCTGCCGGGCGTCGGCTCCCAGGGCGGCGAACTCTCCGCATCGCTCGACGCCGGGTTGCAGCCAGACGGCGCCGGCCTGCTCTGCTCGTCGAGCCGCGGCATCATCTACGCCTCCTCAGGACCGGACTTCGCCGATGCCGCCAGAACCGCCGCCAGTACCCTGCGAGACCAGATCAACAGCACGCGCGCCGAACTTTCACGTCGTCCCTGAGCGGCCAGCTCCTGCCCTCCCCGAATGCCACGCGGCATTGAGGCTCTCCTCTCAACATGCTAGGATTCCGCAACGAACCGGGCTGCTTCGCGCCCGCCTCGTTGTCGATCCACCGTCGTCATCCGAATCGCGTTTCTCCGCGCCGGACGTCCACCACGACAGGGCAGCATCGCAACATTGATCTCTCCATCGTCGCAATCAGGTTTTGCACCTCAGCAACCCGGCTCCACCGGGCGTCTGGGTTCTGTGGTGGCGTTCGTCAACCAGAAGGGCGGCGTCGGCAAGACCACCAGCGCCGTCAACATCGCCGCAAGCCTCGCCCGCCGTGAGCGCAGGATTCTGCTTGTTGACATCGACCCGCAGGGCAACGCGACCTCGTCGCTGGGCGTCGAACGAGCCGACCTCGAGTTCACGATCTACGACGCGCTCACCGGCGACGCTGATATGGCGAACGCGCGTGTAACGGCGGTTCGGGACAACATTGATCTCGTTCCCGCATCGCCCATGTTGGCCGGCGCCGAGATCGAACTGGTTGACAGTGACCGGCGCGAGCGCCGCCTCGCCGACGTGCTCGGGCCCATCCTGCCCGACTACGACGTGGTCCTGATCGACAGCCCACCCTCGCTGGGACTTCTCACCGTCAACGCCCTCACCGCCGCCGGGTCGGTGGTGATCCCGGTTCAGTGCGAATACCTTGCCCTTGAGGGCGTCAGCCAGGTACTGTCGACCATCGACCTGATCCGCAAAGGGCTGAATCCAGACCTGGAACTGCTGGGGGTGTTGATGACCATGTACGATGGTCGTACCAAACTCGCCGGGCACGTCGTCGACGAGGTCCGCCGCTACTTTCCCGATCACCTCTTTTCCGCCGTCGTGCCGCGTTCCGTCCGGCTCGCCGAAGCGCCCAGCTTCGGCCAGTCCATCACCGAGTACGACCCGTCGTCGCGCGGCGCCCGCGCATACGTCGACGTCGCCGATGAGTTGCTTGCCCGCCTTGCAGGGTCCAATTCCTAGGACCGACACAGGGCCAACCCGACGCAATGTCATTCTCAGGAGGAACTCATGGTCCAGACGATTCCCGAACAAAAGCATCTGTCGCCCGGCATCACCCCGAACGGGCAGCACGACGGCAGGCTCCGCGCCGACAAGTTCACCGGCTTCGGCCTCACGTTCGATGACGTGCTGATCCTGCCCGCCCACTCCCAGGTGCTGCCTGCCGAGGTTTCCACGTCCATCCGCATCACCGACGAGATCACGCTCAACATCCCGCTCCTCTCCGCCGCGATGGACACCGTCACCGAAGCCCGGCTCGCCATTGCCCTCGCCCGCGAAGGCGGCATCGGCGTGATCCACCGCAACCTCTCCATCGAGGAACAGGCCGCCGAGGTCGACAAGGTCAAGCGTTCCGAGGCGGGCATGATCGTCGAGCCGGTCACGCTCTCCCCCGACCGGCCCGTGAGTGACGCCGAGGCGGTGATGGAGCGCTACCACATCAGCGGCGTACCTATCACCGACGACACCGGCAAGCTGGTCGGCATCCTCACCAATCGCGACCTCCGCTTCATTCAGGACAACAGCCAGCGGATCGCCGACGTTATGACCAGCAACGGGCTGATCACCGCGCCGCAGGGCACGACGCTGGATGAGGCCAGCGACATCCTGCACCGCCACAAGGTCGAAAAGCTGCCGGTGGTCGATGAGCGCGGCATCCTTACCGGTTTGATCACGGTCAAGGACATCCAAAAGAAAATCCAGTATCCCAAGGCGACCAAGGATGATCGGGGACGGCTTCGCGTCGGCGCGGCGGTTGGAGTCGGGCAGGATGCCGAGGAGCGATCCCAGGAGCTGGTCCGCAAGGGCGTCGACCTGTTGGTGGTCGACACCGCCCACGGCCATTCTCAATCGGTGCTCGACATGGTCCGCAAGCTGCGCAAAACCCTGAACGTCTCGATCATGGCCGGCAACATCGCCACTGGCGCGGCGGGCGAGGCGCTGGCCGACGCCGGCGCGAACGCGGTCAAGGTGGGGGTGGGGCCGGGTTCGATCTGCACCACACGTGTGGTCTCCGGCACCGGTGTCCCGCAGATCACCGCGATTCACAATGTCGCCCGCGCGCTCGACGGCACGGACGTCACCGTGATCGCCGACGGGGGCGTCCAGTTCTCCGGCGACATCGCCAAGGCCATCGCCGCTGGCGCCCACGCGGTGATGGTCGGCAGCCTGCTGGCGGGACTCGACGAGAGCCCCGGCGACGTGATCATCTTCCAGGGCGAGCGATTCAAGGAGTACCGTGGCATGGGGTCGCTCGGGGCGATGCGGGGGCGGTCGTTCTCTAAGGATCGCTACTTCCAGGAGGACATTGGCAACGTCCAGAAGCTCGTGCCGGAAGGCATCGAGGGTCGGGTCGCCTACAAGGGGCCGCTATCCCAGCTGGTGTTTCAGCTTGTCGGCGGACTCCGCACGGCGATGGGCTATGCCGGCGCAGGCTCGATCGACGATCTCCGCACCAACACCCAGTTCGTTCAGGTCACGGCCGCGGGCCTCAAGGAGAGTCACCCGCACGATGTGACCATTACCAAGGAAGCGCCAAACTACCGACCCGGTGGAAACTAAACCGGATTCCCAGGGGGCGAGCTCGTGTCGTCCCGCATGGAGTAAAATCATGCCCCTGATCGACACCACCACCGACTTCGGCAAGCGCGTTCAGCAGCGCCTCGGCGAGGAACGCGTCATCTGGCTCACAACCGTCGGCAGCAAGAGTGAGGCGCCACAGCCGAACCCGGTCTGGTTCGTGCCCGAAGGACCCGAGGAGTTGCTCATCTACACCGTTCCAGGCACTCCGAAGCTCCGCAACATCTCCGTACGCCCACAGGTTGCCCTCAACTTCAACAGCACCATTGGCGGAGGCGACGTGGTGATCTTCCAGTGCGAAGCCAAAATCGACGACAACGCTCCCGCCGCCAGGGATCATGCCGAGTTCCTGACCAAGTACCGCGAAGACATCGGCCACCTTGGCATGACCCCCGAATCATTCTCCGATCAGTATTCGACCCCTCTCCGGGTGCGCCTGACCCGCCTACGAGGAGAGTAGATGGCGAGGAACGGCTGGCTGCGACCGGCGACCGGCGATGACGAAGCATCGTTCCCGCCGAAGCGGGACCTCCCGCGGACCGTGCTCTTCGGCGCAGCGCAGGTCCTGCTGTTCCTCGTTCTCTTTCAGATCTACAAGGTCGTGCGCCGCCTGTACATCCCCCGAGCGGAGTCGGTCGCGTTCGACAATGCGCTCCAGATTCTCGACATCCAGGGCGTGATCAACGCCAACGTCGAGCTTGATCTTCAGCGCTGGCTGCTCGCTCAGGGCGACCTGATCCTGTTCTTCAACTATTTCTACGCCTGGTTCATGTGGGTGTTCTACGCCTGCGCGATGATCCTGCTGTTCTTCGCGCCGGCCCGATTTCTGTATCTCCGCCGGGTCTTCTTCCTGACCATGATCCTGGCTCTGCCGTGGTACATCATCTATCCCCTTGCCCCGCCCAGGTTCATGCAGCCGTACGGTTGGGACTTCGTCGACACACTGGCGGTCTACGGCCCCAACTATTTCTCCGAAGAAGGTCTGGTCACCGCCAACCGGCTGGCCGCGATGCCAAGCATGCACATCGGCTGGACGACCATCGCTGCGCTGATGATGTGGAACGCGCTGCCCGGCGCGTGGAGGATCGTCGGGCGGGTCTTCGCGGCGCTGCTCGTCGCGCTGATGACCTACACCGTGATGGTGACCGGCAACCATTACTGGATCGACGCGATCGGCGGCTGGATCATCGTCTTCGCGGCGCTGGCGATCAACCGGTGGCTACCATGGCGGATCTCGCTGCCGTGGAGCGAGCCGTCGCCACGATCCCGAACCGCCACCGCCTGACCGCGCTTGCTGGTAATCTTGGGGTGAAACACACACGTTCGTACGAGTCGGCTTCTGTGCCGACCCTGGGCAGCCACAGCCGGCTGCCCCTACTGGTTGAAATGGCACTCCCCGCATGGCTCGAATCATCGCGTTCTTCAATCAAAAGGGCGGCACCGCCAAGACCACCAGCACGCTCAACGTCGCGGCGGCCCTTGCTGAGCGCGACAAGCGGGTGCTGGTGCTCGACCTCGACCCCCAGGCGAGCCTGACCATGGCCCTGGGCGTCGATGTCGCGGCGCTCGATGCCTCGGTTTACGACCTGCTGCTCGACGAGTCGTTCGGCATCGCGGATGTCACCCAACCGACCGGCATCGCCAACATCGACATCGCGCCGTCCCATCCCGACCTTGCCGCCGCCGAGATGGAGCTGCTCAACGTGCTGGAACGGGAGCGCCAACTCGACAACCGGCTTCGACAGGCAGATCTGGGCCACTACGATTTCGTCCTGATCGACTCGCCACCGGCGCTTAACATCATCTCGATCAACATCCTGGTCGCGATCCGCGAGTTGATCATCCCAATCGAGCCGCATCCGCTGTCGGTCATGGTGCTGCAACGGCTGTTCGACACGCTCGGGCGCACTCGCCGCCTCAACCCGACGCTGGAGATCATCGGGTTCCTGCCGACCAAGGTTCATCACTCGTCTCGCCTCGCGGTCGACATGCTCTCCACGCTCGAGACGCAATTCCCGGAGCTTGCCCTGCTGCCGGCGATCCCACTCTCCGTGCGCGGCGCCGAATCTACTGCCGAGCAGACCAGCGTGCTTCATTACATGCCTCGATCCAACGTCGCCAACGCCTACCGCGAGGTCGGTTCATGGCTGATCGGCGACATGGCTGCATCCGAGTCGGCAACGGTAGCGGAAGGAGCCGTCAATGTCTGATCGCGAGATGGATCCTGAGCACGACGACATCCTGACCGGAAGAGCCGGTGGACGATCCCGGCGTCCACCGGCTCAGCGCCAGCCGAAAGGTGAAACCAGCACCGAGCCGGAGACAGCCGGCAGACCCGGTCGATCCCGCCGCCGGTTCACGGTTGACGCGCTGTTCAGCGATACCCGCCCCCAGGCAGTCGGCGTCGAGGACCTCGCCGACGCCAAGGAGATCCGGCTCGACCGGATCGTTCCCGACCCGGACCAGCCACGCCGGACCTTCGACCAGGATCGCCTCGACGAGCTGGCCGCCAGCATCGCGTCCGAGGGCGTGCTGCAGCCGATCGTCGTCCGCTATCACGCCGGCAGTGATCGTTACATCATCGTTCATGGCGAACGGCGGTTCCGCGCCTCGCATCAGGCGGGACGAGAGAGCATCCCCGCGCTGGTGCGCGATGTGCCGGAAGACCGTCGCCTGATCCAGCAGTTGATGGAGAACATCGTCCGCGACGACCTCAACGCCGTCGACCGGGCGCGGGCGCTCCGCATGCTGAAGTCTCGGATGGACGACGCGCCGTGGGAAGAGGTCGCTGCCGAGGTCGGCATCCGGCGCTCCCGACTCTTTCAGTTGCTCGACACCGGCAAGCTCCCGGACGCTACCCAGGAACAAATCCGGTCGGGCCAGCTTTCCGAAAAACAGTCCAGAGCGTTGCAGGGGTTGCCGCCGGTGTATCAGGAGGCATTCGCCAAGGCGATCGTCGAACGCTCGGTTCCCGGAGCAGTCTCCCAGCGAATCAGCCAGGCCATTCGCGGGTCGGCTCGGCAGGCGGAAACGTCCCGTGACGCGGATTCGCATGTATCTCACCTGCTCGACCTTGCCATTGTCTCCGGCGAGACAGGCCGGACAGCGCAGATCGACGAGTTGCTGACCCGGCTCGGCGCGGCGGTCGGATCACCCGAGGGTGATACCCGTGCGCTCGAAGAGGTCGCCACCGCCCTCGGCGCGCCGCGCTTCTCCTCGGACCGGGTGACAAAATCTATTGGCGAGCTTGCCGAATCACTGGCGAGGGCGAAGGACCAAAACATCGCAGAAGATCAAGAGCTTGCCCAGCG
>JACCVC010000329.1 GCA_013698305.1 Chloroflexia bacterium
GGAGGCATGCGGACATCGACGATCGAGATATCCGGCCGGAGCCTGGTGGTCGCCTCGATCAACTCATCGGGACCACCGACCGCAGCCACCACCTCCATCCCCTGCTCTGTCAACAGCCGCACCAGCCCCTCACGAAGCAGGACGGCGTCTTCCGCGATCACGACGCGCATGGTGTGTTTATTCCTGACCCCACTCGAAAGCAGAGTGCATTGTTTGGCCTGGAGCCGGATCATGCGGCTACCCGCAGGGAATCTCCACAATCAACCGGGTGCCGCCGCCGTTCGGGCTTTCCACCCGGAGTCGGCCATCCAGCGCCTGGATCCGGTCACGCAGCCCGCTGAGCCCGGACCCGCGGGCGAGGTCTGCCCCGCCGAGTCCATTATCGCTGATCTCAATGCGCAGCCAGTCGTCATCCCGCGTGATCGCCACATTTGCCTCGGAGGCGTGGCTGTGCTTGGCGATATTGGTCAGCGCCTCGACCACGACGAAGTAGGCGGTACCCTCGACTTCATCTGGCTGGCGGGTCGGCAGGTCGATCTCTACCCCGACCGGGATCGCCGAGCGACTGGCGATGGCCGAGATCGCGGCGTCGAGCCCCCGGTCTGATAGCACCGCCGGGTGAATGCCCCGGACTAGGTCGCGCACCTCCTTGAGGACGGCCTTGCTCTCCTCGTGGGATCGCAACACCAGCTCGCGCGCGCCCGCGTCGTCGCCGGAGTCGATCCGCTCCCGCGCCCGGCCCAGGTCCATCGCCAGCGACACCAGCCGCTGTTGGGCGCCGTCGTGAAGGTCGCGCTCGATCCGGCGGCGCTCCAGGTACATCGCCTTCATCACCGCCGAGCGGCTCTCGGTCAGTACCTCGACCCGTTCGGTGAGGATCTCCTCGGTGGAGGGCGCCAGCAGCCGCTTGGCGAATTCGCCGTGCAGCATCGCCAGCAGGTTGATCAACATACTCAGCGGCACCAGCAGGATGACGCCGACGAGGAGCGCGAATAGCGACTCCCCAAAGCTGTCGACGTTCCAGAACAGGATGTTGTTCTCCCCACCGACCAGCGTTATCAGTGGCGTTACGAGAAACTGGAGCGGGATCAAGGCGACGGCAATCTCGAGCAGGCCAATCGGGAAGAGCAGCAGCAGGTAGGCGATATCCCGCCAGACTGCTGGGGTGCGAAGCGCCTGCCAGCCGCGTTTGACCCGCCCGCCATTGTGGGGAAGGTCGGCATAGGGCGAGGGAAGATCGATGTTGAGGAAGGCGCGGACGCGTGCGCGTTCCAGGTTCGCTCCCCAGACGAGGATCGCGATGGTTGCGGCGAGAATCGGCACGCCGACGATGACAATCAGCAAGGACACGCCGACGGTGAATCCCACGATCGCGACCACGAACCACAGCGTCCCGAGCAAACCGCTCAGGATGAGGAAGACCATGTCGTTGAGGATCTTCCAGGATCGTATTCCCGGAAGTCCGCGGATATATCGCCAGACGGATTCCGGCTCGTCGACGAGTGTTCGGGCAATGCGCTGCATCTGGTCGTCGTTCCAGCGGCGGTCGGCACTGGTGCTGGCCCCGTGCTGGGCATTGGAGGAGGTTGGGGCTGGGTCTGTCATGCGATTGGGTCCTGTGTGCTGTGCAGGCCGAACGATCCGTTGATCGGTATTGCCTGGTAATGGATAGTTACAGTATCGCCTGTCGCGGGTTGGATGTCCGGAGCGGCGCTCACGATCGTCGTCATCTCCAGCCAATGGACAGCCGCAGCCGGACCGGTTTCAAGATGGAACGGCAGGCGAACGCCGAGCGCCGGTGGGCGAAGCGCGGGCAGGGTAAAGACGGTCAGGGAGGCGTCATTGGAATGGAGGTGATCGGCATGCGCCAACGGTTGCAACCACAGCGCCATGACCCCGACGACGACAATGGTGATCAGGGTCAAGCCGGCGATGCGCGCGGCGCGTGGCACGCCATCGCCTGCATCGAGGTCAAGAAGGAAGGACTCCCGCCGCTGATGGTCGCCGTGCTGGAGCGCAACCGCTGCCATGCTGATCTCCTCTCACCGATCAAGCCGTGTGACCGTGAGTACATGATCGGAGATCGGCGCCGCGGTCAACAGGAGGTGGGCCGGGAATCGGCGGGTGGGGATATCCCTCCCCTGCCCTGTTGGTCAGCCGGTTGGCTGGTTTTGGCTCGTCGCCAGTGTCTGCGCGAACCGGGCGAGGATGTCGATCGTGGTGGCGGCATCGACAGTGGTGATGCTCTCGGCGGGATTGTGACTGATCCCGTCCTTGCAGCGCACGAACAGCATCGTTGCCGGCATGATGCGGGAGAGCGCGGTGGCGTCGTGACCCGCGCCGCTGAACAGCTCCATCGGCTTCAGGCCGCCGTCGCCGATGGCAGCAGTGAGGACACGATTCAGGTCGGCATCGCAGACCATCGCTTCGACCTTCTGCCCGGTGCGCCAGACGATCTCCATCTGTCGCTCCGCTGCCACCGCACCCGAGGCGTGCCGGATGCGGTCGTAGATATCGTCGACTATCGCGCCGTCCGGATGGCGAACGTCCAGACTGAGGCGGACCTCCCCTGCGATGACGTTGCTGGCGCCCGGCTTGACCGTGAGCTCGCCGACGGTGGCGCGGGCGTCCTCGATCTCGCGGGCGATAGCCTCGATCGCGAGGATGATCTCCGAGGCGGTGACGAGCGCATCGTGCCGATCCTCCATCGCCACTGTGCCAGCGTGCCCGGCGACACCGTAAATGTCGAGGTACGCGCGGCGGGTGGCGACGATGCCGGAGACGATGCCGACCGGAAGACTCGCCGCCTCGAGTCGCGGTCCCTGCTCAATGTGCGCCTCGATGAAGCCGACATAGCGATGGTCGGTCAGCGAACCCGTGAGCGCAGTTTGAGGGTCGAAGCCGAACTCGCGGACCGCCTCCCGAACCGTGATGCCGTCCGCGTCGGCGACGTCGAGAATCTCCGCAGGCAGCGTGCCGGTTGCCGATGAGGAGCCGAGGTAGAGCGAGTGAAAGCGCACGCCCTCCTCATCGGCGAAGGCGACGACTTCCAGCGCGAACGGCAGGTCCGTTGCCGATGCCCGGAAGAACTCGACAACCGCGATGGCGCTGAGTACCCCGAGGATGCCGTCGTACCGACCGGCATCCCGCACCGAATCGAGATGGCCACCGAGCAGCAGCCGTGGCGTCTCGTCCGACACACCCTGCTGGAGGCCGTAGAGATTGCCGATCGCGTCGCGGCAGGTGGTCATCCCCGCCTCCCGCATCCAGACTTCGACGATCTCCATCACCTCGGCCAGCGCCGGCGTTCCGTAGCGGCGGGTGATGCCGCCGGGTTCTTCGGTGTGGGTCGCCAGCTCGTCGGCGCGTTCCATCAATTGTGTGGCGAGGCGGTCGATGGATGGTAGAGATAGGTTCATAGACGAACCCCCGATTTTGGCTGAAAGGCGCAACACAAAAGCTCGTCATGCTGAGCGAATACGATGGACCGCGTCCGCTCGGTTCCTGCAAAACCGCCTATTGAGCACCCCCTCGCGAAACGCTCTGCAGCTTGCTGCCGCGTCAAGCCGCAAGGTTTCTATTCTGCGCTTCGCGCAGCGGCTTCGCCGAGGAGTCCTTCGCTCCGCTCAGGATGACGACTTGGTTATGAGCGTCTCTTTACGATCATTGGCAAAGTCGGCCCTTCTAGCCAAGCCGTTCGTAGGCAGGTAGCGTCAGGAAGGTCAGGAACTCGTCGGACAGGACCAGTTGGTCGAGCAGCGCCGCCGCTTCGGCGAAGGGGAAATCCCCCACCAGCTTTGCCAGCTCCTCGTCTCGGATCGCCCCGTACCGCTCTCGAGTGATCGGCGTGCCGTCGTCAGTGGATTGATCGTGGTGAATCCACTGCCACAACTGGGCGCGGGAGATCTCGGCGGTGGCGGCATCCTCCATCAGGTTGTTGATGGCGGCGGCGCCGGTCCCGTTCAACCAGGCGGCGATGTACTGGATCGCGACGTTGACGTTGGTGCGGACGCCCGCCTCGGTGATCGTGCTGCCGGGGATCGCGAAATCGGTAAGCTGACTTGCTTCCACCGACACGTCCTCCCGTAGCCGCTCCTTCTGGTTGGGCGCATCGCCGAAGACGGCGGTCATCTCCTCGATCGCGATTGGCACCAGGCCAGGATGCGCGACCCAGGTGCCGTCGAAGCCATCTCCGGCCTCGCGCTTCTTGTCGGCGTGGACCGCCGTCATCGCGCGTTCGTTGGCTTCCGGGTCCTTGCGCGTGGGGATGAACGCCGCCATGCCACCGATGGCGTGGGCGCCCCGCGTGTGGCAGGTGCGCACCAGCAGCTCGGTGTAGTTGCGCATGAACGGCACGGTCATGTTGACCTGAATCCGGTCCGGCAGGATCTTGTCCGGGCGGTTGTGGAAGGTCTTGATCGCACTGAAGATGTAGTCCCAGCGGCCAGCGTTGAGTCCGGCGGCATGGTCCCGCAGCTCGTAGAGGATCTCTTCCATCTCGAAGGCGGCGGGCAGCGTCTCGACCAGGCAGGTCGCCCGGATCGTCCCATGCGGGATGCCGAGCGCCTGTTGCGCATGCGTGAAGACGTCGTTCCAGAGCCGCGCTTCGAGGTGACTCTCCATCTTGGGCAGGTAAAAGTACGGGCCGGAGCCTCGCGCCACCAACTCGGCGGCGTTGTGAAAGAAGTACAGGCCGAAATCGACCAGGCTGCCGCTGGCGGGCTCGCCGTCGACGGTGATGTGGGATTCGTGCAGATGCCAGCCACGCGGGCGCACGAGCAGCGTGGCGACCTCGTCGTTGAGCTGGTAGGTACGGCCATCGGGGTTCTCGAAGGTGATTGTCCGGCGCACGGCGTCGTGGAGGTTGCGCTGGCCATCGACCACGTTGTGCCAGGTCGGCGATGAGGCGTCCTCGAGATCGGCCATGAAGACCTTCGCGCCGCTGTTGAGCGCGTTGATCACCATCTTGCGGTCGCAGGGACCGGTGATCTCGGCGCGGCGGTCGTTGAGGTCGGCTGGCGCCGGCGCGACGGACCAGTCGCCGGCTCGGACATCAGCGGTCTCATCCAGAAAGCCGAGCTCAGCCCCGTCGAGAATTGCTTTGGCGCGGGTCTGACGAGTGTCGAGCAGCTCGATTCGCCGCGCATTGAACGTCCGCTGGAGATCGGCAACGAATGTGAGGGGCTCGTCGGAAAGCACCCAGGCGAGATCATCGGAAACTGGTGTGGTAGTAGCGCTCTGAGCCATGAAGCCTGTGTCCCTTCGGTTGTGTGCAGCGATGTATCGTTCTGGGGACATCTTGCGATGCGCTGGCGATGCTGACAAGGCTCGCAACAACGAACAGGCACCGTCGACAATCGTCACGGCGCCTGTTCGTGCCATGTGTGGCTCCAGCGGGCACGGTCAGCTTACTGGTCAAGTTGCGCCTGTTCGATCATCCACTCCATCAATGCGATCGCCTCCTCGGTGGGATCACCCTCCGGCGACGAAGCGGACAGGCGAATCAGCGCATTACCCTGCTGCACATAGATCGTGATCTCGCTACCGTACGGTTGTTCTCCGAAGAGAACCGTGGATGTTTCACCAAGCTCTTCATGATCCTGTTCGGCGAGAGCAATATCCCCAAGATGAACCTCAACCGAGTAGTCGAGCGCTTCCGCCGCCGCGTCCGGGGATCCGAATTCATGGACGCTGATGTAAATGCCATCGACCTCTTCAGGATCAGCAGTGGCGTCTGCCGGTGTGTGGAAGGCGCGGATGACATTGCGCTCCCATCCCCATTCCTCAAACATGTCCGATGTCTCATCCGGGTCGGTGAAGCCATCGGTGACATCGCTGAGGGTACGTTCTCCGTCGTCGATGATCACCAGACCGGTAGGCACCTGTTCCTCATCCGGCAGGATCAGTGCGATACCGACCGCAGGAGTCGGCGATGCACCTGGTGAGGCGACGCCTTCCGACGGTGTCTGCACAGCCAACGCGTTCAACGGAGCCACGGTGAACGCGATCACGGTGGCGATTGCGGCGACAAGCTTGAATATCTGTTTTGACATGGTTCTTCCTTATCTCCACCTTGCCGCCAGTTCATTCAATCCGCAGCGTATCACGAAGCGAGAAGCATTCCAACACGTTGCGTTCGCCGGTTCGGGGCCATCATGACACCCCTGGCGGTTGAAATAGTCCCGCCAATTGCGGCCTTATTCGGCGCTGGCGGCGAAATCCAGGAGCGCTTGCCTGTCGGCCGTCGCCAGGCCGATCACCCGGTCCGCGCCGCCGTAGTAGACCAGATACCTGTCGCCGCGGGAGGCGGTGCCGCAGGTGAACACCACGTTTGGCACATCGCCGCGCAGCTCCCATGGCTCCTCAGGTTCCAGGATAGGCGTCTTCGGCCGGTTGAGCACCTTGGTGGGATCGTCCTTGTCCAGCAGCGCGACACCGAGTCGGTATACGAGGTCTTTGTCGACTCCGTGGTAGATCACAAGCCAGCCCAGCTCGGTCTCGATTGGCGCACCACCGGCACCGAGCTTGAGGTCGTCGAAGCAACCCTCGCGAGGCGTCATGATCTCGTGATAGTCGCCCCACGCTATCAGGTCATCCGAGTAGGCAAGCCACATCGATGGCGGCAGGCGATGGAAGGCCGTATATCGCCCCTGTACCTTTCGAGAAATAAGGGCGGCGTCCTTGTTGTCCGGACCCGGAAACGCGACGCCGTGACGATCCCACGTTGCAAAATGAGTGGTCGAGGCG
>JACCVC010000002.1 GCA_013698305.1 Chloroflexia bacterium
AGCGCCACCGAGAATCCTCGCTCGGCGGCGCTGGAGGCGACCGAGCTGCCAGCGGCGCCCGCGCCGATCACGATCAGGTCGAACGTCTTCACCATTGATCCTCACTCCAGTTCCGATCAGCAAGTCACATCACGGCAAGGTGATTTCTGGTAGCATCATCAAACGACCTACGACACGCGACCGGGACCATGTCCACAAAGACTGCGCGGTTTCACGTTTCGGCGGCCTCATCGTCCGGCATCCATTGTCACACGATGCAGAGCGTTAGAGACAATTTTTACCAAGCCAGGTGTCTTAGATCGTACCGCTTGCGCACGGTCAGGGTGGACGTGAGGTTCCGGACATCCCCATCATCGGGGAAAAGGAGACGGTTCATGGTTAGCCGAACAACCCGATTACGTGGCTGGAGGGTAATGCTCGCGCTGTCGATGTCATTCGCGCTCTTGCTTTCGTTCGCATTCCCCGTATCGTTTGCCACAGCCCAGGAGGGCGACTGCGCCGAATGGTCATCGGAAACGCTTCAGATCATGGCGCCCGCCGCACCCGGCGGAGGCTGGGACGGCACCGCCCGGGAGATGCAGGCAACCCTGCAAAATGAAGGTATCGTCGAGACTGTAGAAGTGTTCAATGTCGAAGGCGCGGCTGGCACGATCGGACTGGCCGAGCTGGTCAGTGAGCACGCTGGTGACGATCATATGATGATGGTGATGGGGCTGGTGATGACCGGCGGCATCGCCCTGAACGAATCCCCTGTCGACCTCTCCCAGGTCACGCCGATCGCGCGACTCACGACCGAGTATGAAGTGATCGTGGTGCCGGCCGATTCTGAATACGAGACGATCGACGACCTGATGGCCGCCTTTGTCGAGGATCCCGGCTCCATCAGCTGGGCCGGCGGTTCCGCTGGTGGTGTCGACCACCTGCTGGTTGGCCTGCTGGCGCAGGAAGCCGGAGTTGACCCGACCTTGATCAACTACGTGCCCTTCTCCGGCGGTGGTGAGGCATTGTCTTCCATCCTCGGTGGCCAAACAACCGCTGGCGTTTCCGGACTCGGCGAATGGCAGGGTCAGATCGAAAGTGGCGATCTCCGGGCGCTGGCAGTGTCAGGAAATATCGGCGCTGCCGCCGCTCCAGGAGCCGCCGACGCCACGCCGGGCGCAACTCCGGCTGAAGGCGGCGAGGCTATCTTCGGCGCGGATATCCCCACGTTGATGGAATCTGGCATCGACATCGAGCTGGCCAACTGGCGCGGCTTCGTCGCTCCACCGGACATTTCCGCGGAAGCGCAGGAGTGCATGATCCAGGCAATAGAAACCGCGACCCAGTCGGAGAGCTGGCAGGAGACGCTGGCCGCGTTCGGCTGGAGCGACTTCTACCTCGGCGGAGACGAATTCGGCGCCTATCTCGCCAGCGAGGACGAACGCGTCACGGCGCTGCTGAAAGAGCTTGGCTTGATCGAGTAGTCGCATGGCCACTGCACGATTCTGTCGTGAGTGGACGGGAGTGCCGAAGCATGGATTTCGGCACTCCCTGGAGCGCTGCATGGACGAATTGCCGAAGAGCATAGTTGACCCACAATCGGATCGTGATGCAGGTGAGCAGCCCACGGAGCCCCTGACGCCCTGGCAGCGCTGGGGTGAGTTGTTGATCGCCGCAACCGTGCTCGGTCTTGGCGCACTTGCGCTAACAGGAGCACAGGATATCCGAGTCAGCGCATCGGCGGTTCAGGTGAGCCCGCGGCTGATCCCACAGATCATCGGCGTGGGGCTGCTGGTCGTTGGCGGCTGGTACACCGTAGAGATCATCCGACGCCCGTATACCGGCCATGGCGAGGAATCGGAGGACTTCGATCCCGGCGCCAAGACCGACTGGACCGTGCTCGCGATCATCGCCGCGGGGCTCGTCTGCTACGCGATCCTGATGGAATTTGCCGGGTTCGTCACAGCCAGCGCCGCCCTCTTTTTCATCTCCGCCCTTGCGATGGGTAGTCGAAGCTATCTACGCGATGCGGCAATCGCCATCGCGCTCGCCGTTGCCATCTTCCTCGTGTTCGACACGTGGCTCGGCGTGCGCTTGCCGACCGGGGTGTTCGGCGAATGGCTCTCGCTATAGCGATGACACCCTTGCGGGAGCAGACGGGCAGCCCGTGCGTTGAGGCGGGCCCGGTATCTTGCCGTGAACGAGAGCCAACACGAGCCGTCACCAGAGGGAGCAAACCGCCGGTATGGATGCATTTGGCAACCTCATAGACGGGTTCGGCGTTGCGCTCACGCCAGAAAACCTGCTGTTTGCGCTGATCGGCGTCTTTCTCGGCACATTTGTCGGTGTGCTGCCGGGAATCGGCCCCGCGCTAACCGTGGCGCTACTGTTGCCGGTAACCTATACCCTCGAACCGGTCTCGGCCTTCATCATGTTCGCCGGCATCTATTACGGCGGCATGTATGGCGGCTCCACCACATCCATCCTGCTCAACACACCGGGCGAAAGCGCCTCGATCATCACCGCCATCGAGGGCAACCAGATGGCCAAACGCGGACGCGGCGCCACTGCGCTCGCGACCGCCGCGATCGGCTCGTTCGTGGCAGGCACCATCGCCACCCTCGGGCTTACCCTCGTCGCGCCCGCCATGGCCGAGATCGCGCTCAACTTCGGCCCCTGGGAATACTTCGCGCTGATGATCCTCGCCTTTACCACTGTCGCGACGCTGCTTGGCAGCTCGATGGTGCGCGGCCTGGTCAGCCTGTTTCTCGGCCTCGCCATCGGTCTTGTCGGCATCGATGCGCTGACAGGGCAGCCCCGCTTCACCTTCGGTAACCAGCACCTGCTCAGCGGTGTCGATGTCGTCACGGTGGCAGTCGGGCTGTTCGCCGTCGGCGAGACCTTCTGGATCGCATCGCATATGCGCCGGGACAAAAGCAGGGTCCACAAGGTTTCCGGCAGCAAGTGGATGACCCGCGAGGACTGGCGCCGATCATGGAAGCCGTGGCTGCGCGGTACGGCATTGGGTTTCCCGATCGGCTCGCTGCCGGCTGGGGGCGCTGAGATCCCGACCTTTCTCTCGTATACCGTCGAAAAGAAGCTCACCAAACATCCGGAAGAGTTCGGCAAGGGCGCCATCGAAGGCGTGGCCGGTCCCGAAGCGGCCAACAACGCGTCCGCCGCTGGCGTGCTGGTGCCTCTGCTGACGCTCGGACTGCCGACCTCGGCCACCGCGGCGATCATGCTGGCGGCGTTTCAGCGCTACGATCTCAACCCTGGCCCACAGCTGTTCGACACCAACCCCGATCTGGTGTGGGGACTTATCGCCAGCCTTTATATCGGCAACCTGATGCTGCTGGTGCTGAACCTGCCGCTGGTCGGGCTCTGGGTGAAGCTGCTGTCGATTCCGCGCCCGCTGCTGTACGCCGGCATCCTCGTCTTCGCGGGACTCGGAACCTGGGCGCAAAGCCAGTCGGTCACCGGCCTGGTCGTGCTGTACGTCATCGGGGTCTTCGGCTACCTGATGCGACGCTTCGACGTTCCGGTGGGTCCGGCGGTAGTGGCGGTGATTCTGGGTCCGAAAGCAGAAGTACAATTCCGCCGGGCGCTGCAGATCACACAGGGTGACTACACTGAATTCGTCACCAGGCCGATCTCCGGCTCGATCCTGGCAATTGCGCTGCTTGCCTTCTTCGGCCCGGTTATCTGGCGCGGGTATCGCTCACGAACCGGCACCCGCATCACCACCGCCTGATCGTTGCGTCGGGCCAATTCAGGAGTATTCATGTTCCGTCGATTGCTGACCTCCGCCTGTCTCGCCTATCTCGTCGTCGCCTTTGGCTTTATTCTCCTGGCGATGCTCAATTCCGAGGGCGATGGGGAAATCGTCGGGATTCTCCAGGCCGACGCAAATGTGATCACGACGATGAGCGTGATCGGGCTCGGCGTGACGATCATTCTCGCGCTCCGGATGCTGATCGACGGCAAGCGCCGCCGTGACCTCGAACAGATCGCGCTGGTGCCGCGCCGGAAATCCGACATCATCAAACCCGAAGCACGCTCGTAGGGGCCGACTCCACAGAGTTGTCGGCCCGGCCGTCGCAGACGGCAATGTGACCATTGTGCGCGCTTCGCGCATACTGGGCGGACGACTGCTGCGCAGGTCCGCCCATACCAATTGTCCACTTGGGAATCATCTGAAGTCCGAATGGGTTCGTCAGCCCTCGTCGCCG
>JACCVC010000025.1 GCA_013698305.1 Chloroflexia bacterium
TCGAGCAGGTGCGCGCCTTCCTCTATCTGACTGACGGCGACGTTGAGCACACCGTCGAGATCGTCGGCGATCACCAGCCGCTTGACCTTGCGCGAGCCGAGCGTATTGACGCGCTCGCCGACGATGGTCGGGGCGGGGTCCTGCGCGAGGTCGACCGCCGTGATCATGCTCGCCACCTGGTTGCGCGGCATTGTCGGGCGGGAGGTGACGGGGCGTCCCTCGACTTCCTTCACGATCAGGCCGATGTGGTCCGGCGTGGTGCCGCAGCAGCCGCCGACGATGCCGACGCCGAAGTGCTCGACCATGTCGCGCAGGTCACGCGCGAACGGCTCCGGCTCCATCGGGAAGACCGCCTGGCCATCGACGTTGATCGGCAGACCGGCGTTTGGGATGATCGAGACGGGCTTCGTGCTGTACTCGCCCAGATAACGGGCCGGCTCGCGCATGTAGTCGGGGCCGGTCGAGCAGTTGAGGCCAATGATGTCGACGTTGAGATGCTCCAGGATGTTCAGCGCCGCGGCGATGTCGGTGCCGAGCAGCATGCGACCGCTGGTGTCGAGCGTGATCGACGTCTGGATCGGAATGCCCACGCCCTTCTCGTGGAACACCTGGCGAGCGGCGAAGATGGCCGCCTTGAGCTCGAGGATGTCCTGCACCGTCTCAATGATCAGGACGTCGACGCCACCGTCAATGAGTCCCCGGATCTGCGGCACGAACAGCTCGACCACCTCCCCGAAGCGATGCCCGCCGAGCATCGGATCTTCCGATGCGGGGAGCAGGCCGGAGGGGCCGATCGATCCGGCGACGAATCGCGGGCGGCTTGTCGTGCCGTACTCGTCGGCGACCCGGCGGGCAAGCGCCGTCGCGGCGTGGTTGATGTCGTACGTCTGCTCGCCGACACCGTATTCCTTGGCCTTGATCACGCTGCTTCCGAACGTGTTGGTCTCGATCACGTCCGCGCCGGCGTCGAGGAACGATGCGTGGATCGTCTCGATCACGTCCGGCTTCACGACGGAGAGATAGTCGTTGTACCCCTCCTTGTCCTGCCCGCCGTAATCGTCGGGGGTCAGGCCAAGGTTGAGGATCGTGGCCCCCATCGAGCCGTCGTAGACGACGGGGCGGGTTCGGACCAGTTCGAGGAATTGACTCATGCGGCGGGGAACTCCAGGGTGGTGTGATTGCGGAGTAGGTGTCCGCGTTTAAGGAGATGGAAATGCTTCCGGACTGCGGTGGCCCGGACAACGTCGCCTTCAGCATACGATGAAGCGCGGTGTCGTGCGATTTCGGTGCGAGCACTGACGAAACTGCTCGCAACGAAAATATGCACCGTATAATCGAACGGTATTGAACCTGAGGTCGAACAGACTACGGCGGGAGGCCGCGTTGTGAACCGGGAAATTCGTCTGTTACTGTCAGCCATCGTCTCCCGGTACGCCGCCGCCGATGAGCAACGCGCCATCGACCGCGATGCACCCGCGCAGGTCGCCGGAGCGGAGCTGGAAGCGGGCAAGATGGCGGCGGTGACCCGCGAGCGGGATGCCGCGGACACCCACGCCAAGGCGTTTTCTCGCGGGTTGCAGCTGGCGTGGGACCGCAAGGGACGTGGCGGCGCGGAGCTGACGCTGGACGACCGCAAGCCCGACGAGAACGCGATGGCCGACGCCCTGATCCATTTCCTGGTTCGGTTCGACCTCGCCTCGTCGCACTCCCGCGAGGTCGGCGATCAGCACTATGCCTATGTGATCGCGGTGGACTGGGATCGCCTCGGCGAGCTCGCCAGGGCAAACGGGCAGCGCCTGGAAGATCTCTTCGATTCCCGCAATGGAGTAGCCTGACATCGTGGGTGGACATGAGCAATGCGCTGGGCAAACATCAGCATCACCGCGGCCAGCCCGGATCCGAAAGCCGACGCCGTACCGGCTTCCTGATCCTGGCCTGGAGCTGCAACTCGCTGACCGGATGGGCGTCGCGTTTGCCAACTCCCTCCTGTTGCGGCAGGCATTGACGCATCGGTCAGTGCTGCACGACTGGTTGCCGCTAGAAGGTGTGCTCGCGATCCTGCAGAGCAACGAGCGGCTGGAGTTCCTGGGCGACGCCATCCTCGGCGCGATCACGGCGGAGTACCTCTATAACCGGGATGGTGATGCGGACGAGGGGCAGCTGACCCGGCGGCGGGTGGCGGCGGTGCGGGCCGAGACGCTGGTACGGTGGTCAAGGGAGCTTGGCGTGCATGAGTGTCTTTACCTCGGCACGGGTGAGCACGTGTCGCAGGGCGCGCGGGACCGAATGCTGGCCGGAGCGTTCGAGGCGCTGGTCGGTGCGATCCATCTTGATCAGGGGCGAGACGCGGCGGATCGGTTCGTGCTCGGCTTTCTGGAACGCGACCTCGATGAGATCTTCCGGCAGGAGTCGGTAGCCAACCCCAAGGGACGGCTGCAGGAGGTTGTGCAGGAACAGGACCACATTGAGCCGGAGTATGAGACGATCGCGACAGAAGATCCGGATCATGCGCGGGAGTTCACCGTCGTGGTCAAGGTCCGCGACGCGCTGCTCGGCGAGGGGCAGGGGCGCAGCAAGCGCGTCGCCGAGCAGGAGGCGGCGCGAGCGGCCCTGGCGCAGTTGGGCGTGGTCGACTCGCCGTAGCAATGGGTCTGGAGCCTGCCCCCGGTCCTTCGGCAGGATCAGGATAGACTGCGTCGAATGGGCACAGTGACGTGTTCAAACGGTCAGACAGAAACATCATGCGGGCCGGAGAGCCCACGCCAGGAGCAGATCAGGGTGAGCGGACGCTACGACGAGATCACGATCTTTAGCGGGAACTCCAACCCCCACCTCGCCGGGCAGATCTGCGACTACGTTGGTCTGCCTCAGGGTCGCGCTGACGTCTTCAAGTTCTCGAACGACAATACCTTCGTGCGGATCGGCGAGAGCGTGCGGCAGCACGATGTGTACGTGGTGCAGTCGTTCTCCAACCCCGTCAACGACTCGATCATGGAAATGCTGATCATGATCGACACGCTGAAGCGGGCGTCGGCTGGGCGGATTACGGCGGTGATTCCCTATTACGGATACGGGCGGACCGACAAGAAGGACCAGCCGCGCGTGCCGATCACGGCGCGGCTGGTTGCGAAACTGATCGTCCAGGCCGGAGCGGATCGAGTGCTGACGGTTGATCTCCACGCCGGGCAAATCCAGGGCTTCTTCGACATCCCGGTCGATGAGCTCAGCGCGATGTTCCTCGGCGCGCAGTACTTCGTCGAGAAGCGGCTGGAGAAGCCAGTCGTGGTGTCCCCGGACCTCGGCAACACCAAGCGCTCGCGCAACTTCGCCGAAATCCTGGACGCGCCGCTGGCGATCATCGAAAAACGGCGTCTCGGCAACCAGGACAAGAGCGAGGTGCTGAACCTGATCGGCTCGGTCGAGGGATGTCATGTGGTGATCGTGGATGACGAGATCGACACCGCCGGCTCCATCACGCAGGCGGCCGAGGTCTGCCTCAAGCAGGGGGCCATCGAGGTCTACGCGACCTGCATCCATCCCGTGTTCAGCGAGCCCGCCGTCGCCCGGTTGCAGGCCAGCGAAATTCGGGAAGTCGTTGTCACCAATACGGTGCCGCTGCCCGTCGAGAAGCAGTTCGATCGGCTCACCGTGATCTCGGTGGGGTCGATTCTTGGCGAGGCGATCCAGCGCATCCACGCCGGGGCGAGCGTGTCGACGGCGTACCGCTCGATCGGGCCGTACCAGTCGCGAATGTCGCTGGACACCCAGTTGGGCGTGGCCAATGGCAAGTAGCTAGCCTGGTACGCACATACGTAGGTTCACAGCTGGATGTTGAAAGAGGTACGGAATGAACCAGCGCCATCGATCCGCAATGTCCCGCCGCACGCTGTTGCTGGGTTCTGCCATGTTGGCGATTGGTACGCAATCGGGAATCGCGGCGCAACCAGCAACTCCAGTGACTCCCATAGCCGATGAGCTTCCCCCATTCGCTGATCGGATCGGGACATTGCTGGCAATGGTGCCGGCGAGAGAAGTGGCGAACGATCCCCTGATTCCCTTCTACTACGCCGATCTTGCCCGGCAGATGGCCTCGGTCGGGGTCGAGTTGCCCGATCCGAATGTGCCGCTTGGCAGCCTGCCGGACGGGTTCGTCGAGTCGAGCCTGGCGTTGCCGCTTGCGGCGCACGCCTTTCCGGCCGGAAGGACGCCGGAGTGGTTCGAGACCTTCGGGTTCAACCCGTTCGGCGTCGATCAGGCCATCACGCTGAACCTCTCGCCCGATGTGGTCTCGATCTTCACTGGCGAGTTCGATGTCGACGCAGTCCGAGCGGCTCTGAAAGCTACTGGCTATCTACCTGTGCAGCAGGAGACCGGAGGCTCGTATTGGACCGTCGGTGACGACATCGATCTGGAGAGCTCGGTGGGCCGTCTCGGTATCGGCACGATGAACCACGCGGCGGTGTATGACGATGCGCTGGTATTTGCTCAGCAGGAATCAGCGATTTCAGACTTCACGCAGACCGTCGCTGGTCTGGCTCCCTCGATGCTGGAGCAGGAACTCTGGGCTGGCATGATTGATCTGTTCTCGCCGGACACCGTCGGGCTGATTCCGGTTTCGCCAGGAATTGTGGGAGCAGAAGATGCGTCACCTGTTTTGGAAGCGGCGACACCGGCGACTAGGACGTCCTCCGGTCTGGAGTACCTGGCGTTCGGCGTGCGGGCCGGATCGGTGAGCGAGCCATTGTCGCTGGTCGGGCAAGGGACGCCTGAGGCAACGCCGGTGTCAGGCATCAGTAGCGTACCTGCTCAGGTTGACGTGCGGATTCGCTACGGGAGCGCGGCATTGGCCGGGCAAGAGGCAGAGGCGATCCCCGAGCGCTGGCGGGAGTTGTCGCCGTTGAGCGGGCAGCCGTACGTCGAGCTGATGTGGCTCGACGATTCGCGAGTGCATGCCGATGACGATCTGGTGGTGGCGGTCGATTTCACCAGCGATGTGCCTAACCGATGGATTCAGATGATCCAGTCCCGCGACCTCGCGCCGATCCTGCCGGTGGTGGGGTAAGCGATACCTGGGGCACTTTCGGCCCGAGGCTACATGGATCTCCTTCTTATGAGTCGGACGGTCCCTCCCGGGTGCGGCGCAGGTCGGTGGCCCACTGGTCCGAGGTCGAGGTGATCGACTGGTAGTGCCGTACCAGCAGCTCCAGGTCGGCGGCGTGGTCGGCCAGGCGGATCATCGCGTCGACGTCACGCGGCGACCGTCGCACTTCCTGGACGATCTCGAACAACTCGTCGCTGTTGGGCAAGGCGCGGGACCATCGCTCCAACTGGTCGGCCAGGTCATCGGGATCGAGGTCGCGTGACGCCAGCGATGCGGGCGGACCCAGCCGTTCGAGCCGGTGCTGAAGCTCATCGATCAGCTTGCGGGCGTGGTCGAGGTGCTCGTCGAACGCGCCGCTGGTGGTGGATGGGCCCGAGGCCGTCGGCGCCCAGCCCTCCCAGTCCGACGCGCCGCGATCCTCGGAGATCGCCGGCGTCCGGTCGTCCTGATCCGCGTCGGTGGCGAAGCTGGCCGGTGCGGCGGAGGTAAACACGCGATCACGATCGTCTTCACTATCGATTTCAGAATCGTCGTCATCTTCGCCATCATTGTCAGCTGCCGAAACGCCTGGCCAGGCCGATACGTCGCGGGAGGCGGTGTCGGATGCTCCGCGATCCTGCCAGGCGTCGGTGGCGAAGCTGTCCGGCGCAGCCGATGTGACGATCCTGTCATCATCATCAGTGCGCTCGTCGTCGTCATTGTTCCAGGCGCCACGCCATGGTGTCTCTTCGCGCGAAGCCGTGGAGGCAATCGCCTCCCGATCATCATCGGGGTCGAGGGATGCGTCCTCCTCCGCGGTATCCGCGTCCGGCCAACTGGAGGCGAAGTGACCGTCGTCAGGAGTTGACGAGGCTGAATCGCTGTCGCGGTCATCGCTGGTGTCGCCGTCATCGTCGGCAGAGGTTGCTGATAGGGCGCTGTCGGGTTCGGGATCGACGGTTGTCGTGGTAGATGTCTGCCCTGGACCGTCGACGCGTTCGGCGGACGTGGCGCCCGCTTCCTGCTCTACCGCATTGTCAGCCAGGGGGGTGCCGCATGACGTGCAGAACTTTGCGCCCTCGCGAGATTCCGCTCCACAAACGGTACATCGAGTCATGTGACGTTCCCTTACCTACAATGATCGCGTTCAGATCAGCGTTGAGAGACCACCAACTACGGCGCCAGCGACGATGAGTACTGCCGAGTTTACGCGAAATCGGACCAGCAGCACGAACGCCACCACCGCAATCACGGCTGTCATGACGTCGACCACTGCATCCGCGGTGAGCAGCACGCTGACCGCGACCATGAGCCCGATCGCGGCGATGTTGACGCCATCCAGCAACGGGCGCACCCACGGGATCGCCTGGAGCCGGGGAAGAACGGGTCGAAGCAGGCCGACGAAGAGAAACGCCGGGATGAAGATCGCCAGCGTCGCGACGACCGCGCCGGGGAATCCGCCAGCGATATAGCCGACGAACGTCGCGGTGGTGAACACCGGCCCTGGCGTAACCTGCCCGATAGCGACGGCGTCTAGCAGTTGCTGCTCGGTCAGCCAGCCGAGGTCGTCGACGAACTCGTTTTGGAGAAAGGCGAGCAACACGTATCCGGAGCCGTACAGCACCGAGCCGATCTTGAGAAACGCCAGAAACATCCTGCCTAGGCTATAGGAGACAGTCGGGTCGGCAACAGCCTGGGTCGCGGGCAGCAGCCCAGGCAGGCCGAGCAGTAGCAGGCTGCTGGCGCTGGTCCCGCTGCCTCTCGCCTGCCAGGTGGACATCAGCCACTGCCCGCCAGCGGCGAGCGCGGCCCCGCCGAAAAGCAGGGCGATCTCATTGATACCGAGCAGATAGAGCGCCACGATCAGCGCGCCGACTGCCGCGAACCACGGCCCCTTGATCGCGGTGCGACCGAGTCCCCAGATCGCCTGCACGATCACCGCCAGCACGACCGGCTTGATGCCACGCAGGATCCACTCGCCCGGGGCGGTCGCGCCGTACTCCACATAGGCCCAGGAAAAGGCGAGCGTGATCGCCGCGGCGGGCAGGATAAAGGCCGTGCCGGCCCCGACCAGACCCCGCCAGCCGGCGCGTTCGTGGCCGACGTGCATCACCATCTCGGTCGAGTTGGGACCGGGAATCAGGTTGGTGAGCCCGATCAGGTCGAGGAAGTGCTGATCGCTCAGCCATTTGCGACGCTCGACCGCCTCGTCGCGAAGCATGGCGATGTGCGCGGCTGGCCCTCCGAACGCGGTGCATCCGAGCCGAAAGGCGAGCCTGACGACGGATGAAAGCTGATCGTTGTCCTGCATAAAGTCCCCACCTCGTGTTGACGATCTGTTCACAGATTGGGGGCTGGTTGAGGTCCCACGAGCATCGTACCGGATTCTGTGCGTCAATGGGAATAGCGGCATTGGACCGCAACGCTCGCAGGCTGCGACAATAGGCGAGGTTGCCGGAAGATGAGTCCGTAGAGGCAGACCCTTGTGTCTGCCCGGCTCGGCGATTGATCACCTAGGGCAGACACTGTGTCTGCCCCCATGCATTGGCATTGTGACGCGTTTGTTCACGCATTCAACAAACCGCATTAGGCAGTCAGCAGAGGAAGAATCCGAAACATGACAAATGTTCTGGTTGGACAACGCGCCGTTGCCGCGAAGCAGATCGCTCGAGGCGAGGCATCGGCATTTCAGGTGTCGGCCGGGCAACTGCTGCACATCATCGACCTCGCCGGTGGTCAGGTTGCCAGCATGGTGGCCTACGCCGGCCGAGGGCACAACGAGATTCTGTCGCCATCGGCGACGATGACCGCCAACGCCTCGTTGGTGCTGAATGCGGGCAGCCAGCTCTACAGCGACGCGCACGAGCCGCTGTTCGAGCTGGTCGAGGATACAGTCGGTCGGCACGACCTGTTGACCACGCCGGTCCCCCTGCCGGAGAAGACGCCCGGAACCTTCACCTCGACCTGGCAGGCGTTGCGGACGGCAGCGGAGGGCGCGGGAGTCTATCGGCCCGGTCTGCCGGCGCCGATCAACTTCTTCAAGCACGTGGTGGTGAAGCAGCGGGGCGAGATCGAGGTCAAGGACGCTTTCTCGGAGCGTAACGACGCAATCCTGCTGCGGGCGCTCAAGGAGATGATGGTGGTGATCGCCAATGCCCAGAGGGAGAAGAAGCCGGGCGTGTCGATCGCTCCTGGCCGGAATGATCAACCCGGAACGATGATGGTCCGGGTGTATCAGAGCGCCTTCGCGGTCAAGGGCGGCGATCAGTAGCTCAGTACAGCGGGATGTCGTAGCGGACGGCGAGGAACCAGACCACGAGCGCGATCAGCGCGACGGTTGCGACCGTGCCGATCAGGAACCAGCTTGTGCCTTGTTCGCGCGGTTCGTTCGACGTGGTCATGTTTGGCCCTCCAAGGATAGCAACGTGAGTGAACATTGGTAGTGGACGACCTTGTGTCGTCCTGTATTGCTGTTCTACGTTGGGCGGACTTCGTGTCCGCCGCTATAAGGCACGGTCAAAACAACACCAGCACCAGCACGACGACCACGGCGAGGACGATGGTCAGCACCGTCACCAGCGCCGCCCTGTCCCGCGGGCGGACATGTTTCTGCCACGTTGTACGATCCAGTCGCTCCATTGGATTCTCCAAACCTCATTGGCAATGTCGGGATTCTCCCGACGTTGATGGTGTCGAGATGATGGTACGCATGTCTTCATAGTGGATGAACCTCAGCGTGATAGCCGGTCATCTCACCGGTTGCAAGGTTCCGAAGAAAGGGTCAGACCGCATGTCCTCTCCGTCCGTCGCGCCGGATGCCGTAACGCATCACCTCATGATTATGGCCTACGGTGGCCCCGATACGCTCGACGAAGTCGGGCCCTACCTGATGGATGTCCGGAACCATCGCCCGACGTCCGACGAACTGATCGAGGAGATCACGGAGCGATACCGGCAGATCGGCGGGCGCTCGCCGATCCTGGAGTTGACTCGCGCCGAAGCCGCCGGTATCGAGGGTGCGCTCAATTACTACGCTGGGGACGGAGAGCGATGGAAGGTGTGGGTGGCGATGCGCCACTGGCGACCGTTCATCAAGGACGTGATGACCGAGATGGAAGCCGCCGGCGTCGTGCGCACGGTTGGCCTGGTGATGGCGCCGCACTACTCGGCAATGAGTATCGGCGCCTACTTCAAGCGAGTGGAGGCGGCGGAGTCGTCGATCGAGGTGCTGCCGGTCGACCGCTGGAATTTGAACCCCGGCTATCTCGACGCCCTGCATGCCCGGCTTGCCGATGCCATCGAAAAGTTCCCGGCGGACGAGCGTGCCGACGTGCCGATCATCTTCACCGCCCATAGCCTGCCGGAGCGGATTCTGGAATCCAACGACCCGTATCCAGAAGACCTCCGGGCGACGGTCGATGCCCTGGTTGAGCGGATGCCGGGTCTCGATTGGCGCTGGGCGTATCAAAGCGCCGCGATGACGCCCGATCCGTGGCTGGGTCCTGACGCCGGGGAGGTGATCCAGCAGCTCCACGACGAGGGCAAGCAAAACGTGCTGATCTGCCCGATCGGCTTTGTCTGCGAGCATGTTGAGATTCTGTTCGATATCGATGTCGAGTTCCGGCAGCAGGCGGAGAAACTGAACATGCGCCTTGAACGTATAGAGATGTTGAACGATCATCCGTCCATGCTCGCCGGCCTGGCGCAGGTCGCTCGTGGCCGCGCCGTCGACGCGGGTTGGATTCAGAGATAAGACGGAGAAACCATGCACCAGCGCGTGCTCGTCATTGGCGGAGGCATAACCGGCCTCGCCGCGGCACATCATCTTCTTTCTGAACATCCGGAGTACGCGGTCACGCTGGTCGAGCGGGATACCCGGCTTGGCGGCAAGATTCTTACCGTCGAGCAGGACGGCTATGTGATCGAGGGCGGACCCGATTCCATGCTTGGCGTCAAGCCGCGCAGCGTGGGCCTGAGCCGCGAGATCGGCCTGGGCGACCGGCTGATCAGCCCCAGCGAGGCCAATCGCCGCTCGTTCGTGTTGCGCCGGGGCAAGCTGCACCGCATTCCCGAAGGGCTGACCGGGCTGGTGCCGACGAAGCTCGGACCGATCGCGAGGTCCGGCCTGATCTCGCCACGGGGCAAGGCGCGGATGCTCGGTGATTACCTGCGCCGACCCGCCCCTGGCGTTGCCGACGAATCACTGGCATCGTTCATGACCCGGCGGCTCGGCGACGAGGTCTACACCAACCTGATCGAGCCACTGATGGCGGGCATCTACGCTGGTGACGGCAGGGCGCTGAGTCTGGAGGCGACGTTCCCGCAGTTGCGGGAGGCCGAGCGGCAGCATGGTGGCTTGGTCAAGGGGGTGCTGGCCCAGAGGCGCAAGGCAGAGGCAGGCTCAGGTGGCGATGGCGCAAAACGTCCGGGCTTCGTAACGTATCGCACCGGGCTGCGCGAGCTGGTCGACACGCTGGCGGACCGGATCATCGCCCAAGGTGGCGAGATTCGCACCGGGGTCGCGGTATCGCTGCTGGAACGATGCCAGCATGGCTACCGGGTGACGATCGACCGGGATGACGGTCCGGAGACAATGCGGGTCGATGGGATCATCCTGGCAACGCAGGCGTGGGCCGCCGCGCCGTTGCTGGAGCCGCTCGATCACTATGCCAGCGCGGCGCTTGATCACATCCCGCACGTCTCCAACGCGATCGTAGCGCTCGGCTTCGATGATCCCGCCGTCGCGGACCGGCTCAACGGCTTCGGCTACGTGGTGCCGCGCACCGAGCATCGACCGGTGATGGCAATGACGTGGCTGTCGTCCAAATGGGCGGGTCGCGCGCCGGAGGGTAAGGCGCTGATCCGGGCGTTCGTCGGTCGGGCGGGGCAACAGGAGATCCTGCAATGTCCGGACGACACGTTGGTCGACGTCGTCCGCAAGGAGCTAACCGAGGTGCTTGGCATCACCGCGAAGCCCGAGATCGCTCGCATCTTCCACTGGGATGGCGGCATGCCGCAGTACACGATGGGCCATCGCGAGCGGGTCGCGGCGCTGGAGACCGCGCTCGGAGGTATCTCCGGCGTGGCAGTGGCGGGCAACATGTTCCGGGGAGTTGGCTTGCCGGATTGCATCGCCTCCGGCGAGTCCGCCGCGGACAAGGTCGTTGGCGACCTGGCCGGGATCGAAGCGTTTTCGGCGGCATCTGCAGGTCATGTCCCCGCGTGACCGCCCACCATTGCGTCGGGTTGATTCTGCCGTAGGGGTTGATCCTGAACTCTGGTATCAGCCCGAACCCTCATCCACGACATTTCCGTTGCATCGAAACGCTGAACCATTCAACTATGGGCAGACACGGGGTCTGCCCCCACGGGTGTGCATCATTCCGTGACAATCCGGCACATCTTGTCGGAGGCCACCTGACCTGTGTAGCATCATCCGTATAGAATGTACGTACACCTCGTTCATCCCTCGCC
>JACCVC010000042.1 GCA_013698305.1 Chloroflexia bacterium
CGACGGTGCCGGAGCTTGCCGCGGCGCTGCACGGGGAGGTGCAGGCGATCATCGCTCAACAGGGGGAGCGGGAATCGGTGTCGGTCGGAGTGGGCAGGGTCGACAACGGGTTCGAGGGGGTCAGGCAGTCGCACCACGAGGCTCGGCAGGCGCTGATGCTCGGACGGCGAATTCACGGTCCCGGGCGGGTGACGCTGTTCGAGCAACTGGGCGTGTATCGGCTGATCTTCGCGGCGGAGCACCTGCCGGAGATGCAGGGCTACCTGGAGGAGACGGTGGGGCCGCTGATCGCCTACGACACGGACCACAGCGCCGACCTGGCGCGGACGCTGGACGCCTTCTTCGCGGCGAATTGCAGCCCCAAGGAGGCGGCGCGGCTGCTGGGGGTGCATCGCAACACGGTACTGTACCGGCTGGACCGGATCGCGACGATCCTGCAGGTGGACCTGGACGACGCCGACACCCGGTTGCGGCTGCACCTGGCGTTGCACGTGCGGTTGGCGCTCGCGGCGTAGTGGCAAAGGTCCGGCCCTACACCCTTCTCCGGCTGCTGATCGACCTGACGGCGAATTGGCACGCTTCATCCAAAGATGTATTACAATGTATTGCATGCTAAACCTTCGCCACCTTGTCTGGGACGATTGGAATGTTCCGCACATCGCTCGCCATGGTGTGACGCAGGACGAAGTTGAGGAGGCGTGTCGTGCCGATCACGTCATCTATCGAAAGACCTACAAGGATCGGCTGCTCCTGATTGGAGCGACACGAGCGGGCAGCGTGCTGGCCATCGTTCTCGGCCCGGTACCCAATCAACCAGACGGCATTTACTACCCGTTCACCGCCCGGCCAGCGCATCGATCCGAACGCCGCGACTACGAACAGGTGAAAGGAGAGACGCAGAAATGACCAGCCCCAAGCCATCCGTCGACCTCGGGTACCCAACCGAGGCCCACGGACGCATTCCCGCTTTCCACAATATCGAGGAAGAGGCGGCGTTCTGGGATACACACAGCATCACTGACTTTATTGAAGAGTCCACGCCGGTGAAGGTGACGGTCAGCAAAAACCTCTCCGATCCACTGACCGTGCGGCTGGATCCCGAAGATCGCGCCGAGCTTGCCCGACGTGCCCAGTCCAAGGGCGTGGGACCGTCGACCCTCGTTCGGATGTGGGTCAAGGAGCACTTGAAGCAGGAGGCGTAGCCCAACTCGCGTGTTGTGTTCGCCTACGACGCCGACACGCGTCTGCGGCTGCGCCTGGCGCTGCATGTGCGGCTGGCGTTGACGGCGTAACGTCGATTTCAGGCAACCGCGAATCAGATCTTGCGAGATATACTGCACATCCTGCCGGAGCTCGGCAGGCGGCCACACGACGGCGCATGCTGACGAAGCAGTAGAATATCCTGGCAAGACTATCGTATGGGAGGCGTTCGCAGCGTGGAACTGAACATCCCCGAAGACGTGGCGGAGGCACTTGGCGAGAACCCGGATCGTGAGGCGCTGGAGGCAATTCTCTTGCACCTTGTCCGCTCCGGGCGCGTCAGCGTGTCCTGTGTCCGGCGTCTGGCCATCACCGTCGCTCCATCCCGGAGGTGAAAGCCGCGAGCTGGCAACGGTGGCAACGCCATTCGTCCTGGACCGCCTCGGTGCTAGCCTGTAAAATCCGCGGGCGTGAACGTTTCCAGAATTTTAAGCACCGCGAGCAGGTTATGCTGGACGTTGTCGACGCGAATCTCGTTATCGTAAACAGTGGTCCGTATCCCACCCAGCGCTAATTCCCGGCGAGAAATGTAGTAAAGATCGATATCGTCGGCGAACTGCAGTTGCATCACGCTTCGCAATCCCCGACGGATCGCGAGGCGGTACTGGTCTGCTCGTCCGGAGTCACCGACGGCGACGGCAAGACGGTATGCATCGATGAGGCCCTCCAGATAGGTGCCAGTGGACGACGCATGCGGCGGACCATACTGGGGCCGAGACGAATCATAGAACCGGC
This sequence comes from Chloroflexia bacterium, assembly GCA_013698305.1. Taxonomy (GTDB): domain Bacteria; phylum Chloroflexota; class Chloroflexia; order Thermomicrobiales; family UBA6265; genus JACCVC01. The sequence goes on from JACCVC010000042.1 coordinate 1,996, forward strand.
CCATCGTATCGCCATACGTCGCCGAATCCCACTCCTGCATGCTCAGGAGCCAGTCGTTCATCTGAAAGATGAAATCCCTCAGCGCTGGATCGTTGGTTTCGGTCCAGAGGATGTAATAGGCCTGCGTATGCCACGGGACGAACGCAGGGTTGCGATTTTCTGGATCCAGGTGCCAGGCACGGTAGTATTCGAATGACATCATGAACCGCTCGAGCAGGTCTGTATCCTGCTCCTGCGCGTAGAGCGTTGCCCAGAGCACAAGCGCTTCGCCAGGGTAAAAATTCTGGTTGTCATTACGATCCGACGGGAGATAGAACGTACGGAACGAGCCGTCTTCCTGCCATAGCGCCTCGACGGTACGGCGAAGTGCCGCCTCTTCATGTGAAAACTCGGCTCGTTGCGGATGCTCAATAAGCGCCAGTGCCGCCAGCGCGACACCCCCGAGCTTCACCTTGCCGGCATACTCAATGAGGCCGAGATCCCCTTCTTCACGGTAGAACTCCTGCAGGTTATAGCGGATGTTGCCTGCCGCGTTCTCGTAGAGAGCGTGGTCGCCGTCCCGCGCAGCAAGGCGATTCAACGCAACAGTCGCCATCCACTGACGGATCATGTTGTTGCTGGTGCTTTCCTCGCCCCGGCTCGGCCAGTATTTGTACGTCATTCGCCCATCTTCGTGGAGGGCGCTGGTGAGCCATTGGCCCATCAAATTCTCGAGCTCCTGTACCTTCGGCTGGGTAACCTCCTCCATCGTCACGAGCCGGTTCCCACGCTCCATCGGCACCGCTTCCGGAGGTTCGGTTAGCGAGACCAAGACCTGGTCGCCACTGAAAACGAAAACATCAGCGTCACGCTCGAGCTGCTCGACCGACAGGTGATGGACATCGACGACGTCTTCGAAGACGCGATCGAAGCTCCAGTTGTTCGCCAGCATCAACGTTGGACTGTAATACGAGATTTGTCCCGCATAGTCGATCGCTATCCCGAGCACACCACGATGAACATTGGTGAGCAGGCCTCGCGCTTCTTCAATAGGGTCAATCAACCGGTATGAGTGGCTGATACAGAGCTCTGCATCGGTGACCTGTGGACGAACGTCTTCATCCCGGCTAACCATGGCCGCCTTAACCGCGGCTGCTTGAACGGCGGCCGTCGTCGCCCTCAACGCCGTCGGCCCATCGGCCCACGCCGACGCCACCGGTGCTCCATTAGCGCGCAGTGCCACGTAGACCGGACCAAGGCGCTGTTGCAACCGAGACGACGTGCCTGCCGAGACAGTGGCGCTTTCGCCAACGAGCGCCTGTTGCACGGCGACAGCGAGTATGTGTAAATCGTCTGCATCAAACGACTCGCCTGCCTGTACCGCCAGGGCCATGGGACCGGTCGAAGCCAAAGCGAAACTGGTGTGCGAGCGCGAACCCCCTGCCACGCTTGACGCCCATCCAATGGCTAAGGCAGCGGGCGTACCTGCTGCTACCAGAGTTCGACGTGATAGCATGAGACCATCCACCTATTCGTCCAAGTTCAGACATCGAATGGATAACACAGCAGTCCAGGCTAACCCCAGGTTGTGCCGCACGCAGCAGTTACGCCCGATGCTCGCCTCACCGTGCCACAGTCACGCCTAGAGGAAGGTGCTCTATACCGGAAAAAGCGAATTCCAACATGTCGCTATCGCACGGTATCCCGACAATCTTCGCATCAATCGTCCACCGCAACAACCGCAGGCCAACACCAAGTTCCTCTCTCCCGCGGGCTGCGTCACTATTTTCATCATCCGGAAGAGGAGCGCCCAATTTTGCGCTACTGTCCACAACGCTTCGTGCATCTATCAGTCCCCGGCACAGAGAAACACCCGGAGCGGTTCGCGTCCAACCGGTCCGGGTGTCTCTTTCAAAGCGTCGAAACGAGCGAAAGTCGCCCGTAACAAGCTAGTCTATCGACTAGTCGAAGAAGCCGCCGAGGACCAGAGCGAGGAGGGCGACAACCCTATCCAAGAAGGTGAGATCGCCGTCGCCGTCGCCATCGCCGTCGCCGTCGCCG
>JACCVC010000056.1 GCA_013698305.1 Chloroflexia bacterium
ACAGCAACGGCAACACCTTCGATTGGGAGGGTCGCCAGATTTCCTGCCAGCATGGGAACCGCCAGGTCGTGCGGTACGAGCACGATGGCTCAGTGACGGTGCTTGCCGACACCTTCGAAGGTCAGCCATTCAACTCCCCCAATGACGCGGTCGTGCATCCAAACGGCAGCATCTGGTTCACCGATCCTCCATATGGAACCCAGGGCGTTGGCGGCTACGAGGGCAACTACGGCGAATTATTACTCGACAACGCGGTCTATCGCATCGACCCCTCCGGCGCCGTCGAACGGGTCAGCGACGATCTGGAAGCGCCAAACGGCCTCTGCTTCTCGCCCGACTACGAGCGGCTATACGTTGTCGACACCGGCGCCAGCCAGGGAGACATCAAGGTGTTCGATGTGGTCGATGAGGAGCGGCTGACAAATGTCCAGCAGTTCACGGACATGATGGTGGACGGCGAGGCTGTCGGACCCGACTCCGTTCGCGCCGACATCGACGGCAATGTCTGGGCAACCGGTGGCTGGATCGGGTATGGCTTCGACGGCGTGCACTGCTTCACGCCGGAGGGCGAGCGGATCGGACACGTCCGCCTGCCGGAAACGACGTCGAACCTCGTGTTCGGCGGTCCCAAGCGGAACCGGCTGATGATCACCGCCAGCCAGTCGATCTACTCGCTGTACGTCAACACGCTCGGGGCACACATAACGTAGCGGCGCGAATGCCGAGCTCAGGTTCATTTCCAGACGCGGCCAAGCGCATTCCTGCGTTATGGTAGCTGCTGAGCGCAGTTGCTTACTATTGAACGGAGAACGCCGCTTGCGCCTGACTGTCATCGGACTGGGATTCATCGTGGCGACCGCCATGCTCTCGCATGGATGGGGCGAGTTGCGGGCTCCTACTGGCGGCGATGACGGCGACGCCCTGCAAAACGCCGCATCCGCGCTCATCCTCGCCGGGGTTATCATGGCGTTCGGCGCACTGCTGACGATCTGGAACCCGCCCGGAACATTCATCCTGCATGCTCTCGCCGGTCTGCTGGCCATCGTCGCCGCAACCAACGGTCTCGCCGCCGCTTGGGCATACGGCGCGGTGGCGCTGGTGTTGGGCGGCATGGCGGTGATGGACTCGCGCCGGAACCCAGCCGATTCATTGCGGACTTGATGGGCGACCTCTGACTATTGGTTAGCCTGAAGGCGCTACTCACGTCAACCTTTGCTATAGTGACAGGTACACCATTGATGCTCCGGTGACACCGCCGAGGATGCAGGACCTTCCCCGGCCACAACTTCCGGCGTTGCATTGTCCTCCGAACGTTACGAGTCAGGAGCCCCGCATGAAAAAACTCCTCTTGCTGATCGGACCGGACGAGGCCGCCAGCGACACCAATGGCCAGGAAGCCGGCGATGTCTGGTTCGTCGTCGAGCCGGCCGAGCCTACAGAGTAGCAGCCTACGCTAACCAGCTGAAACCGTAACGGGCGGTTGCCGTCACGACGGAAAACACCCGTGTTAACACACCCCATGCGGCGGAGTCGATGTCGCCGCATGGGGTGTCGTTGTGTATCCCAGATCACCCTTTCCGGTTCTGGATGAATCTACGTGATCCTACGGATGCCCCATTCGAGCCGGTTTGTTGTATCTTCAGATGCTCATCAACTGATCACTGGGAAGGGAAAGCCGATGTCCCGCAACGATTCGCTGTCTTTCCACGATTTATGGGCGAAGACGAATTCGGAGAATCCCGCCGAGTGGCACTCGCTCGCCAACCACCTCATTGAGGTCGCGGCGGTCGCGATGGAGATGTGGGAGGCGGTGCTTGCTCCAGCGTCGAAAAATCGCTGGATTGACTGGTTTGGTGGAGACGAACAAGGTGCGGGCGCGTGGCTGGCGATGCTGGCGGGGGCCCACGATCTCGGCAAGGCAAGTCCGGTATTCCAGGGCGCATCTGACGAGCAGCGATTTCGCCTCCGCGACACGGGCCTCGACCTGCGCCCCAAACCACGCCATCCGATCCGGCATGGCACGATCACGGCGACCACCTTGCCTGATTTGTTGAAAGAGCGCTGGCCCGCGCTCCATCCACGCGTCGCTCGCCGGTACGCCGTGCTGGCGGGCATCCATCATGGGTCACTGATCGACGCCACGTCGTTGCAGAAAGCGAAACCGAACAAGAATCCGGACCAGGTCGGCGTTGGTATCTGGGACAACGCCCGTCGCGAACTCTTCGACACCGTCCTCGACGCCATTGGCGATGTAGCCGATCCGCCGGAGGCGCCACTCCCCTACTCGATCGCGACCTGGGCCGCGGGATTCATCTCCGTGGCCGACTGGATCGGGTCCAACACGACCTTCTTCCCATTCGCGTCGCCTCTCCGTGATCCAAAGGATGCGTTCGAGCGGGCTCAACGCAAGGCGCGGCGCGCGCTGAACGACCTGGGCTGGTTGCACGGAGCGGTCGATGTCCCACACGCGTTCAGCGAGGCGTTTCCAGGGTGGTCTGCCAACGCCACCCAGCGGGCGACCATCGACGCGGTGCAGGCAATGGCTGGCCCCGGCATGGTCATCGTGGAAGCGCCGATGGGAGACGGCAAGACGGAGGCTGCCTTCTGGACCGCTGCTCATGCGCAACATCATTGGCGTGCGCGCGGTCTGTATGTCGCTATGCCGACACGGGCATCCAGTGACCAGCTCTTCGAGCGACTGACAAGGCATCTCACGGATCACGCGGAAGACGACGAAAAGATCAACCTGCTCTTGCTGCATGGTCATGCGGCGATCAGCGCTCAGCTGGCACAGGTGCGAAGTGGTGAGAACGGCTTCGACCCGGCTCCCTCCGCTCCGAGCCCGGATCAACCCGCCGACGTGCTGCTGAAGTCCGACTGGTTCTCGGCGCGTCGCCGGGGGCTACTTGCGCCCTACGGTGTCGGTACCGTCGACCAGACCCTGCTCGGCGTCCTCGAAAACCGGCACTACTTCGTGCGGCTTCTTGGCCTGACCGGCAAGACGCTAATCTTCGACGAAGTTCATGCCTACGATACGTATATGGAGACGCTCTTCATGAGGGAGCTTGAAGCGCTCGGCGCGCTTGGGACGCCGGTGGTGATCCTGAGCGCCACCCTCCCAAGCGAGCGGCGCGATGCGCTGCTGGAAGCCTACGCAAGAGGAGCCGGATGGAGCCCTGCCGGTGACGCGATCGCTGAGCCATATCCGAGAGTGACCACCGTCGACCGCCAGGCGATCCGTTCCGTAGGCATCGCCCCGTCCGGTCGGGAACGCACCATCAGCCTTCGCTGGTTCACTGGGTCCGAGGCATCCGCGCGGGCGGAGATGATCGACGCCCTTGCCGAGGCGCTTCGCGACGGTGGAACGTGCGCGGTTATCTGCAACACGGTGGGGCAGGCGCAGGAGATGTTTGGCCGGCTGGAAGCACGGTTCCCTGACGAGGTCGATCTTTTCCACGCCCGTTTCCGGTACATGGACCGGGCCGAGCGGCAGGAGCGGGTGCTGAACTCCTTCGGCAAGAACACCGAGCGGCGTCCGCACCGCCGGATCGTAGTCGCGACCCTACGGGAGTTGGTAGGCAACGAATGATGTGGTGGGACGCGGTAGCGCTGCCATGCAGCCGCCCAAGAAAACCGAGCGAGCACGCGTCGAACACGGTCCCGCCGCAGGCGCGCAGGATCGTGGGCATCATGTTCATATGGATGTATCTGAGTTGCCCCGAGGAACCGCGCCACGCTTCCGAAAAGCGTGTCCGCGGCGCCAGACACGTTGGCGTGCTGGACTGGTCCCATAATCTCCCCCGTCTGCTCCGCAGACTACAGCTTTCGCCGCTGAGCACAGCATACCATACACATTTGCATCTGAACGGACACTCTTGTCGTCGAACGTCCGGACTGAGGAAGCGCATGGTCGAGGGGTTCTTCATGGCACACGTCAAGGATCGGACCTATACGATCCTGGTCGGTTGCTGCTAAGGATTCTCCAGCAGCCAGGTCACCTTTCGCTCGATCTCGGCGGGATCGACCACGACGTACGACAGGTTCATGTTCAACAACGGGTCAGGGTAGGTCGCGACGATGCCGTCAAGCGTGTCAACTTCGAGCGTTGCCTCGTTGCAGCTGGCGCGGAAAGAGTTCGCGAGTGTAATCATGTCAGTGACCGCAAGGTCTGTCTTGACGTGGCCCTCGACGGCGCCGAGCAGCCTGTAGGCGCCAGTGACGACATCCATGCCCGAGGTCTGGCTGATCAAGGCGCGCACGATCTGCTGCTGTCGATCAATCCGGCCGAAATCACCGTCGGCTCCGCCCCGGTAGCGGGCGTACACTAGCGCCTCTTCTCCGTCGAGGTTGATGGGTCCGGCGTTGAAGGTCGTCGACCCAACCGTGAACGCCTGGCCGTTGTCGACAGTCACTCCACCGACAGCGTCGACAAGCCCTTCAATGCCGGAAAAGTCGATCAGACCGTAGTGGTCGATCTCGACCCCGAGCAGATTCTGCGTTACCAGCGCCTGGTAGGGGATACCACCGATCGCCAAGGCATGATTGACCTTGGAGAGTCCGTAACCGGGCAGTTCGGTGCGCGTGTCGCGTGGCACCGACAGCATGCGGCAGGAGCCCGTCTCGCCATTGAGGTGCAGCACGGCCAGTGTGTCGGGACGAACTTCAACATCTATAGGCTCGCCCGGTCTGGCGTCGACGCCCATCAG
>JACCVC010000099.1 GCA_013698305.1 Chloroflexia bacterium
ACGATTGTTGAACCGCGCCGAACGGAAGCGCAGTCTGACGTGGTCACCTCGTGCCTGTCACTCTCTCGCAATCATAGCGCAACCCGCGGAAATCTCCTGGTTGCTGGATCGATTCCTTAGCCAGTCACTCCGCCAGGACCGGATGCGCCCGGACCGCCCGGATCGCGCCGGTAACCCACAGCAGGAATGGTCCGCCCAGGCCGACGACCAGGCCAACCAGGCCGAACGTCGCCGGCGCGCCGATCCACGTCGTCACGAATCCCATCGCGTAGTAGGCAAACGCCGCCGCCAGCGCCACGATCGCGCCCCATGCCGCGAACACCCGACCGCGCAGGTGCTCCGGCACTACCTCCGCCAGGTAGGACTGGAATGAGATCACCGCCCAGGCGTCGGTGAAGCCCAACCCGAAAAAGGCCGCATACATGATCGGCATTGCCGGGCTGAACAGGCCGGTCACCATGAAGAACGGACCGGTGTATCCGATCGCCAGCAGCATTGGTCGCCCGATCCTGCGCTCGACCCGATTCGCGACCAGCGCCCCAACCACTGCGCCCGCCGCCATGAACGTCGTCAGCAGCGCGAACGCGGCGTCCGCTCCGTCTCCGAGATCGAGCGTTTCCTGCGTGTAGACCACGCCCGCCACCACCATCGCGCCCGGCACCAGCGCCCAGAGCGATTCCGTCGCAGTCACCCCGCGCACGATCGGCATCGACCCCACGGCTTTGAGACCAACCCACATCTCCCGCCGGGCGGTCTGCACCATGCTCAGGCCCACCGGCGCGTCGGCATCGTCAGGACGGTTGAAATCCGGAACGACCAGCAGCCTCAGCGCCAGCAGCGAGCCGATGTAGCACAGCGCCTGCACCCAGAACACCGGTCCCGCGCCGAGCGTCGAGATGATTGCCGCGCCGACCGCTGGTCCGACGATCCGGATCACGGCGGTCGTGACCTGCACCAGCGACAGCGCGGCGACCAGGCGGCGTGGCCCCGCCACCGATGGCACTGTCGCCAACTCCGCCGGCCGGGCGGTGGCGTTGCCGATCGCAAGCCCGACCGCCAGCACCGCCAGTTGCCAGATTTCGGTCGAGAACGGGACCAGCGCGGCGAATCCCAGTCGCCAGACATCAGCGGCGATCATCAGGCGGCGGCGATTGACCCGGTCGGCGAGCAGGCCGGTGATCGGCGCCAGCAGCACGCGAGGCAGGATCAGCACCAGCGCGATGAACCCGACCAGCCGCGCCGATTCCGTCATCTGGTAGACCAGCAGCGGCATCGCGACAGTAGCGAGCGCCTCGCCCGCGCTGGAAAACGCCTGGGCGACCCAGAGCCGGCGCATGTTGGGCTCGCGGAGGAGGGTGGCGAAGCTGTCGCGGGATTGCGAACTCGCTCCATCAACGGTGGCGTCCATTGCGTTCTTCAGCGACATCTTCTTCCTTAAATTCGCGGTCGTGTTGACAGGGGCGATCGTGACCCCGCACTATCGCACGATCAGGGCAGAAGGACCACGTCGCCATGGCCTGTCGCGCCCCGCCGCGAGTGGCAGGACTGCCCGACCGAGCCACAAGACGCTCGTCTTCGCCCCCAATGGCATCAATTGGCCAGTTGCACGCCTTCGTGGTCCAGCGAATGCTATGATGTCCTCAATCGTCAGAGGTGCTGAAGAGATTCGGAGCGACGAATGCACAAGGCAGGCGCCAACGGTACACCACCATCAATCCGAGCATCCCTCCTGGGGCAGGTCACGATAACGGTCGGGGACCGCGCAATCAGCGAAGATGAGTGGTCGCTCCGGAGTGCCCGCTCCCTCTTCCTGCTGCTCCTGATCACGCCCGGGCACCTGATTCCGAAGGAGCGCGTGCTCGATATCCTCTGGCCCGAAGCCAGCCCGGACGTTGGCAGCAACGCGCTCTACAAGGCGCTTCACCTGCTCCGGCGCGTCCTTGAGCCCAACCTCACCAGAGGTCGCAACTCGGCCTATATCGCGACGCGAGGCGGAAACATCGGCATCGGCCCCGACGTCACGGTCTGGGTGGAT
>JACCVC010000132.1 GCA_013698305.1 Chloroflexia bacterium
GGAAGGGCCGCCTGATCTGGTCGTCGAGATCATCTCGCCCTCGAGTCGCATCGTGGATCGGACACGCAAGGCAGCGCTCTATGCAGACGCTGGTGTCCCAGAGTACTGGGTGGTCGACCCGGAGGAACGGCAGTTTCAGCTCCTCGTCCTCGCCGACGGGCGCTACGAAGCACTCGACGCCGACGACGAACGTTTCCACTCCAACGCGATACCGGGGCTTATCGTTGACCCGGCCGCGCTCTTCGCCGGCCTCGAATGACGCATTGCCCGCGCAAGCGTTTCAGGCGGGTGATCGGCCAGCATTCATACGCAACGAGCGAGAGACAGTGGCATCGGGAGTACGCTTAAGAAACGACTACCGGGCCGCGGTGAGTTGCGGCCTCGTTGCCATCTGCCAGATGCATTGGCTCGTGCCGGGGTTGACCTTGCTATGTTCGGTCCGTATCCTTGGACCATTCAGAGGCCAATCGGTCTCGCTCATGCTCACCTGCATGCATCGGAGGCTCATCCACATGATCGCAACGACAACACCACGCGCTTGCCAGATGGGCATCGCCCTCCTCGGTTGATCCTGTTCCGTCCCACCATGTGACGCCGCCCGACGACACAGATATCTCCACGGCATCGCGCATTCGATCATGACCTCGCAGTATCCGCTGTGGGGGATTTTTCATGTCGTATGTATTCTGGAGATACTTCTACGTGTTGTCTTTTCAAAGAGCACTGAGCCGCTATTGGCGGCTTCTGGCCTATTACCTCCGACCTCATCGATTGCGGATGGTCCTATCGGCAACGATCCTGTGCGTCACCATCGCCGCGCAGGTGGCGATCCCGCTCCTGGCGGCCAGGTTTATCGACCAGGCTACGTCCGGCGCCGTGCTTCGCGATCTTGTCTTGCTGGCCCTGGTGTCCATTGGCGTGGCACTCGTTGGACAGATAGTGGCGGTCGCCGAAACGTATGTGGCCGAAAGCGTGAGTTGGGATGCCACCAACGCCCTGCGCATCGACCTCGCCGCCCATGTGCTGCGGCTTGATGCAACGTTTCACACGACGCACACCCAGGGTGACCTGATCGAGCGCGTCGACGGTGACGTCGCGACGCTGGCTCGCTTCTTCTCGCGCTTCGTGGTGTACGTGATTGGCAACGGCCTCCTGATGGTGGGGGTGCTCGTGTTGCTCTTCCTCGTGGATTGGCGGGTCGGCGTGGTGCTGAGCGCCTTTGTCATGGTGGCCCTGTTGGCCATGCTGCGCATTCGCGCACGGGCCACACCTTGGTGGATCGAGGAGCGCCAGGCGAGCGCCGCCTTCTTCGGCTTTCTCGGCGAATACCTTGGTGGGCTGGAGGATATCCGGTCTAACCGGGCAGGAGCCTTCGTCCTGCGCCGTTTCGCCGAAGTCACGCGGTCCTGGCTGGCGGTGACGAAGCAGGCGCAGATGCGCGGCTATGCCTTGGTCGCTAGCAGCCAGGGACTGTTCGGGATCGGGCTAGCCTTCGCATTCGCCGTGAGCGCCATGTTGTACAGGGACGGCTCGCTCACCATTGGCACGGTTTTCCTGGTCTTCCGGTATACGGAGATGCTGCGCCAGCCGACCGAGGAAATCCGCAATGAGATACAGGACCTGCAGCAGGCAGACGCCAGCCTGGATCGAGTTGATGCGCTCCTGCGCACGCCGCCAGGCCTCAAGGACGGGCCGAGAGAGGTTCTACCTCCGGGTCCGCTCGCGCTGGAGTTGGATGGTGTCTCGTTTGGCTACGTGGAGGACGTTCCTGTGCTCCGGAACATCGACGTCCATATCGCACCAGGTCGCGTGCTTGGCGTGATCGGCCGGACCGGCAGCGGCAAGACCACGCTGACGAGGCTCATCCCGCGCTTCTACGATCCCTTGGTCGGCACGGTTCGCCTGGGAGGCGTTGACCTGCGCGAAATCCAGATTGCCGCCGTGCGCGCCCGCATTGGTCTGGTCTCCCAGGAGGTGCAGCTCTTCAGCGCGAGCCTGCGCGACAACCTGACCCTCTTCGACGACAGCGTGCCGGATGATGACATCAGTGTTGCCTTGCAGAACGTGGGTCTGGGTTCCTGGCTTCGACGGTTGCCGGATGGGCTGGACACGATCCTCGGTTCTGGCGCGGCCGGGCTCTCCGCCGGTCAGGGCCAGGTGCTGGCCTGTGCCCGGATCCTCCTGCGCGACCCCGATGTCGTGATCCTGGACGAGCCATCCTCACGGCTCGACCCTGCCACGGAGCGGCTCGTACATGCGGCGCTGGGCCGGATGCTCGAAGGCCGGACCGGCATCATCGTCGCCCACAGGTTGTCCACGATTGCGTTTGCCGACGACATCCTCGTCCTCGAGGACGGGTGCGTGCGCGAGCATGGGCTACGGATCGACCTTGCCGCCGATCCGAACTCGCGTTACGCCCGGCTCATGCGTATCGCCGCCGAAAAGGTGTCGCCATGATGGCCTACCCGACCTGGCGCTACCCGGTGAAGATGGCCCGCTTCGCGCCGTGGCTCTGCCTGCTTCACGCGGTGCTGTGGGGCATCATGAATCTGTCGGCGCTGCTGCCTGGGCTGATCGGGAGCGCCTTCTTCGATACGCTCACCGGCGAGGCGGAGATGCAGGCGGACACGATCGGTCTGGTCGTGCTGCTGATCGCGCTCGCATTGGGCCGAGCGGCCATGTGGCTCATCGCCGGGTACGTCGAAATCATGATGCGGTTCACCATGAGTGGACTGGTGCGCCACAACCTGTTGCGACATATTTTGGATCGTCCCGGAGCCGTTGCGCTGCCGCACTCGACAGGCGAGACCATCAGCCGCTTTCGGGACGATGCCCATATCGCTGAGGCCACGCTGGACTGGACCAACGAAATCGTGCCGCAGGGCCTGATCGCGGTCGTGGCGTTCGTCGTGCTCCTGCGCATCGACGCTCCCATCACCCTGGTCGTGATCGTGCCCCTGGTGCTCGTCGTGGCGGGAGCGCAATGGGCGAGCGGCAGGCTGAGCCGCTACCGGGAAGCCAGCAGCCAGGCCGCGGGCCAGGTCACCGGCGCCATAGGCGACATCCTTGGAGCCGTCCAGACAATTCAGGCCGCCGGCGCCGAACAACGGACGATCAACCATCTCCGGCGTCTCAACGAGCGGCGCCGGACGGCGGTGTTAGTCGACCGCGTGGCGACGCAGGCCCTGGATGTCTTCACGGGGAACATGGTCAGCGTCGGGTCTGGGCTGATAATGTTGCTGGCCGCTGGGAGCATTCGCAGCGGCGACCTGACGGTGGGAGACTTCGTGCTGTTCGTCTCCTACATCGGCCTGATCGCTGAGTTCACCACCGGGTTCGGCCAGTATCTGGCGCGCTACCGGCAGGGTGGCGTTGCGTTTGCCCGCATGGGCGACTTGCTGGGCAGCACGCCAGCAACCGCGCTGGTGGCGCCCACACCCCTGTACCTGACCGGACCACTGCCTGTCGTGCCGCTGACGGCGAGGAGTGCCGATTCGCCACTCTCGCTCGTGGAGGCAGAGGGGCTGACCCGGCGCTATCCTGAGTCAGGACGTGGGATTGCCGGAATCAACCTGAGCCTGCCGCGAGGCACGCTAACCGTGGTGACGGGGCGAGTCGGCGCCGGCAAGACCACGCTGCTACGGACATTCCTGGGCCTGCTCCCTCGGGAATCGGGCGAGGTCCGGTGGAACGGCCAGGTCGTGGACGACCCGTCTTCGTTCTTTGTGCCGCCTCATGCGGCCTACACGCCGCAGGCGCCGCGCCTGTTCAGCGAGACGCTCAGGCAGAACATTTTGCTTGGGCAACCCGAGAACTCCGCCAGGCTGGATGCCGCGCTGTGGGGCGCCGTTATGGAGCGGGACGTGCATGCTCTGGAACGAGGGTTGGACACGCCAATCGGCGCCCGCGGCGTCAAGCTCTCGGGCGGTCAGGTCCAGCGCGCAGCGGCTGCCCGGATGCTGGTGCATGGCGCCGAGTTGCTGGTGATCGACGACCTCTCCAGCGCCCTGGATGTCGAGACGGAGCGAGAACTGTGGGATCGCCTGCTCGCCGACGGCAATGTTACCTGCCTGGCTGTTTCCCACCGCCGGACCGCGTTGCGTTGCGCTGACCACATCGTCGTGCTGAAGGAGGGCTGCATCGAGGCCGAAGGCGCCCTCGAGTTCCTGCTGGCCAATAGCGCGGAGATGCGATCCCTGTGGCACGGCACGGCACGAACGATGTCGATGACCTGGTGTAGCGCGATGAAAAGCTGCCGCACGGTATGAGGAGACCATGATGCCAACCAAAATGATGCACGCCGATGAGCTTGGCACCGACGTATTGCTCGTGCGCCGGTTGCTCGCGGGGCAGTTCCCGCGGTGGGAAGCGCTCGCGATCCGACCGGTCCCTTCGGCGGGAACCGACCACGCGCTGTATCGGCTTGGCGACGACATGGTCGTGCGGCTCCCTCGCATCCACCGAGCGGAGGCCAACGTGTTCCACGAGCAACGGTGGCTGCCATGGCTTGCGCTGCGCCTGCCGGTCGCCATTCCCGTCCCACTCGCCATGGGGACGCCCGCCGAAGGATATCCCTGGCATTGGTCCGTGTACCGTTGGCTTGACGGCGAGAACCCTGTGATTGACGCCATCGCCGAACCTCACGTACTCGCGATGGAACTGGCGGGGTTCATCACCGCGTTGCAGCGGACCGACCCCACGGACGGACCACCGTCGGACCAGTCGCTGGCAACGCGGGACGCGCAGGTGCGGAAGGATATCGACGCGCTTCGGGAGTTGGGGGAGATCGACGCCGAAGCGGTGACCGAGGTCTGGGATGCCGTCCTTCAGGTTCCGGGGTGGTCCAACCCGCCCGTCTGGCTCCACGGTGATTTCGCGCCGGGGAACGTGCTGCTGGTCGATGGCCGGCTCAGCGCCGTGATCGACTTTTCAGGCGTGGGCGTAGGTGATCCGGCAGGCGACCTGCGTATCGCGTGGAACCTGCTCCCTGCCAGCGTGCGGGACGACTTCCACGCCGCCCTGGGTCTGGACGACGCAACCTGGGCGCGAGGTCGCGGACGTGCCTTGGCCCAGGCGCTCGTCCAGCTCCCGTACTATCACGAGACGAACCTCGAGCTCGCGGCCCAGGCGAGGCATGTGATCCGGGAGATTCTCGCCGATCACCGGTGCGGCACACGATATGGCGCTGTCATCAGGAGTTGCCACCATGCTGATTCGTAACTACAGCGACACTGACTGGCCGTCTGTCTGGCCGATCTTTAAGGAGATCGCCGCCGCCGGCGATACGTACGCTTTCGATCCCGACTGGTCATCCGAGCAGGCCCGAGGCGTTTGGGTCGAGGCATCTCCAAGCGAAACGTTTGTCGCCTGCGAAGGACCGCGAGTGCTCGGTACTGCGAAGATGGGACCAAATCGACCCGGTCCCGGCTCGCACGTTGCCACCGCGAGCTTCATGGTTGCCAGCGATGCGCGAGGTCGGGGAGTCGGGCGCGCGCTCGGCGAGTACGTGTTGGCACGGGCAAGGCAGCAGGGGTATGCCGCCATGCAATTCAACGCCGTCGTGGAGTCAAATCACGCAGCCGTGCGGCTCTGGCGGGCGCTCGGGTTTCAGATTATCGGGACCGTTCCCGAGGCGTTCGAGCATCCGACTCTCGGCCGGGTCGGCCTTCACATCATGCACAGTCGCCTCTGATAGGGCCCTACGCGAGTTGTGGCGGCGGAAGCATGCTTCCGATCGATTCCATCGCCGAGTAGATATGGGTCCACCCGCGCTCGATTGAGACCGTGCCGTGCCCGGGAAAGAGACCGTCCGGCCGAACCGAGGCGAGCCGCGTGACGCTCTCGCAGGAGCCTGCCACCGAGCAATCCCAAAGGTTCTGAAGCAGGATGCGCCCGCGGGTGAAGATCGCGTCACCGCTGAGCAGGTCGACGCCGTCCGGGCGACGCAGGACGAATGAGACGTGCCCTCCACAGTGGCCGGGCGTCTCGATCACTTCGATAGCGAGACGACCAACGGTGATCCGCTCACCCTCGCGGAGCTCGTCCGCCACTGGGCAGGCAGCGAAGGCGTAATCCTCGGGATAGCCGCCCGGTCCGCACAGGCGGTCAAAACTTGCCGAGCGTTCGTCGCCATCTCGCACGTAGCGGGCGACGAGCGGGGAGGCGTAGACATCCACGCCCAGCGCGTCATGCAAGGCGCGGACGCCTCCGGCGTGGTCGGGGTGGGCATGGGTGAGCAACAGGCGGCGAATGGAGGTGCGCGGGATACCGGACTGGTCGATCTGTCTGAGGATCGGCTCGATATCGCACCCCGCGCCCGCATCGACGATGATCGCGTCGTCGCCGTCATGGACGAGGTAGACGTTGCACTCGAGCGGGTGGGTGAGGTTGAACCCCATCTGCCCGCTCCCGATCAACTCGATGTGTTCCGTCAGTTTCATGTTCGTGTTCCCTTGCCGACTCCACCTGCACGCATGTCCAGGGAATCCATTCCGAAAGTGCCCTGCGACGCGACAGATTTCTGTTCCTTCGCGGCCGCTAGGTCGCCACCGGCGCGGAACAGCGCGAAGCATCTGATGTCCGGGTGGTTTATGACGATACGTGTGCTGAGTCAGGTACGATCGTACTCGCGTTTGGAGAATCGTAGCAGGAGAAGTCCGGGAATATCACAAGCCGGGTCCATAGCGCCGCTTTCGACGGTGACAACTTCGGGCTCCATGACCTGTTCCAGATTCCAGCCTGCCGCAATCGCGAGATTCAGATAGCTGCTCATCGTTCGGTGATAGGCGCCCATTCTCGAACGGACTCCGGTAGACGTTCCGCGCCAGTGGCCTTCCGTAAGATAGCGCCGAATGGACGAACCTGAATGCCGTCAATGACCTCGGTGGCAGCGTGGGGAGATATCGAAGCATGGATGGGTGACAACGACCACGAACCACCCGCTGTGTCGGGTCACCCGAGACGCGGCCCTGAATACGCCGGAGATGTCGTCGATATCCATAAGGGCCATCACACAGATGGCTCCATCAAAATCACTATCAGGGAGCCGTGAGAGAACGCGAGCGTCGTCGTGAACATACGTTACCGGCGTACCTGTGTTTTGCGATTCGGCGAAACCCAGCATGCGCTTGCTGAGATCAACTCCCGTTGCACGTGCGCCGTGTGCGGCAAGTTCGCGCGTGAATATACCCTCGCCGCAACAGATATCGATCACGGACTGGTCGGCGATGTCTCCAATGAACGCCATGATCCGCGGGATGATTTGCAGGTGCAACAAGCCTCGCCGTTGCACGACATCGGTGTACCACTCAGCGTGTTGGTCATACACGGTTCCGGGCATCGGCAAACAACTTTCACATGCACGCAAGAAACAAAGCACGATTCGTCTGATAGGTATCTGTAGGATACGGTGACTGACTCAACTCGTCGCCGTTGATGAAGCCGGTTAGACCCAGTGAATGCCAAAACGTGGCGGTTTGGCCACCTCGCCCAACTCCGGTCACTCACGGCTCCAGCCGCTCGACTCCAGGGAACCGGTTCATCTTCCTGTCGAAGGTGTAGATCTGCGTCATGCCGAGCTCTTTGGTGAGTGTTAGGTGGAAGCAGTCTGCGAAGGAGAGCGGGCCCTGTATATGCCATAGCTCCAATGCGTCTACGAGAGCGGCTCTGTGCTCGATGACGATGCCCGGAAAGTCCATGATCTCCAGCAGCAGAGGAGCCAGGGCGTCGTTCGGCACGCGGTACGACATCTGGCACGCATAGATGCATTCGAAGATTGCCGTCACTGGCACGTAGGCAGTTTCGGCATCCGATTTCAACCGGCGAAACAGGTCGGAGGACCGTTGCGACAACTCGCCACCTTGCCCAATGAGATGGTAGACGAGCACATTCGTGTCAATGGTTCTCACGGTCCTGATCGATCTGTCTGAGCGTTTCGAGGTTCTCTTCGGCAATCGCCTCGGCAGCGGCCTCTCGCATCTCGGCGGGTGTCAACAGCGGCACGTTCATCGCATACTCGGCCAGCGCACCGGCCGTTCGATCAACGAGATCATCTGCCCTGACGAGAATCCAGTGATTCTCCTGGCGCTCCAGCAAGAGCTTCCCACCGTTTTGTACACCGAGTTGATCCCGAACATCTGCCGGCAGCGTCATCTGTCCCTTCTGGCGAACATTGACCGTTCGAATGACCATGTGTGACCTCCTTCATGTCGGTACGACACAATGGTATCACGTAAAATGTCGATTACAGGCGTCGTACTCACTCTGAATCGATATGAAGCTGCTTCGTTCTTGCGAGTGCCTGTTCGTCTCGCTCTCTACAGGCTCGCGACTGGCTCCGGCGCCTTCGTGGCAGCCGGACCGCCTCCGGAGCGGAGCAGCGCGAAATACTTTGCGTCCGGGTGGTGAATGACGATCGCGGCGGTCGTCTGCTCCGGGTTGAGCTGGAACCCGTCCGTGACCTCGACATCGATCGACCCCATGTCCAGCAGTCGGTCGACCAGCAGATGCTGTTCCAGCTCCGGGCAGGAAGGGTAGCCCCACGAGTAGCGCTTGCCGGTCTCTTCGCCGATGCCCAGCATCGTCCGCACCCGCTGGTGGACCATCTCCGCCAGACCTTCGGCGCTGGAAACGCTGAGACCATGGCTGAAGTAGCTCTCGGAGTAGTCGCCCCGCGCCTGTGTTTCCTCGGTGCGCTGGGTCGCGGCGGACCCCATTGTCACGACCTGGAAGGCAACGGCGTCCTTCGCGCCACCGGCCAGCGGCTGGAAGTAGTCCGCCAGGCAGAGCCGCTCCCGTGCGGGCTGGCGCGGGAAGGTGAAGCGCAGCAACTCACGCGCGTGATGCTCAGGGTCGAAGATGACGAGGTCGTTCTTGTCGCTGTTCGCCGGGAAGAACCCGTAGCGAACCCGTGGCTGCAACCACCCTGCCGCTTCGGCGTCCGCCTGCATCGCCTGGAGACGAGGCAGGAAGTCTTCGTTCTGCAACGCCTCCCACTCCTCGCCCTTGACGCCCTTGCCGCCCCAGTGCAGGCGGAACAGTGTCTTCAGGTCGAGGTGCGGCCAGATGTCCCCCAGCGTGTAGTCGGTCATCTCGCGCACACCCCAGAACGGCGGCGTTGGCGGATCGATCAGCCGGGTGTCGGAGCGCTCGGTGTCGGACGCATCCGCCGGGGCGATGAACGACTCGCGGCTCGGCTTGTTCAAGGTCTTGCGCGCCTTCGTCAGCGTTTCCTCGATCAACTCGCCGCGCCGCTCCGGCACGACGATCCGGTCCATCAGCGACAGACCCTCGAAGGCGTCCTTGGCGTAGAACACGCCGGGCCCATAGGGCGTGTCGTCCTCGACGAACAGCGAGCGGTGCGCGTAG
>JACCVC010000140.1 GCA_013698305.1 Chloroflexia bacterium
CAGGTGGCTGCGGCCGTCGACGATCGCAAATCCCGCCAGTTTTCCATTCGCATAAATGAGGAAGGGGTGCCGGTCGTCTGTGGTCCAGCAGCCGTCGAGTTGGTGGTCCGCGAACCGTCCGTCTTCCTGCACATCCCACTCCTTGAAGGCGGTGAAGTCGTACAGGTAGAGTTGGATCAGGTTCACGAGGACCGGTCGGTCTGCTTCGGTTGCCGGCACGACGCTGATTTTCATGCCAACTTCTCCCGCTCAAGTATCGTTGTGGACCCCCGCACGATTAGCCCTTATCAGGGCGGCCTCCATGTTGGTTGGTTGACGCGCCTGAATCATTACGGGTGATCGTGGCGTATTGTCGCCCTTCGGGCGACCGGACCGACAAGGTCGGTCCATACTCGATCACGGCCGTTGCAGCGCACGCCGCCAATCACAATCTTGGCCTAGTCCTCGAGTTCCTTCGCGTGTTCCTTCTCGGCGATAGTCAGCGCCTCATCGGCAATGGTCACCATCCGGTCGATCTCCTCACGGGTGACGACCAGCGGCGGCGCGAAGTGCATGACCTCCCAGGTTCGCGTGATGAACCCGCGCTCCATCAGCAACTCGCTCACTCGTTTCGCGAACGGGTGCTCCTTGCCCCATTTCGACTTCTTCGACTTGCTCTGCACCAGTTCAATGGCCTGCAACAGGCCGACGCCACGAACATCGCCGACGGTGGGATGCGCGCGAAGCTCCTCCAGCCGCTGGGTGAGGTAGACGCCCATCTCGGCGCCACGGGCGACGAGGTTTTCCTCCTCGAAGATCTCGAGGTTCTTGAGTGCAGCCACCGCACAAACCGGATGCCCGCCGAAGGTCAACAGGTGCCCCATCGCCACTGCCTTCTGGTCCTTGAATGACTCGAACACCTTCGGGCTGACGATCGTTGCCCCCATCGGCGCATAGCCTGACGTCAGCCCCTTGGCGATGGTCAGGATATCCGGCTGGAAATCGAACTGCTCGGTCGCGAACATGGTGCCGGTACGCCCGAAACCGTTGATCACCTCATCGGCGATGAGCAACACGCCGTGCCGGTCACAGATCTCACGAAGCATCTGCCAGTACTTCTTCGATGGCACATGCACTCCCGCCGCCGACGAGATCGGCTCGCCAATCACCGCCGCCACCGTCTCCGGACCCTGGTTCTCGATCTCCTGCTCGACGTAGCGGGCCGCCATGACATCGGCTTCCTCGCCTTCGAGACCGAAGTCGCTGCGGTACTGGTTAGGATGCGGCACGTACGACACGCCGTACATGAACGGGCCGAAATAGTTCTCATTCCGAGCGGCGGTGAGGCTCATTGCGCCATGCGTCATGCCGTGATATGAACCGCGGCGGGCGATGATCTTGTATCGCCGGGGGAACCCGCGCATCGCCTGGACCTGTTTGGCGATCTTGAGCGCCGTCTCGACTGCCTCGGAACCGCCCGAACTGAAGTAGACCCGAGACAGGTCACCGGGAGCGATCTCGGCGAGCTTGTGCGCGAGCTCGACGGCTGGCTCAGTGGTGAACGACATCGCCGAGGCGTAGGCCAGCTTGCCGGCCTGCTCACCCATCACCCGCCCGATCTCTTCTCGACCGTGCCCGGCGTTGACCACCCAGAGACCGGAAATGCCGTCCAGATACTCTCGACCGCGCACGTCCCAGAGCGTCGTTCCCTTTCCTCTGGAGAAGACCCGCATCCCCTCATTCTCGGCGATATCGGACCACGGCGCCTGATGAATCCAGACGTGATCCAGGGCGTCCTGTTCGATTGCCTCCGGCGACATGGTTTTGGTCGGTTCTTCGGTTCTGACGCTCACGTGGCGCTTCCTCCTCGTAATCTGCCCGATCTCGATCCATAACGAAGGTCCATCATCCTCAATCTCAGACTGAACCGCTCGTTGCCCGAGTATACCAGTGAAATATGCACGATCGGTGACGGAAACATCACTTGACGAGTGGGTGCCCTACCGGGTAGCTTGCAAATAGAATCAGCCTTCCCCCAATGCCGCTATCGTATGAGGAATGCCGTGCCTAACAGCGAGGAACACGATCCCGACATGCTTATCATCGGTCTCGGATTGAGTGGCGCGGCCGCGCTGGAAGCCGCCCGGCTTTCCAACGTGAATGCCATCGCACTGGAACGCAATCCGGCTCCGCCAGATGGCGGTACCGTCGGGTGCGAGTACGACGCGCGTGTCTGGGGCGTCTTTGCCGACGGCGCGGTGGCCGTAACGAACGCCGAACGGACGAGCTACCGCGCGCCTGGCGCGGTCATCATCGCGACCGGCGCCATCGACATTCCGTTCCCGGTTCCGGGCTGGCATTTACCGGGAGCGATGGGCGCGACCCACGCCGCCGGTTCCCTCGCAGATGGCACAGTCGTCGTGGTACTGCGCGGTCCTCACGCACGTCGAGATGGCTCCAGTCCCGATCTGGCCCGGTTCCAGATCATCCATGACGAAGTACTTGCCGAAGGCAGGTCCGTCGAGATCGTGGGGACTCATGCGGTCGAGGGGGTTCGCATTGGTGCATCCAAGGTCGAGACGGCCCATGTGCTGCTCGACAATGGCCTCCAAACAGAGAACATGCTGGCCCGCATGGCCGGCATCTCGACAACATTCTCGCCGACCGCTGGCGGCGATGTCATCACTCCTGGTCGGGTGTTCGCGGTGGGAGGGACGTTGATCTCGGTGATCGGCAACGCGGCGGGCATCGGTGGCGATACAGATCCAATGATTTACGAAGCCGCGGACACCGCAAAGATCCTTGCCGATGCAATCAAAGGTGGTGACATTTCGAAGTCGATACTGTCCGCCCGGGGCGATTGGAACGAAGACGGAACGCCTCTCTTGCCATCTCAAGCGACGGCTCAGACGCTGGTTTGCCCTGATGAAGGGGTCACCATCGCAGACGTCCTACACGCAATCGAACACGGCGCAACAACCGTGAACGACGTCAAGCGGCGCACGCGGGCGGCCATGGCGGAATGCCAGGGACGCGATTGCCTATGGACGATCCGGGCGATGCTGGCGGCGCATCAGAGGTCATTCGCCACGCCAATGACGGCGCGGCCACCCGCGACCGGCATCGTGTTGCGCGACCTCGCCGCACTCGCGAAGCACTGACAACGAAGGATCAACGGTTCCTGCCACAACATTCCGATGCTACTATCAAATAACATTGCCCGGTTGAGAGCCACGCCTCTGACGGGCGCAGCATCTTTCGGCATCACCTCACAGGAGCGCGACGAATGCCCACATCCAGTCAGCAGTCACGCCTGGTTATCGACTACCAAAATGCGATGAGCAGTGTCGTCGGCGAAGAGCACGGGATCAGCGAGGCCGACCTCGACGACATCGGCGGCAAGGTCAGCCAGCACCACGACCGTCTGCAATCGGAACACGATGCTGGCGAGCAGAAATGGATGGACCTTCCGGACGACACCGCGCTCGCCGACCGAATCGTCGCCTTTGCCAGCGAGGTGCGGGACACGTATCAGGACTTCATACTGATCGGCATCGGAGGCTCCTCGCTCGGCGCGATCGCCACGATCCAGGCGCTCGCCCACCCCTACCGGAACATGCTGCCGGACGGCAAACGGGGCGGCCCGCGCATCTTCATCCTCGACAACCCAGACCCGGAGAAGGTCGCCGCGACGCTTGACACGGTCGACCTCGGCAAGACGCTGGTCAACGTCGTCACCAAGTCCGGGCAGACTGCCGAGACGATGGCGAACTTCCTGGTGGTGCGGGACGCGCTGATCGAGGCCGTCGGGGAGGAACAGGCAAGGAAGCAGATCGTCGCCACCACCGACCCGGCAAGCGGCCTGCTGCGTCAACTCGCCGACCAGGAGGGCTACCGCACCTTCCCGGCGCCTCCCGGTGTGGACGGGCGCCAGACCGTGCTCAGCGCGGTGGGGATGATCCCAGCCGCTATCGCTGGCATCGATGTCCATCAGCTCCTCGCCGGAGCGAAAGCCATGCGGGACCGCGCCAGCTCCGGGGATGTGCGCGCAAACCCGGCCTACCTGCTCGCCGCAATCTCATGGATTGCCGACAACCGCTGTGGCAAGTCGATGCTCGTCACCATGCCCTACGTCGACGCCCTGTACGGCATCTCCGACTGGTTCCGACAGCTTTGGGCGGAGAGCCTGGGCAAGAAGCTTTCGGTGGACAATGAGGTCGTCTATGCTGGCCAGACGCCGATCAAGGCGCTCGGCGCCATCGACCAGCACTCGCAGATCCAGCTCTACACCGAAGGGCCGAACGACAAGCTAATCCAGCTGATCGCCGTGGGAGGCTATCGCGACCAGGTCGATATACCCACGCCGCCCGAAAGCATCCCGGACCTCTCCTACCTCAAAGGGGGGGAGCTTGGGGCACTTCTCGACAAGGAGCGCGTGGCTACCGCCTGGGCCCTGGCGAATGCGGACCGACCCAACCTCTCGATCACGACTCCGGTGATCGACGCGTTCGCGATTGGCGAGCTGTTCTACCTGCTGGAGCTCCAGACGGTGATGGCCGGCGCGTTGTACGATGTCGATCCCTTTGGCCAGCCGGGAGTCGAAGCGGGCAAGAATGCCACCTACGCGCTCATGGGCCGGGATGGATACGACGAGCTCCGCAGAGAGCTTGAATTACGGCCCAACAATGCCGCGGCATATCGCAACGCGCCATAAGACATGACCCCGGTTCACATGGCTTCCCCGGATTTTGTAGAATCAACTCAAACACGTGCTCGCAAGCTGCGTGCTCGCAGGGGTGATCAGGCGCATCTCGCCGTCCGGCATCGAAGGAAAACCAGTGACAACGGGCTTCTCCCCCATCCGCGTCATGCTTTACACCGCCGCGATCCTGGCGGTGCTGGCCCTGGTGTGGCTCTTGATCCAGGCGCGTTCCATCGTCGTCCTCTTGATTCTCGGTATCATCTTCAGTACCGCGATCGAGCCATTGGTTTTTCGCCTGCGACGCGCAGGGCTCAATCGCGGTCAGGGCATCCTGATCATCTACGCCGCGCTGTTCGCCTTCGTCGGCATGACGGTCTATCTGGTCGTGCCGGTGCTCGTCCGGCAGGTCACCGCCTTCGACGCCGCGGTACCGGAGATCTTCGACAATCTTCGCGCCCAGGCGCTTGAGATCGACAATGGCTTTATCCAGAGTACCAGCTACAGGACCCTGTGGCGCATCCAGAACGGATATGATGAGCTCAGGGCGGGGCCCCAGATAGGGCAGGACCGGGCACTGGGGCTGGCGACGTCCGTTGTCGGCCTGTTGATCTCGCTGTTCTCGCTGCTGATCGTCGCCTACTACTGGATGACCGAGAAGCTGACGTTAAAGCGTCTACTCTTCGGTCTGATCCCCTTCGACCGGCGCGATCGCGTCCACTCGATCTGGGACGAGATCGAGTTCAAGATCGGCGGCTGGACCCGCGGGCAGCTTTTTCTCATGATCGTGATCGGCACTGCCTCAGGCATTGCCTACTATCTGCTCGATCTCCGATTCTGGCTCGCCCTGGCGATCTGGGCGGGACTCACCGCCGCGATTCCGTTCATCGGTCCGTTCATTGGAGGTGGCACCGCCGCGCTGATCGCTCTCGCCGACTCTCCCGAGAAAGCGCTGATAGTCATCGCGGTGGTCTTCGTGCTTCAGCAACTTGAGGGCGCGGTGTTGGTCCCTCGGGTGATGAAGAACGCCGTGGGCATGAGCCCGCTCACCGTCGTGCTCGCCGTGCTGGTGGGCAATGCCCTGGCGGGTCCATTCGGGTCGCTGCTGGCGATCCCGATCGGCGCCGCAACCCAGGTCATCATCCAGAATCTGTTTCGGCTGCGCGATGACCGGATCGTCACCGAGCTGCGCACGATGGACGTCATGCCGCTATCGGCAACGGCTCTCAATTCCCCGTTTGTGGAATCGGAGGAAGACCGCAATCGGCCCACCACCCGGCTCGGAAAGTCGATGCTCGATGAGCCGTCCAGCGCAAGCGTTTTGGGCGGCGGTGCACAGCCATGATCGAGTCGCTCATCGTCAACGGCCAACAGCCGGATCCGCTGGAAGGCGAAACGCGACCTCCGCTGCGCACCATCATCGCGCTGTTCGATGACACCATCGACGCGGAACATGCGCTGTCGGCGCTTCGCAAGTCCGATCAGCCTCCCGCGGCCATCTCGGTGATCCTTCGCGATCGTATCGTCGATACCGAGAGCCATACACGGCGCGAAACCGTGCTGTCTCGCGCGGTGGCATCGTCCGCACTGGAGACGGTCGGAAGCTGGCTGCAGGGTCTGACATCGCTGATCCTGCCGGAAGACCGGGCGAGCTACCTGGTGGCGGGACCGATTGGCGTCATGCTGGCCAGCATTCGGGACGTTCGCCACGACGGAAACGGTGAGGATGAGGATGGCTCCCGCCTCCAGGTCACCAATCGCCAGCTCACCCGCGCCCTGGCGCAATTCGGGTTCGACCTCGACGAGGCGACCTATGTGGAACATCGCGTCGTCGTCGGCTCGCCGTTGATCGCCGTAACCTCGGAACAGGCTCCTGTACTTCGCACGGCACACGAGATCTTTTCCAGCACGACCGCCGTTCATATCGGACTCACCGATACAGCCTATTCGATCCAGACCGTCGCGGCTCGTCTGCTGATGACCGGACCTCGCTCGGGCGGACCGGTGGTGATCACGGATGCGGTGGCGCCACTCAGGGGTCTCGGCGAACCTGATTACCTCTCACATTACGACCGCACGATCCGAGGCCGACAGGTCGTAAGCCGGCTCGGCAAGCCGATTGGCCGCGTCTCCGACGTCCTTTATGAAACCCAGGTGTTGGAAGATCGGGACACGCAGACGGAACACCGGCGCACGATTCCCAGATATGTCATTGTGCAGTCCGGAAAAGTTTCCCCAGCAGGGAGAAGGCGAACCGCGGTCCCGGCGGAACTCGTCGACACAGATCAGACGCCGGT
>JACCVC010000142.1 GCA_013698305.1 Chloroflexia bacterium
GAAGAAGTCGAAATGGGGCAAGGAGCACCCGTTCGCGAAACGAGTGAGCGAGTTGCTGATGGAGCGCGGGTTCATCACGCGAACCTGGGAGGTCA
The DNA here is from genome assembly GCA_013698305.1 of Chloroflexia bacterium. GTDB lineage: Bacteria > Chloroflexota > Chloroflexia > Thermomicrobiales > UBA6265 > JACCVC01. The sequence continues at coordinate 96 of JACCVC010000142.1, forward strand.
TGCACTTCGCGCCGCCCCTGGTCGTCACGCGGGACGAAGTCGACCGGATGGTCTCGATTGCCGACGAGGCGCTGACCATCGCCGAGAAGGAGCACGCCAAAGAGATCGAGGATTAGCAGGATCCGCGCCGATACAGGCCGGGCGACTTCCCTGCAGGGATAGTCGCCCGGCCTGTACGAAGCGCGCGCAAGAGGTTGCTACGTCCCAAGCATGATATCTATCAACCACTTCGCAAAGACGTTTTGTCCGACGTAAGCGGCGAACCGGGCAGATATCCTTCGGAATTCGCCCCTACGTATTGATGCGCGACCTACTGCGCAGTGGACTTCCAGGCGTCATCGATCATCTTGCGGCACTGCTCGGTGATCTGCCTCCTGTCAATCGGCATGTCCGGATTCTCCTCAAGGTCATGGAGAACCGCCGCTGGCATCACGTGGTTGATTTTCTGAACCAGCCCGGCATAGGTCCGAAGACCCTGCTCGGCAAACGAAGCCGTCTGCTTGTCGTTCACAGCCATCGCCGTCGTGTGCAGCATGGTATAGCTGATCGCGGCGAAGTTGTACGCTGTATAGTCGTCGCGGAGCGACTTTGCGACGTTGTCCTTGCGGACCTTGTCGATCAGACCGGCTGCGGCGCCCAGGATTTCCGCCCCCTTGGCTACGATTCCGCCAGAGGCTTTCGATCCGTACTGCTCAGCGTAGGCTTCAGCCCGCCGCTTGCTGTCCCGGACAGAGTCGTGAAAGTGCTGGATGGCGTCGTTGAGCTCTGAGGTCGGAGCCTCGATCTTCAACTGGCGATCCATCGCCTCCTCGATATGCCCTTCCAGGGCGACAACAGAGTGAATCCAGTCAGCAACCTGGTCGTGCTGCTGGCTGCCGGAAGGCTTGGCATCGGTATTCTGGCTCATTGAGGTCTCCTGACGAAGTATGCGGCCCTTGTGTCAAGAGGCGCATTCGTGCGTTGTGGGGTCAACCGATAGCGGATCGGACTGCCCATCAAGGTTCTGTAATGCAATTCCCGTACCGTGCCTCACGGCTTGTGTAGCATCGACGACGCGTCAACAGGATCGTGGTGTTCAGGGTTGGGGTGGTGAAGGGCGCGACGGGCGCGCGGGGTGATGATGCCCGTGTTGGGCGCAAAGAGGTACGCGAGGAAGAATACAACGGTCGCCGTTAACACGACCGCCGAGCCGGACGCGATGCCCTGATACCACGAGACGTAGAGCCCGACGATGCCGGAGAACGCGCCGATCATCGCCGAAAGCGCCGCCATGAGCCACAGGCGGTCGGTGAGCAATCGCGCGGTCGCGGCAGGAGTGATCAACATCGCCAGAATCAGGACGTTCCCGACGATCTGCAACCCGGCCACTATCGTGAGCGCCAGCAGGATCAGGAAGAGCTGGTCGTATCGCCAGATGTGAAGGCCTGTTGCGGCGGCGAAGGTGCGGTCGAACGAGATCGTCGTGATCTCTCGCCGGAAGTAGTACAGCACCGCCAGCAGCATGGCGGAAACCACGGTGATCGTCACGAGATTCTCGCGAGTCACCCCGAGAATCGACCCGAACAGGAACGACGTCAGGTCACGTTGAAAGGCTGTCTGGCTGGTCATCAGCGCGATGCCGAGCGCGAACGCGCCTACGAACAAGACGCCAATGGCAGTGTCGTTGGTGACGCGCTGGTGCTGACTGAGCGCGCCGATCAGCAACGAGACGATGATCGCAGCGATGACCGCGCCGACGATGATGTTCCCGCCGGTGATGAACGAGATCGCGAGACCCGGAAAGATCGCGTGCGCCAGCGCGTCGCCGAGAAAGCCGACACCGCGCAGGACGACGAACGTGCCGATGATGCCGGAGGTGATCCCGACGATGATGATCGCGAGGAACGCGTTCTGCATGAAGGCAAATTGCCAGGGTTCCAGGAGTTGATCGATCACAACTGGATTCCTGCCTCATCCAGGCGACCGTGGTCCTGGCCGAAGATCATGATCCTGCCCTGAAACGCGCGTGACAGGACGTCGTCGCTCAGCACATCGGCGGGAGGGCCGTCGGCGATGATCCGGTTGTTGATCAGAATCACCCTGTTGGCGGATCGGACGGTGTGCTCGATGTCGTGCGTGGCGAAGATGATGGTGATGCCCTGACGGGACAGGCTTTCGAACAGGTCCAGAAACAGGTCCTGGGTTGGCACGTCAACCCCGGTGAACGGCTCGTCCAGCAGCAGCACATCGCCGCAGGTGACCAGCGCGCGGGCCAGAAACACGCGCTGTTGCTGACCGCCGGACAGCGCGCCGATCTGGATGTCCGCCAGCGGCAACATGCCGACGTGGCCCAGCGCGTCGAGCGCCCGTTGTCGTTCCTGCGTATTGAACCCTCGAAAGCGGGGCGTTCGCTTGGCGAGCCCGAGGAGGACGGCCTCGATCACCGAGATCGGGAACGTCCACTCGGCGCCACTTCGCTGCGGGATATACGTGATGTCGGGATGTGGTCGCTTGAGGGTTGCGCCGCGAAACTGAATCGACCCGTGCGACGGTGGCGCCACGCCGGCGAACGCCTTGAGCAACGTGCTCTTGCCGGCGCCGTTTGGGCCGAGCAGGCTCGTCACGGTGCCAGGCTCAATGGTGAGTGTCACATCGTTGAGCGCCGATCGGGCGCCATAGTGGATGCTGAGATGGTCGGTCGCGAGCAGGGGGTCGGAGGAGTTCACGGTCCTGACCGACTCAGCGCTCGCCGGGGTTGAAAGCACGTTGGGAATCCTGGGGTAGGGCCGTGGCGAAGGGGTATTTCATCCGTACGGAATGTAGCCGGAGGACCACGCTACCGTACCAATAGTGAGACATTGTGTCAATACTGAAGCTAACGATTGATTTGCATCGCGATTGCGTACCAGCTTGAGGTCCGACGTGGGGTGGGTCCGCCCCGAAATTGGGCGGGCGAACTTATCGGCCGTCTCCGTCCACCGTCGGGGCGGAGCGACTTGACTGGCGGAATCTTCATGCCTGGTGGCGCTGCGTGGCGAATGGTCAACATCGGCTGCACGGCAACGCGTTGACGGTCCGCCACCCAGGTAGGATCGGGTCTTGTGCCCGATCTTCCGGGCAACACTGCCACCACGCCTATGCCCTCAACTTGGCCGCCTTGGCAATCTTCTCGTCCCGACCTGCCAGGGTGGCCATGTTTCTGCGGTACCATCGGAGTAGATGGCAGACTTGAAAACCCTGCCAAAATCAACGAATTCTTCTCCAGAACGGAGAAGGCTGCCACTGGCCAGGTCAAGTGCGTGGCCACCTTGGGCAGACTCGGGGTCTGAACCTATGTGCCATTAGTCGGGGGTTGGCATTCCGGGCAGAGGCCGAACACTTCGAGCATGTGGTCATGAATCTGGAATTGGGTATCGGCGATGAGGTCCTGCACAAGCTCGTCGATCGGGCAACTGGTGAAGGCGACGGTGGCGCTGCACTGCGAGCACACGAGGTGATGGCGATGACCTGGCGCGTCCACGACATAGGCGGCGTGGCCGCCCGGCTGGATGACGCGGGAAAGGACGTCCATCGATGCCAGGATTTCTAGCGTGCGGTAGATGGTGGCGCGACCGATGTTCGACTCGGAGCCATCTTCGTGATTCCGCAGTTCCGCCACCAGCTGCTCCGCCGTAAACGGGCGATCGTGCAATAACGCCTGCTCCACGATACGCTGCCGGGGAGACGTGATCCGGTATCCATGCTGGCTCAGGATGGTTCGAATGTGCGACGCGGTGATCGGTTCCGGTGTCGTCACGGATTGTGACACGCGTTTCCTCCTGGGATCGTGAGCGGCCCGCCGAATCCGGTTCGAGTGCGAATCGGGAACCTCGTACAATGGTACCCGGTATGACCATTTCGCGACCTGTCGCTGTCGGGACCAACGCGGTACAACGAACGGGCTCGACCCCTCTTCCTCGCCGGATGCGGGCTGGCCTTGAGATGAAAGAGTAGCCAACAGATGCATTCACCTTCGGCCCTTCGGGATTGGCTCTTTCGGGTGGTCACGGTCGTAGCGATCTTGCTCGTTGCGATCGTATCGGCGTTCGCCGTGACCGACCATGTCGATGCCCAGAGCGGGGTCGAGTGGGATCAGTACGATGTGACGATAGACGTGCGGTCGGATGGATCGCTGCATGTTGTCGAGGAGCAGTGGGTCGACTTCAGCGGCGCGTTCTCGACCGGCTTCGCCGACATTCCGCTCAACCGGATCGAGGAGATCGCCAACCTGTCGGTGCTGATCGGCAGCAGCCCCGAGACGGCGGAACCCGCAGAGTACGTTCCCTCATCTGCGTACGACAGGGAGCCAGGGACGTTTACCTATGGTGCCAGCGCCTCGGCCTTAAACCTGGACTACGCCTTCGAGCCCACTTCCGGCGCCGAGAGCCGATATATCCGGCTGGAGTACGACGTGTTCGGGGCGTTGCGGGTCTACCCCGATCTCGAACCCGCCAACCAGCAGCTCTGGTGGACCGCTATCGCCAGCGACGTTACCGAGATCGCTCCAGTCAACGCATCGACCGTGACGGTGACGCTACCGGAAGAGGTCCCCCAGGACCAGATCGTGTCCGCCCCTGACGGCGTTGAGGTGGAGGGAGCGACCTACACCTGGGAGCGAACGTCACTGGGAGCCGGCGATAGCTTCGAGGTCCGGCTCCAGTTCCCTCCGATCACTGACGCGACGGTGCCTTCCTGGCAGCAGCGGAATGACCAGGTACGCGAGCAGCAACTGGAGCAAGACGAACGATCTGCTGTTGCTGGCACCGTTTACTTCGCGGCGGGGCTGCTGGTGCTTGTTGTTGGTGGTCTCGGTTTCTCCCTGGCCTGGTATACGAGAGGGCGCGATCCGCATGTGGGGGTGGTGGCCGAGTATATGGCCGATCCACCCGACGATCTCTCACCAGGCGCGGTAGGCGCCCTGGTGGACGAGCAGGTGCAGGTTCACGATGTGCTTGCGACGGCGCTCGACCTCGCCCGGCGGGGCGTGATCAAAATCAACGAATCGGGCAACGAAGGAGGCATGTTCGGGCTTGGCGCGCACTATACGCACGAATTCGAACTGCTCGATCCTGACAAGCCCACGCGCCCGTTTGAAGACAGGTTGCTGGACGCAATCTTCGGCTTGAATGGCAAGGTGGGTCAAAAGGTATCCATGGGCGCGTTCCGGGAGAGCTACGCGACCCAGGCGGACGCCATCGCGGAGGGGTACCACACCGAGCTTGTCGAACATGACTACTTCCCCGAGTCGCCGCATGTGACCCGCCAGCGCTGGGCTACGATAGCGGTGGTGTTCGTGGTTGCTATCGTCGGGCTGGCGCTGCTGGTGGTGACGACGACTGACTTCACCAGTGGCTGGATCGCGTTCCCGATTGTTGCGGCGGTATTGGTTGGGCTGTACGCGGGAGTCCTGGCGAGCCGAATGCCGACCAGGACGCGCGAGGGGGCGGAGGCTTCGGCCAAATGGAAAGCGTTCCGAACCTATCTTGCAGACATCGACGAGCGGGAAAACCTGACCGAAGCAAAGGAGATCTTCGAGCGATACCTGCCGTACGCGGTCGCCTTTGGGCTCGAGAAGTCGTTCGTGCAGAAGTTCTCAGCGGCGCAAACGCCGATGCCCGAGTGGTT
>JACCVC010000158.1 GCA_013698305.1 Chloroflexia bacterium
TTGCTCCAGCCCGCCGATCATGCGTAGCAGGGTTGTCTTGCCGCAGCCCGAAGGGCCGAGCAGCACCAGGAACTCGCCGTCCTCGGTGCGAAGGTCGATACCGTTGACCGCCGCCGCGGCGCCGTCGCCAAAGGTCTTGGTCAACTGCCGTGTTTCAACTCGTGCCATGGTGCTCCGCTCGATGCGCCACGAACCAGCCCGCCGTGCGTCACCACCAGAGGTGGTCCGCTCGAGCCGGCTGGTTCATGACGTCCTTGTTCAGACCCGCAAGGTGACAGGCATGCGACCTACTGGCCGCCGCCCATGAGCCCTTCGTCGCGCCAGCGCTGGGCGATGATCGTAAGCTGGTTTTCCGCTTCCGCCACGGACTCCTCGACCGTCTGGTCGCCGCGGGCAGCTCTGGCCATCATGTCGGACAGGACGAACGTGTTGAACGCCTCACCGATCATGGCATTGGCGGGACCAGGCCAACCGAGGTTCACCGTCCAGTCATTGGCATCCTGTAGCGGCGCGAGCTTGTCCGGCGGCACCGATCCGTAGGGATCGTTGAACAGCGGCCCATCCTCGTCGAACAGGTTCGGGTACGTATCCGGGAATGACGGGAAGTTGTAGAGCTGGCTGTTTTCCACGGCCGCCTGATAGTTCGCGGTGAGGTGGAGGAGGAACTCCATCGCCGTGTCCGGGTTCTCGGAGTAGGTCGGGATCATCGCGGTGAAGACGGCGTGTCCATGCGCCAACGCCCGGTCCTCGCCGCCAGGGCCGACCAGTGGTGGACTGAAGAAGATGTCCTCAGCGGTTTCCGGTTGCTGTTCCTGCGCGGTGCGATAGGCCGAGATCGAGTTAAGAATGTATGACGCCTGCCCCGCAACCAGCAACTGGTTGTTGGAGGCGGCGTTCCAGCCGAAGACTTCAGGCGTCATACAGCTCTCGAAAAGATCCTTCATGTACTGGACCGCCGCGAGGGTTTCCGGGCTGTTGATGATGATGTTCTCGTTCTCGTCCTGAACCGCGCCGCCGAAGGCCCAGATCAACGCCTGGGCGGCCATGTTGGAGTCGATTTCCTGCGACATGCCAATGCCCATCTGGACACCCTGCTCATCAAAGATGGTTGTGCCGCCACTCAACAGGTCATCGAAGGTCGCGGGCCCATCGGGGAAGTCGATGGCTTCCCACAGGCTCTGGCGGTAATTTGCGGGGTCCGCCGCGTAGCCGTGACAGAACCCATAGGTGGTGTCAGTGGTCGGGTTGTAGGAGTTGCGCCTGGCCATGTCCAGTTGCGGACCGTGACGATTCTCGGCCTCGGCGACCAGATCGGTCAGGTCAAGGACCGCTTCTTCGTACTGTGGCAGGGAAGAGATATGCTCGACGATGTCGTGTCCGGAGCCAGCGCTGATCTCCGCCGCGAAGGTTGCCGGGATATCAGCTGTGTTGATCATGTCGACCTGTGTCTCGACACCGTTGGCTTCGCCCCATTCAGCGAGGAATTCCGGGAACCAGACATCGAACGACGGCACGAAGTGCGACCATTGCAGGATGCTGAGTTCCGTTCCCGAGATGTCGGTGGTCGGGGTCGCCTGAACCAGGGTCGCGGCGCCGGCGCCGGTGGCGCGGGTGCCGAGATAGGTGGCGAGTCCCATACCACCAACACCCTGCAACGCCCGGCGGCGAGAGATGGTGGACCGATTGGTACGGCCTACGGCAGAACGACGAATCATGTCAGATCCTCCTGATGCGGTCGGCTCTTCACTTGGCCCAAGCGGGCACAATTGTCCACATACCATACCCCAAAACTTCTCATCTGTCGCACCCGGATGCAGGTATTTGCCGATTTGGGCGGTGGCACACGGTCTGCGAAGGGGATAAGAGCGGGCCAGTGAACTCGTTGGCTCAACTGTTTGAGATGGAAGGAATGCCGCGATGGCAGACGTTAAATCACAGATCCAGGATCATATGCCCGTTGTTTGTTCGAACGGTGGGCAGTTCGCGACGGTCGATCACCTCGACGCTGGCAATACCATCAAGCTGACCAGGGACGACCAGGGCAATCACCATTGGATCCCGCTGGACTGGGTGACACGGGTGGACGAGCATGTCCACGTCGACCGTCCGGGCGACCAGGCGATGCGGGATTGGTCGACATCGGCGCCCGCGGGGTCGTAGGGCGAATTGTGAACAATCTGGACAGACAAACCGGGCGCCGCTTCGGTAGGAGCGGCACCCGGTTTGTCATGTCGTTAATCCGGATACACCAGCGGAATCACGGTCGACTCGATGATCGGGCGCGGCGGGTAGAGCGGAACGTCGATGTCGCCGACGGCGGTGACGACGATCAGGTCCAGCTCGGGCACAACGTAGATGACCTGCCCGCCAAAGCCCAGTGCATAGAATGCGTCGTACCTGGTGGCGTTCGAAACCCACCATTGGTACCCGTACGGAGTGCCTCCGGTCGGGTCGCCGCTGCTCTGCCGGATCGTGCTCTGCTCGATGTAGGCGGGCGTGATGATCTCCTCATCGTCCCAAATACCGTTGTTGAGGTAGAGATAACCGAGCCTGGCCATGTCGCGAGGCGTCAGCCGGAGCCCGTACCCTCCGATGGCCTCGCCCTGGGGCGACAGCCGCCAGATTCCCGGATCCATGCCGAGCGGCGCGAACAGAACTTCCTCGGCATACTCCTCCAGCCGCTGCCCGGCGGCTGAGGCGACCATCAGCCCGATCAGGTTCGATCCGCCACTGTTGTAGGCGTAGAATGCGCCTGGCTCGTAGGCAATCGGCTGGCTGAGCGTGTACGTGACGGGATCGTCCGCCGCCTCGAGGCGCTCGTAATCGCTCGACCAGTCCCAGGCGATCCCCGAGGTCATGGTGAGCAGGCTCCACAGCGGAATGCCGGCAACCCGAGGGTCGGCGTTGGCGGGAATCCGGTCGGGAATGAGATCGCCGATCGTGACGCTGAGGTCCGGGAGAAGATCGTTGCGCCGGGCGGCGCCCACCAGCGCCGCGACCACGCTCTTGGTGCATGAGCGGATGTCGGCGGGCTCGTCGCGAGACCAACCCTCGGCAACGTACTCGGCGGCGATCGCGCCGTGGCGGATCACGACGGCCCCGGTGATGCTCGGCGCGGCCAGGGCGGCGGAGTCAAGGAGGTCGGGGAGCGACGGGTCGATGTTCAACGCTCCGGGAGACGCCTCGGGCCAGTCGGGGATGGGCCACGGGATGTCGTTCCTCTGCGGCTCCTGCCGCAGTGACGCCGCGTCCATCGCGGGCGTATGGCCCAATGTCAGGGCGAGGGGGACGGCGAACAGCGAACGCCGGCTGAAGCTGATCATGCGTCGTGTGCTCCCGGGATTCCGACAAGGTGTCACTGATTATGCCTACGTCGAAAGACAATGCGCCGGATGTGATTCCGGCGCGGAACCGGTACACTTGACCATGCCAAAGACCAGAATGCGAGCGTGAGGGCGCTCGGCTCCGGCGGCATTTCCACACACAGGACATTACTCGATGTACACCCATCGGGATCAGATTGCTCGGATGATGCATGGCTGGTGCATCCTCCCACGACCGGGCGCCGCATGTATCGATTGACGCCACAACAGCTTATGACCGGTCTCGTCGGGCGGGACGATGACGCGCGTGCCGTCATCGATTTGCTCGAACGGCCCGATGTGCGCATCGTCACGTTGACGGGTCCGGGTGGCGTGGGCAAGCACGCCTTGCCCTCCATGTCGCCGCCCGGCTGCCTGATGACTTCCCCGATGGCGTCATCACGATCGACCTCGCCGCGATCACCGCGCCAGACCTGGTGCTGCCCGCGATCGCGAGAGGTCTGGGCATAAGCGATAGCGGGTCAGAAGCGCTGTGGAGCCGCGTGGCCCGCGGCCTTCAGGACAAGGCGATCCTGTTTCTGCTCGATAACTTCGAGCAGGTCACTCCCGCCGCCACAGTGATCGCCGACTTGCTGCATGTCAGTCCCGAAATCAGCTTTCTCGTCACCAGCCGGACGCCGTTGCACATCATCGGCGAATACGAGTATGCCGTTGGCCCGCTCGAATTTCCTCCCGCGAACACGGTACATGGCGATCAGTCCGAGCTGATGGAGTACTCCGCCGTCAGGCTGTTTGTCGAACGCTGCAAGGCGGCGAGCCGGTCGTTCGATCCCACGCCGGAGATGGCGCAGACCATCGGGGAGATCACCCGGTTGTTGGACGGGCTGCCGCTGGCGATCGAGCTGGCGGCGGCGCGGATCAAGATCTTCTCCCTGTCGGCATTGAGAGCCCGGCTGAACGACCGGCTGGCTCTGCTGACAGGTGGCCCGCGAGATCAGCCGGCCCGGCTCCAGACCATGCGTGACGCGATCAGATGGAGCCACGACCTGCTGAATCCGCGTGAGAAGGTGGTGTTTCGCCGGCTGTCGGTCTTCGTCGACAGCTTTTCGCTCGAGGCGGCGGAAGCGGTGGTCAGCGCGCCCATCACCGACGAAGAGCGCGCATTCCTGCGGCAATACGGCGCCGATCCGGGGACCGGTGACGCGCTGCCGAACCTGATGGAGCATGTGCAGTCTCTGCTGGACAAGAGCCTGCTTCAGATGCCGCCGGCCGTTCAGGATGATATCCGCCTCCGGATGATGCTGACGATTCAGGAGTATGGCGCGGAACAGCTCCAGCGGGCTGACGAGACTCTCCTGATGCGGGTTCGCTCGTTGCGCTTCTTTCACCACGATCTGCGTGATGTCGACGAGGTGCTGGTCGGGCGGGACCAGAAGCTCTGGCTTGCCCGGCTCGATCTCGAGCTGGGCAATGTGCGCCGCGGGATCGAGACCGCGTCCGAACACCCACAAGCGTTCGGCGAAGCGGGGATAGTGCTCGCCTCCGTCATGTGGAGGTACTGGCTCATCCGCGGTCAGGTGATCGAGGGCGCGCGATTGCTGGAGCAGATGCTCGGCTACCGCGATGTCATGGATCTCCCGGTGAAGACCGAAGCTCTGGCCAGGAATCATCTCGGCAACCTGCGCCTCGAGCTCGGCGATCACACCCGCGCCTCGATTCACTATCGGGACAGCCTTGCGCTGTATCGCTCCATCAGTGATCGCGACGGCATCGCCGATGAGCTCAACAATCTCGGGCTCGTGCAGATGATCGAGGGCAGCCACGATCTGGCGCGGGAGAGTCTTGAAGAGAGCCTGGCAATCCGCCGCGACAAAGGGGAGCCGCGAAACCTGCCGGCCACGTTGTCCAATCTGGGTGACCTGGCGCTCAATGAGGGGGATTTCGAGCAGGCAGAGCGATTTCACGCTGAAGGGCTCAGAATCCGGCGCGATATCGGCAACCTTCGTGGCATCGCGCTGAGCCTTTACTCTCTGGGAACGATCGCCTGGTCCCGCGATGACTTCGAGCTTGCCCGGATCATGCTGGAGGAGGGGCTGGAGTTCCAGGCAAAGGTCGATGACCCCTACTGCCTGGCGTGCATCATGCTGGCGCTGGCGCGTCTCGATCTTGTTCGTGGTGATGCGATCCAGGCGGTGGACCGGTTGCACCGGTCACTCGACATCCTGCAGAAGATGGGGTCGCGCCGTGTCATGACCGAAGTGATCGAGGCGATCGCTCAGGCGGCGGAGCGGTTCGGGTTCCATCGAGAGGCGGTGCGGCTGTTCGGCACGACGACGTCGGTGCGGGCGGAGCAGAATATCGGTATCGCAGGCCGGTTCAGGCGCGACAACGAGCGCACGCTGACTTCGCTGCGGCGCAACGTGAGCGCGGAGGTGTTCGAGCGGGAGTTCGTGGTCGGTGAGCGGCAGGTGCTGAACCAGGCGGCGGCGGAGGCGATCCAGCTCACGGCGTACATCCGCGAGCGGGCGATGTCGGGCGACGTGGCGGAGCCGGTGAGCGACGGCGCGTTTGATGCGGTTGTTGCTTTTACCCGCGGTAGGGAGCTGGGGCTGACGAAACGAGAGCAGCAGGTATTGGGTCTCCTGGTAAGAGGCGAGTCCGACAAGGAGATCGCCGACAGGCTCTCGATCGCGCCGCGCACCGCGATGACGCACGTCTCGAACATTCTCGCGAAGCTCGATGTCAATCGCCGGGCCGCCGCCGCGAGCTACGCCTTGCGCGAGGGCCTGGTCGACCCATCCCGGATCGAGGAGGCGTAGCCGGGATGGACCGAACGTCGGCTTGCGCCGCCGACCGGAGCCAGGCGGTTTCAGCAAGCGGCACGTCATTGTGACCGCAACGATGGCGCGGTGGCGCGAACGGATCGAGCGGACAACGCTGGCGGGGCCACGCGGATCGACCGTCGGGTTGTCCTATGTGGTTTCCGTGCTAGCGGTTTTGCTGGCGTCGGCCCTGTTCTCCCCATTCCGGGATTTGCTCGGTACGCCCAATCTCAGCCTGGTCTATGTCCTGATACTGTTCGCAATCGGGCTGACATTTGGGGCGCGACCTGCGATCGTCGGTGCCGTGGTTGCATTCCTGGTGTCGGATTTCTTCTACTTTCCACCCTATTTCACGCTCGTGATCGAGAAAGCACGCCACCTGTTCGGGTTGTTGATCCTGCTGGGGATCTCGGTCGGAAGCGGGTGGCTGGGGTCGCGCCTGCGGGAGTACACAGCGGAGGCGCTGCGTGAGGCGCAGCGCACGTCCATGCTCTACGACCTCAACCGAGCACTGGTCAGCGATGTCACGCTCGACCAGGTGCTGACCACGATAGTGCGTGGCGTGGTCGACATTTATGGCGCCAGGGGCTCCCGGCTTCTGGTGCAGGACGATGCCGATCTCGACTCGTTGCATGTCGCGGCGCGGTGGCCGGCAGGGCTGGATGCGAGGTACACCCGCCAGGAGGAGCAGGTCGCGCGGCGTGTCTTTGAGACCGGCAGGGTGGCCGGTCTGGGCACCGCCGGTCGCCGGGTTCGGATGCCTCACGGTTTGGCGGAGGCATCGCGGCAGCTCGTGCGGCGGTCGGGCGATGACCTGCTCTACGTACCAGTAGGCGCCAGCGATGCGCGGTTTGGCGTACTGGAGATCAGCGGTCGCCCGGGCGGAGGCAGGTTCCACGAGGAAGACGAGCGCATGCTCAAGAGCTTCGCCGATCAGGCGGCGCTGGCGGTGCAACGCGCCCGTTTAATCGAGGAAGCGACCCGTACGCGCGCACTGGAACAATCCAACGAGCTCAAATCGGCGTTGCTGGCGGCGGTGTCCCACGATTTGCGGACGCCGCTGGCCGCGATCAAGATGTCTGCCTCGGCGTTGCAGGACGCGCGAGTCGACTGGGACGACGCGTCCCGCACGGAATTGTTGGCCGGTATCGAGGAGTCAACTGACTGGCTGGCGCTCGTGGTCGACAACCTGCTCGACCTGTCGAGGATCGAAGGCGGGGCGCTCCGACCGGATCGGGATTGGCATGACCTGTCCGATCTGCTGCATCATGTGCTCATGCAGCTACAAAGCCAGCTCGCGGAGCACCACGTATCGCTGGAAATCCCAGATGACCTGCCACTGGTATATGTTGACTACGTGCAGATCTCGCAGGTGATGACCAACCTGATCAGCAACGCCGTCAAGTATTCCGACCCTGGCAGCGCCATCGAGATCATCGCGAAGGTGGCCCAACGCGGAAAGGCGATAGAGATTGCCGTGACCGATCATGGCAGGGGGATACCGCCGATCAGCCTACCACATATCTTCGAGACGTTTTACCGGGTGCGGCCGGATGCCGAGGTTACCGGGTCCGGCGTGGGTCTGGCGATCTGCAAGGGGCTGGTCGAAGCGCACGGTGGCATGATCTCCGCCGAAAGCGCCAGGGGTAAGGGCACGACGATCCGGGTCAGGCTGCCGCTGGAACCCGCTCGCGACGGCACCGACAGAGAGGAACCCGCATCATGAACCCGCTTCGCGTGCTGGTGGTCGACGACGACAGGCAGATCCGCCGGGCACTGTCGACCGCGCTTCGCGGTCAAGGCTACGAGGTCGAGGTCGCGGTGGACGGCGCCGACGCGCTGACCCGGATGGCGACCTGGAACCCGGATGTTGTGGTGCTGGACCTGGTAATGCCGAATGTCGACGGCTTCGAAGTTGTGCGCGATGCCCGCGCGTGGACATCGGTGCCGATCATCGTGCTGTCCGCTAGGGGCCAGTTTCAGGACAAGGTGACGGCGCTGGACCTCGGCGCCGACGATTACATCACCAAGCCGTTCGGGATCGAGGAGTTGGAGGCAAGACTGCGGGCGATCATGCGCCGCGCCCATCCGGATGACGATGTCACCTCGATCGAGCTGGGCGACATCGTGATCGATCTGGCGGCGCATAGAGTCACCAGAAGCGGTGAGCCGGTGCATCTCACACCCACCGAGTTCTCGCTGTTGCAGACGCTGGCGGCGGAGCGCGGCAAGATCGTCACGCATCGCCATCTGCTGGAGCGGGTGTGGGGCGGGTATGCCGCCGAGAACTCACGCCAGCTGCGGGTCTACATCAACTACCTGCGGCGAAAACTCGAGGTCGATCCAACCAAGCCACGGCTAATCGTCACCGAGCCGGGCGTCGGGTACCGATTGCAGTGAATCTGGATCGTCTCCATACTCTAACGCGTTTCTAACCTCCTGCCGCCTGATCTTAACGCGTTTCTAACGTAATGTTGCGTACCCTCACTTCGCTCTCGCATCAAGATGGGAGTGGTGCGTCTCGATTGCGTTCATTCTGCATGGAGTCCGTGTGGTCGCTTCTCCTGTTTCGTCAGATCGCTCATCCAAACGCCTCAACCGATGGCTTCTGCAGGGATATAGCAAGCCTTCCGAGGGCGCGTATCAGCCGGAGGACGATCAGCACACCCATCCGTGGTGGCGGGTGATGTGCCTCACCGGCGTCGATTACTTCTCCACGCTCGGGTACCAGCCCGGCATCGCCGCGGTGGCGGCTGGCGTGCTTGCCCCGGTTGCCACCCTGATCCTGGTGCTCGTCACATTGTTCGGGGCGCTGCCGATATACAAGCGGGTCGCGGCGCAAAGCCCGCACGGTGACGGCTCCATCTCCATGCTGGAGCGGCTGCTGCCCTGGTGGCAGGGGAAGCTGTTCGTGCTGTGCCTGATCGGGTTCGTCGCGACCGGCTTTATCATCACGATTACGCTCTCGACTGCGGATGCCACGGCGCACATCGTCGAGAACCCGCTGACGGCGTTTCTCCATGGCTACGAGGTTCCGATCACGCTTGCGCTCATCGCCCTGCTCGGGGCTGTGTTTCTCAATGGGTTTGGCGAAGCGATCGGGATCGCGGTCCTGCTGGTCGCGATCTACATCATCCTGAATCTGGTAGTTGTTGGGTTCGGATTCTTGGAGCTGTTGCAGTATCCTGAGCTCCTGTCGAACTGGCGGGATGAGCTCAGCCGAAGCTACGAGAACCCATTGCTCATCATCGGAACGGCGCTGCTGGTGTTTCCGGCGCTCGCGCTCGGGCTTTCCGGCTTCGAGACCGGGGTTGTGGTGATGCCGCTGGTCAAGGGATCGCCGGGCGACAATCCCAGAAAGCCCCGAGGACGGATCATCAACACGCACAAGCTGCTGACGTCAGCGGCGGTCATCATGAGCGTGTTGCTTGTCGCGTCGAGCATCGTCACGATCACATTGATTCCGGCGGAGGAGTTCGAGTCAGACGGTGAAGCTAGTGGCAGGGCGCTTTCGTACATCGCGCATGAGCTGATGGGCTCAGGGTTCGGCACGGTCTATGACATGGCGACGATCCTGATCCTGTGGTTCGCCGGATCGTCGGCGATGGCGGGGCTGCTCAATATCGTGCCGCGCTTCCTTCCCCGGTATGGCATGGCTCCCGACTGGACCAGGGCCACCCGACCGCTCGTCCTGATATTCACGCTTATCTGCTTTGTCGTGACGGTACTGTTCGACGCCGAGGTCGATGCCCAGGCGGGCGCGTACGCCACAGGCGTGCTGGCGGTGATCACATCGGCCACCATTGCGGTCACGCTGTCCGTCGCGCGAAGGAACGAGCACCGGGCAACGGTTTTCTTCGGTGTCGTCGCGGCGATCTTCGTCTATACGATGGCGGTCACCGTCTTTGAGCGCCCGCAGGGCTTGCAGATAGCCCTGATGTTCATCGGCGGTATCGTCGTGGTGTCCCTCGTCTCTCGGGTGTGGCGGTCGACCGAGTTGCGGGTGGGCGAGGTCAGGTTCGATGAGCTCGCCGAGCGGCTGCTGGAAGAGGTGTCGCAGAACGGCATCATCCGGGTGATCGCCAACCACCCTGATGATCGAACTTCCCGGGAGTACCTCGCCAAGGAGCGGGAGGAGCGGGAGGCGAGCCACATTCCATCGGCGGATCCGATCATCTTCCTGGAGGTGACAATCACTGATGCGTCCGATTTCGCGCCGACCTTGCGGGTGATCGGGGAAGAGATCGAGGGATACCGAGTCCTCCGGGTCAAGAGCGCGTCGGTGCCGAACGCGATTGCCGCGATCCTGCTGGTGATGCGCGACCGCACCGGCAAGCAGCCCCACGTCTACTTCGGCTGGACCGAAGGCAACCCGCTGAAGTATCTCGCCCGGTTCATCCTGTTTGGCGAGGGGGATATCGCGCCGCTGACGCATGAGGTGCTGCGGAAGGCGGAGCCGGACCCGCGCAAGCGACCAGCAATTCACGTCGGCTGATCTCATCCCGGCTGGCTCCATAATCGACTAACCACTGTCCGATTCCACCGCTTGACATCATCCTTGCGGGCTGCGACGGTGGCGCGGATTCCGGGGGCGTACATGGTATGCTTCCCGGTATTCCGGGAGTTGTGACCCTCGGTACATACCCCGCGGTTGACACTCTCAACGGGGTCACAATCCCCACCACCTCGCCGGAATGGGGCGGGCGTGGACGAGCCGAAGATGTGTTGGCCCACCATGGGGTGGGAGCGCGCATCAGGGAGCCGAACGGATACACCAATGAGCGACCTGCGCACGTTTATCGGGCCGAATGCTGGCTACGT
>JACCVC010000167.1 GCA_013698305.1 Chloroflexia bacterium
TCACTGCGAGAGGGCTCGTCTACTATCGGCATGGGAGTCGGTCACGAGATCGCCACGGCTGCCCCACCGTCACGATTCGCACCGAAGGGCTCGATGCAGTGGTCTGGCGGCATGTGTCAGAGATCATCATGCAGCCCAGTGTCATTAGGGCGGAAGTCGAGCGGCGGCGCGAGTCCGATCCGAACGCGGCGAATCGGGCCGCGATCGAACGGAGCCTCCAGGAAACGATCCGGCGCCAGACGAATCTTATCCGACGCCTTGCGGGTATCGATGACGAGGACGCTGCAGCACTGGTGACAGCTGAGATCAATAGCTTGGCGATACAAAAGCAGCAGCTGCAAGAAGAGCAGTTGGCAGTTGAGCGGCAGCAAGCGGATTGGTTTGCCACGGCAGACCAACTCGCCAAGATCGAGGAGTGGTGTTTCCGGGTTGCTACGAACCTTCCTGCGCTTGACTATGAGCAACGCCGGGCACTTCTGGAAGCCCTGAATGTCGCCGTTCGCCTATACCACTCCGACCATCAGCCGCGATACGAGATAACGGCGTCCATCCCAATTGATGTAGGTATTGTGTCCACAACTACTTGAGCTTGCGGCGGGTGCGCTTGCTCATCATCAGCACCTCCGGCTTGCCTGGCTTGACCAGATCGATCATCTCGTCAAGCTTTGCCAGCGTCAGCGGCCCGCCGTTGGCGGCAATCGAGATCGACTGCGCCGTGCCGACCAGGCGTTGCAGCCCGTCGAACGCCCGGAAATTCACGCCGCTGTCGCCGGAGATGAAGGTCTCCGAAAACGCATGCGCGACCGCCTTGGCGCGGCTCGCGATCACCTCTGCCTCGATGTCGTTGACATCGGCGTAGGTCGACTGGAGGAAGTTGTCGACATCGGCATCGCCACCGAGGATCTTCAACGTGGCGATGTGTTCCGTGAAGGTCGGTGTGGCTTCGGTCCAGGTGTCGCCGACATCGTAGAACTGGGCGGCGGGCATCGTGTCCTCGCGGTTGTACCGCACCGCGGTGCCGGTCACGGGCATGAAGGGCAGGTACTGGAGGATCGCCGATTCCTTGACGATCGTCTCAATCACGCCCCGCACGAGCAGGTCGTTGGAAAGGGGGATGGCGTCGGCCAGGGTGATAGCCATGGTTGAAGGCTCCTGTCATGAAAAACGATACGACAAACCCCCGGCTGGCGAACCAGGCCGGGGGCTTTTCCTGTTGTGATGTCGCGGCGGGCAGACCATCTGTCTGCCCACTGCATACGTCGCGCTAATCGAGCGTCAACTCGATCTCACCGTCTGCGCTGGCGACTTCCTCCTGGGTGAAGACGTGCTGGGCGATCATCGGCAGCTCGACCGAGTAGAACGTCGATTCCGGAACATCGAGCTGGAACACCCACTGGCAACTATCGGTGGCATCACTGGCGCCCAGCTCCGTCACGCCGATGATGGCGCCAGCGGCGTCGCGAATCACGACCTGCTGGCCCGCCTCAACACCGGCGAACGAGCCAATGCCGACGCAGCCGTCCTCGGAGATCACGTACGCCTCGTTGGCCATCCCCGGCAGCACCACTGAACCGCTGAGCGTGGCGGCGATCAGCGACCCGCTTGCTGGTGTCGCGGACGTATTCGCCGGAACCGCGCCTACGGCAGCCTCTGGACTGGCGACAACCGGCGACGCTGGTGCGGCAGCGGGCGACGCGGCGGTAATCACCGCTGGCGTCGCCATGACGTCGGGAGTCCCAGGGATCGTTGGTGTTGAGTCCTCATCGACGATCTCGTCTATCGCGCTGTCTTCCTCCTCAACGGTGCTCACAGCAGCCGATGTCGGTTCTGCGGTAGGCTCTGCCTCGTCCTCTTCCTCACCACACGCCGCCAAAACCACGGCGAATACCGCCATCAGGATAATTCCGTATCGTCTGCGTACCATCAACCCGCTCCTTCATCTTGATCGGCATGTTCTCGCCGCTCGCTCGGACGCATGCGTCACGCTGTTCTTCGTGCCATGCATTGTACCCACACATCTTCGCAGGATGTGGTCCACTGCGTCGGCGCGTCAATCACGCGATTGGGCTAGACCTCGCCGGATTTTCTCACTGGCGGGCAGCCGATCCGGATCGACCGGCATGGGCCGATCACCACCCGCGGGAACTGACGGCATCGCCGGAGACGAGACAATAGTGGGGCTTTTCATCAATTCGGACACTCGTCGATACGCCGCCTCCGCTGGCTCGATGCTGGCCAGCAGGTCGTCGACCGTCTCGCCGGTGATCAGCTCGGGCACCACCTCCGGATGCGCTCGCAACACCAGGTCACGAATCGCGGCAAGGTCGGTGGCGGGGGTGTCGGTTGTTAGAGGTGCTCCTTGTACAACAGGAATAGACTTATGTTCAACTTCCGGACTATCCGCAACGATGGTGTGAGGTTCGTGGGTCATGGTAATTCTCCATTTGAATCAGGTCGGGCCGCGTAGGAGCAGACCCTGTGTCTGCCCGGCGTGCGCGGAGCGTGCGCAAGGTTTTCGTGATCAGGTTCTGGACAGGTGAAAGACACGCCGTCACAATGCCTCGTGAATGCGATTGGTCGAAACGACGCAGGGGTGCTACGTCTCCGTGAATACCAAACCTTCCGAATCCGTCATCATCACCACGCCGCTTGGCAAGATCGAGGTCGAGCTGGCGCAGCAACAGGCGCCGCTCACCACCGCCAACTTCCTGCACTACGTCGAGCATGGCTTTTACAACGGTGGCCGCTTCCATCGTGCGGTCACGCCCGACAACCAGTCCAACGCGAATCTCAAGAACGAGAAGGCCGGCGCGGGCATTGACCAGGATGCGGATCGCTCGCAGCTTCCCAACGACGCCGTCATCATCGAGGTGATCCAGGGCGGCATCGACCCTGACCGGCAGGACGAGCAGAACGCGCCCATCCCGCTCGAGCGCACCCGCGACACCGGCCTCCGCCATGAGGACGGCACGATCTCGATGGCTCGCCTGACCGAGGACAGCGCTGTATCCGACTTCTTCATCTGCATCGGCGATCAACCGGAGCTCGATTTCGGCGGCCAGCGCAACGTCGACGGCCAGGGGTTCGCCGCCTTCGGCAAGGTCACGACCGGGATGGACGTAATCCGAGTGATCCAGCAATCACCCGTCGACGGCCAATCCCTCGACCCACCGATTCAGATCATCACCATCGCCCGCCTTGTCTGATAATGCGTAATAACAAACAACGCGTAGGGGAGGATTCCCGAAAGGCGGCGCGGAGCGCCGGTGATGGGATATCCGCCCGCGTCGAACCGTGTTCTATCCGCGCATGCGGGCGGGCACCCTGCGGGGTCCGCGGCCCTACGAATCGATCGCAGCCTACCCGCTGCCCGACGCAATCCTCGGTCGCAGGTCCCGGCGATCCAGCACCGCCGTCAACGCCGCGCTGATCACCAGGTCGTCATGCCCGTCCCGCTCCGGCACCGACCACCGCAGCAAATTCCCCGGACCCGGCAACACCTCGAACGTCGTCGCCCGCAACTGCGCCTGATACAGCCGGGTCACATGGGCGGCATCGCCATCCCGATTGCCGTCGTCCCGGTACTCCACAAATCTGCCACTGTCGATCAATCCCAGGAAATCCCACCCGAGCTGGCTCTTGCTCGGCGCGGTGAACACGAACGGGATCACCTCGATGCCGGGCAGCGATCCGCGTCGCGCCAGCGACGCAGTCAGGAACGACGCCAGCCCCGCGCCGATCCCGGTGGCGTCGATCACGATCTGCCTGGCGTGCCACACCCGCCGCGCCAGGTCGACCAGCGTGTCGTGCAACTCGCTGTGCGGCACGCCGGTCCATTGCGCCCGGTCGACCACGCGATACATGGCGCGACCATCCTTGCGGCTGGCGACGTCGACCTCCACCACGGTCAGCGCGGTGCTGTCCCGTCGTCGCGCCGATCCGTACGCCAGCGGACCACTCCCTGCCTCCTCCTCGCCCGCGACATCGATCAGCATCACGTAGTGCCGGCCCGGTTCTGCCCGGACAAGGCGAGCGTGATCCCCCTGCATCCGGGCGATGCGGTGGTCCGGGAAAAGTCCGGCGTCTCCATCAAGTTCCTTGAGCTCATACTCGGTCCGGATAAAGGGATGGGTCGGGCCGAGTTGCGCCATTCGTGCCCGCACCCTGTCTCCATAAGCGGGAACGTCGCGAGCGACCACCGGCCACGGCACTTCCCACAGCCGCTGGATACCGTCCACCGATTCCAGCGCGCGCAGGTGGCGCATTTGCCGCGCGAGCAGCGTCGACCCGCTCCAGACCGTCCCCATGAACAGCGTCGGCGCGTTGGTGCTTGCGGCCATCGGGTCGAAGACCGCGTCCCAGACATCGGACTCGATATCCTGCGCCTCGTTGGCCACCAGCAGGAGGTCGGCGGTCTGCCCGCGAGCGTTGGCGGTCG
>JACCVC010000172.1 GCA_013698305.1 Chloroflexia bacterium
GATCTTTGCCGGCCTGGCGTGGTTCTTCGGCACCAATATATTCGGGACACCGACAACCGTAACGAACTGGGAATCGCTGCTGCGAACGCTCGGGTACGCCCAGGCGCCCAACGTGCTGGCGATCTTCGGCATCATTCCCCTGATCGGCTGGATTCCGGCGCTGATCGGCTCGATCTGGGCCATCGTCACCGCGGTAGTCGCGATCCGCGAGACCCTGGACTTCTCGACCGGACGAGCCGTCATCACCGCTATCGTCGCCTGGATCGCAACGGCAATCGTGGCGATCATCCTCGGCCTACTTTTCAACGTGACGATCGTGTTCTGAGCCACAGGACTGCGGTCGCCAATGGCTTGTTGTCATTCTGAGTAGTCCGCCTACGGTATCTTGTCAGGGAGGACCAGCAATCCGCAATCATGCGGCCTACGTAGCGCCAGACCCTGTATCGGCATCTCGCCACCGCGGATGTCCATGCGCTGATGACACGATACGCTGGACGGACTACTGAGCCGAGGACTGCGTCCTCGGCTCAAAGAATCTCAGTCTCAGCAGGTGCCAAGCCTCGAACATGGCGTGGTGGTGAGTTTGAGATTCCTCGACGCAGTTTATCCTGAGCCGCGTCGAAGGACCTGGAATGACAATGCGGATGCAATTCCCCGCCCGCTGCCCCCTCGGGTTTCCGGTTATCCCTCCCCTCGCCGAATCGTCCAGCCCCTACACTGATATTCAGAACTTACGGCGTATCAGCAGGGAGCAACTTCTCATGGCACAGACAACACATGCATTCTCCGATTGGCATTCATCGTTCGACGTTCGCCTCATCCTCGACCGGATCAAGGGCACGCTGACCTTCCAGCGCGCCACTGTCACCAGCATCGCGTCAGACCGTAATGCGACGCTCGAAGCGGCACTGGTCGTGGTCGCCGTCGGGCTGGCCTCGACCATCGGACTTCGTGAAGGCGTCTTGTCCATGCTGGCGGCATCCCTGATCGGCTGGATAGGACTGAGCGGCGTGATCTGGTTCATCGCCGAGCGGTTCCTTGGCACTCCGACCTCCTACGAGTCGGTGCAGCCACTGCTCCGCACCGTCGGCTACGCCCAGGCGCCCGCCGCGCTGGTGATCATCCACTTCATCTGGGGTCTGGGGCCGGTGGTCGGCTTCGTCGGATTCGCCTGGAGCTTCGCCGCCACGATCTTCGCCGTGCATCACACCACCGGCTTCGGCTGGCTTCGATCCACGGCGCTCACCGTCACCGGGGGCATCGCGGTCAGCATTCTCGGCTTCATCCTGTCGGTCATCACGGGGATCGACCCGCAAATCTGGTAGTTCATCGGGACGACACAAAGTCGTCCCCTACAAGCCAGATGAGCACAAGGTGTGGCACCATGCAGGAGGCCGTCCCGGACCACGTTCGCCAGCAAAGGACCACATTTCTCCATGACCACACGTTCATCGACGATCGACATTCGCGAGGTGTCATACCAGGAATTCGCCACGACGGGCCGCGCCATCGCCGACTACGCCTTCGGCCCGTCTCCTCAGGAGCACAATGCCGAGGAACTGTTGAAAAGCGAGCCGTACTATACCCACGCCCGCCCCCTGGTGGCGTTTGTCGATGGAGTCCCACTAGCCACGGTCTCGACATACGACATGTCCCAAAACATTCGCGGCAAGGTCGTCAGGATGGGCGGTGTCGCGGCGGTCGCCTCCATGCCCGCTGCCCGGCGGCGGGGGATCGTGCGGCAGCTTATGGAAGAGACATTCCAGATCCAGCGCGAGATGCGGATGCCGGTGTCAGCGCTCTACCCGTTCCGCGACTCGTTCTACGAGCGCCTCGGCTACGCCACTTTGCCGCAACAACGCTATGTAACCATCAAGCCGGATGCGCTCGCTCCGCTGGTACGGCTGGACAAGCCAGGCAGTTGCGAGCAGGTGACGATGAAGGACGGCTTCGACGAATGGCGCGCGTTTCTTGAGCGCTATCAGCTGACAACACACGGATTCTCGCTCAAGCACATCAGCAACTCGGTCCGGCACAGGGACATTAACCAGCGGTGGCTGGCGTTCGCGAGGCACAAGGGCGAGGTCGTCGGCGCGATGACCTTCCAGATCACTGGCCACACCGAGAAGATGTTGGTCGACACGTTCTACTCGATTAGCAGCGTCGGGCGGTACCAGTTGCTCGACTGGATCGGGCGACACACCGATCAGGTCACCGACGCGCAGATCGAGCTACAGCCCGATGACTATCCGGAAACCTGGTTCCGCGATCTCAACCCGATGGTTACGAACCAATCAGGGAAAGACGCATGGCCCGCGCCGATGGGACGAGTGGTCGATGTCGCCCTGCTCGATGGCATCGGGGCGGGCGATGGCAAGATCGCGCTGGAGATCACCGACGAGCTCTGCCCGTGGAACAACGGCACGTTCACGTTTTCAGGATCGAACGCAGGCTTGATGGTTTCAGAGGGCGGCAAGCCGAAGGCGAAGATCACGATCCAGGGGCTCTC
>JACCVC010000181.1 GCA_013698305.1 Chloroflexia bacterium
ATCGAGTCCTAGCGGTCATTGATGCCCTCCCTCTCTGGGGAAACCCGTGTTCACATCGTCAGCGGCACACTCGCATAGCAAAATTGTGTTCAGGCGGTCTTCATCTGCTTTTTATAGTACTAGCTTATACGAGATTAGCGGCATCCGAAGAATCACGCATTTTGTGGCTAGTTCTGCGATGCGGGCGTGGTCGCGTAGGGAGTCGACCTCCGAGATGAATGCGGGGAATCCGTCGTCGACCGCTTCGTGCGTGGATTCCTCGACAAGCTCGAAATGACAAGGCTTTGAGTTGGGATTCTGGCCTCGTAACCGTTATCGCCGTCAAGGCAGGCCGGGTACGGTGACGGGCATGGTTGCGGTTGGTGTGGCTGCGCCCGCGAGGACGGCGACGAGCGCGCGGATCGAGATAGCGGGGTCGCCGAAGGCGAACAGGAAGTCATCGACATCGGCGAGCGCGCCGGCGTCGTAGGGACCGCGCATCGGGCAGTGGATCACGCGGGTATCGCCAGGGCTGGCGGCGATGGCTTGCCGCGCGATATCGAGCTGGTGCGGTGAGTCGGTCGCGTCGCGGGTAAAAATGATCAGCGTCGATGCGCCGTGGGCGTGGTCGATGGCCTCGGCGATTTCGTCCTCGGTGGGCTGGTTGCTGAACGTGACGACGGTTGAATGGGGCAGGTTCGCCTCGACCTCGTCTCGAAGCAGCTTGGATCGCCCGACAGGATCGCCTCCCTCCACGGCGCGGAAGCGCTGGAAGTCAACGAGGACGTGCCTGGACTTCCCGTCCAACGGCGCGAACGGTTTCGGCCCGACGTGAGCAATTGTCCTCAGGGCAATATCGAATGTGATGTCCCTCCGATTCACAGGTGGCTCGGGAAGAGGGGTTGGCTGGCTGGTGATCGCGTATCGAGCGCGTACGTGATCGAGCCGCTCGCTCGTTGTCTCGAACATGACCCGCGGGCAACGTCCTGATTCCAACGCATTGACGAGCGCGGCGTGCCGCACGAGCTGGTCGGCGATGGGCTCGTTCGCCTCAAGCACGTCGACCCCCGCCAGCTTGGCGAGCACGGTCGCTTCCTCCAACCCGTAGGCGCTGGTGATGGCGTGCATGTCCATCGCGTCGGTAAAGATCAGGCCGTCGAACTCCATCTCCTCGCGCAGCAACCCGGTGAGAATGGCGTTGGAGAGCGTCGCCGGGTGATCCGGGTCAAGGGCCGGAAAGAGGATGTGCGTCGACATCACGGCCGGGATGCCCAGCGCCACCGCCGCGCGAAAGGGCGCCAGCTCGATGGCGTCGATGCGGTCGCGCTCGTAGGGAATGGTCGGCAACCCGAAGTGGGAGTCGACATTGGTGTCACCGTGCCCAGGGAAATGCTTGACGGTCGAGACCACCCGAGCGGCCTCATGCCCGCGGAAGACCCATTCCAGGCTGTCGATAACGCGTTCAGGCGTGTCGCCATAGGACCGCGTGCGGATCACCGGGTTGGCGGGGTTGTTGTTGACGTCAACGGAAGGGGCGAAGTTGACGTTGATGCCGACCTCGCGCAATTGCATCGCCGTGATGGTCGCCGCGGTCATGATGTCGCCGGGAGCGCCGCTGGCGGCGAGCGCCATCGCGCTCGGGACGGTGACGAAGTCTTGCGAGAAGCGGCTGACGATGCCGCCCTCCTGGTCGGCGGCGATCAGCAGTGGAGGCATGTCCAGGTCGCGCGCTTCGGCCTGGAGCTCATGGGTCAGCGCGTGGACCTGTTCCCGGCTGGTGATGTTGTCGGCGAAGAAGATCACCCCCACCGGTCGGATGGTCCTGAAGGCGTCACGCGCCTCGTCGGTGAAGACTGGTCCGTGAAACCGGAACATGATCGATTGGCCGACGAGATCGTGTGGGGTCATTGAGGTTGTCCTTCAGGAATTCCGCATCGAAAACGAGAGGTAGAAATTCGTAGCGGCAGACAACAGGATCTTCCGCTACGTGTTCGTAAAGTCGAAACGCCATTTGATCATCCAGCAAACCGCCATAGACTGACGGTACAACTCCGGCATCTCCGATGGCACACGCAGTGCATGAATACCACGGATCGGGAAAGGCGCTGTTCCATGGAGAAACAACCCTTCGAAATCGATATTGCAATGGTACGCATCAGGGAGGCGGTGCAACCATACCCGAAGGCAGCGATGTTCGAATTGCGTGACGACGGCTTTGGGTCGCCGTTCGAGCAGTTGATCGCTTGCATGCTCTCCGTCCGCACCCGGGACGAGGTCAGCCTCGTCACCGCCCGCCGACTGTTCGAGGTCGCTCGCACTCCAGACGCGATGGCGGACTTGACGCCGGGAAAGATCGACGCGCTAGTTCCCGACGTCACGTTCCACGAGCGGAAGGCTGCGCAAATTCGCGACATCGCCATTCGCGTGCGCGACGACTACGACAACATGCTGCCCTGCGACGCGGAGATCATGCAATCGTTCGCCGGCATCGGACCCAAGTGCGCCAACCTGGCGCTCGGAATCGCCTGCGGACAGCAGCGAATCAGCGTCGACATTCATGTCCACCGCGTGACGAATCGCTGGGGATATGTCGCCACGAACACGCCCGAGCAAACCATGACGGCGCTGCAAAAGACCCTGCCTCTGGAGTACTGGGTCGAGATCAACGAGCGCCTCGTCCCCTTCGGCAAGCATGTCTGTACCGGCACCCGGCCAAAGTGCTCCACCTGCCCGGTGCTGGAGATGTGCCGGCAGGTCGGGGTGACGGGTCACCGTTGAGTACCCATCGCATTGGTGGGAAACGCCGCGACGTGTAACTTCGTGCGCAGACTCGAACACGCATCAATACAGCAATTCCTGTTCGGACGGCACGTTGTCTATAGAGATGTAGAGAGCGTGCGTCGCAGGGAGGTGTTTTGAACAGATGGATGTCGTCGGGCTAGTCAACATGGCGAAGACGGGCGACGTCGATGCGTTCACGGAACTGGTGCGGCGGTATCAGGCGATGGCGTTCGGCTATGCGTATTCCAACCTTCGCGATTTCCACCTCGCCGAGGATGCGGTCCAGCAGGCGTTTGTTGTCGCGTACAACAACCTGCACCGTATCGACCATCCGGAGCGGTTCGGGGGTTGGCTACGCGCTATCGTGCGCTTCGAGTGCCTCCACCTGTTGCGATCTCGCCGGGTCGTGCAGGTACCGATCGACGCCGTTTCCGAGCTCGCGGCGCCTGAACCCGGACCAGCCGAACTGGCCGAGGAACGCGAAGGGATAGATCGCATCCTCTTGGCGATCGACGGCCTGCCGCCAACCGAACGAGAGGCGACCATCCTCTACTACATCCACGACCACTCGCAACAGGACGTCGCCGAGTTCCTGAACCTGCCGGTGACCACGGTCAACAACCGGCTGCGTTCCGCCCGGAAGCGTCTCAAGGAGGAAAGGATCGTCACCATGTCGCAGGATACATTCAGGGAACACGGTCTTCCAGACGATTTCACAGATCGCATCGGCGAAATCGTGCGCGTCCAGGGACCCATCGTCGACGTTCGATTCCCGGCAGACAATCGCCCGCCAATCCTGTCGGCGTTGACCATCACCGATGGGACAGCGGATGCTTCAACGATGGCGGACGTCACGCAGTATCTCGACGATGACCTCGTCAGGTGCATCATCTCGGCACGGGGACACACCATCACATCAGCCGGTGGTGGCATGCGCGTCATCGGCATTGATGAGCAGCCCAGTGCCCCGATCGAAGCGGCATCCATCACGCAGGTGATCGCGTCGATGCGGCGACCTGCCGCCACACCCCGCGTGCTCGAAACTGGCATCAAGGCCATTGATGTCCTGACCCCGCTGCCGTCAGGCGGCGTGATCGGACTTGTCGGCGACGCCCAGACGGGCAAGATGGTGCTGGTCGAGGAGCTCATCCACCGGCTCACGGACGCCTCGGAGGCCATCTCGATTCTCGTCTTCGTCGAAGCTCAGGATGAGGCTCGTGTTGTCAGGAGCCTTGAGTACCGCACCTCGGCAGCCGTCGAGGCGGTCTATCTGCCGGTGGCGGACGCCTCGCCCGAAGCATTGGAAGAGATCAACAGTGAATTCGATGCCGTGATCACCCTCTCGCGCCGCCTGGCTGAAGACCGGCTCTATCCCGCGATTGACATCGTGAGATCGAGTTCCCGGATGCTTGATCGCGCCACGGTCGGGAAGGAGCACGTCGACGTTGCGATGGGTGTGCGCCAGTTGCTTGAGCATGCGGCGAGACGTCCAGATGTTGACTCAGACGGCCACACGGCAGAGACGCGCCGGGCAGCCCAGCTACAACGCTTCCTCACCCAGCCCTTCTTCGTCGCGGAGCCATTCACCAAACAGCCCGGTGTGAGTGTTCCGCGCAATGCGGCGGTCGAAGGCTGCGCGGCAATGCTCCAAGGCGCGCACGACGGCCTCACCGAGGAGATCCTCTACATGGCCGGCACGCTCGACGACGCCCTCGCGCGTACGTAATCACCTGGAACAGGAGGGGGATACGCGGCCGTGCTCCCCTCCCCTACTCGTCGTTCCGAGCCGAATGACCAAGGCGTGCCCAGTGGCTATTCAGGAGCCAACTGAAGCGTCGTGTCGGTCTCCAGCAATGTCTTGAGGTTGGACAGGATGCTCGGCCAGCCCTGGCTGACGCCCTTCAGCATCTCGCTGTCCGGCTCGAAGTCGTCGTGCGTGACGGTGAGCTTGACCGCCGACCCGACCGGCTCGATCTCGAACGTCACTTTCGAGATCTTCTCCTTGACCAACTCGGCAAACTGATCATCGGTCCAGCCGAACATCTCCATCATCTCCGGCTGATAGTTGTGCCAGGTATAGGACAGCCGCCTCGGTGGATCGGATTCCAGCACCACCTGGCCCCAGTCGGCAGGCTCCTGCTCCGGACTCATGCTCCACAGCACTGGCGCTCCAGCCTCCCACGTGGATTCCGGTCCGGTGTTCTCCATGTAGCGAGCGATGAAGGCGGGTTCGGTCAAGGCCCGCCAAAGCTTGTCCGGCGTGGTCTGGATATACGTCACGTACACGAACTCGGTCTGGCTCATGGCATGTTCCTCCAGGGCGCGTTTCAGGTCGGCGAGTGCCCGAACTCGCTCGCGGTCGTACCTGTTGATCCAGCGTTCGGCGATGTCATTGATCGGCGCGGCGTTCAGGTAGTGCAACTTCTCCCGGCCTCTACGGACCGAGATCACCAGATTGGCGGCCTCAAGCACAGCAAGATGCTTGGTGACAGCCTGCCGGGTCATGTCCAGACTACTTCCCAACTCACGTTGGCTCTGACCGTTGCGCTTGTTGAGCGCATCCAGCAACCGGCGGCGACTGGGATCGGCAAGCGCCTTGAAAATCACGTCCATCAACATCACCAATATACGCAACCATGAGGTTGCGTGACCACAGTATAGGCAACCATATGGTTACGTGTCAAGCCGAGTCCAGACGCACATCCAGCCGCCGTAAGCCAGGAAGCACCGCGCCGGGTCGCCAGGTCGGGTTCGGGTCGGTCAACTCCATGTCGGGCGCCTCGGTCGCCAGCGTGGCAAAGGCGATCTCGCCCTCGAGCCGCGCCAGTGGCGCGCCGAGGCAGAAGTGAATGCCCATCCCGAACGACATGTGTCGTCCCACCTTGCGGTCGATCCGAACCTCATCCGGGTGGACCCAGACGGCGTCGTCCCGGTTGGCTGAGCCCAGCAGGAAGAAGATCTCCGTCCAACGCCCGATTGGCAAGCCCGCGCAGGCGCGTGTGGTCGGGTGGATCCTGGAACAGCATCATTCGATTCGCCACGAACCCGAACGTGTCCTGCGCAGGTTCCTCCCGAGGATCCGACTCTCGAAGCGCCTGGAACTCCGGAATGTCGTCCACCCGCATCACCAATCGAGGATCGCGCAACCACCGCATCACATCCGCATGCCGGAACAGCCAGATCTGCGGGTGCCCAAGCGGCCAGCCAGGCTGCCCGCATGCACCGGGTCATGCTCCCGAAACCAGGCGTAGTGCGAATACGGATCGCCCACCGCATAGGCCCCCTCGACCGAGAAGAACCGCTTGCCCTTTTGCGCGTCGGTGATTCCCATGGCTGCACTCTCCCGTATGGCACGCGTGGCTGATGATTGATTGCCGGGTACTCTTCCATTGAAAGTCTACCGCTCGGGCAAGTCACCCTCAATCACCATCCGCCTCCAACTCCATCACTACAGACGCGGTATCTTTGGCGTAGACCAATAGCCTCGCCGCGATGCAGGAGAACACGCGCTAGCCATGACCCAGACCGCCACTATCGCCGCTCCCACGCCGCTTGCCACCGACGCCACCGCCGGTGCCCTGACGATCCGTGTCGAGCAGGCCATCACCGCCGACGGCAACGCGACCGTCGCCAGCACCAGCGCCCAGAGCGACGCCGCGCCGGACGGGCTCGCCTACGTCCTCGCGCAGGTGACCATCACCAACAACGGCCAGCAACTCGCCGCGCTGTCCGCCACCGACTTCCCGTGTACCGGTGCCGATGGCGTGCTGCGCCGCTGTCCGAGCATCGCCCTGCCCGACCCGCCACTTGACGTCGCGCTCGCCCCCGGCGAAAGCTTCACCGGCTGGACCGCCGGGCTGGTCAATGACGTTGCCAGCGTGGTGATGTTGTTCGATCCGGCGATCTCGCAGGGAACCCGATTCTCGACAGCATTCGCCCTGACCGACGGCGCCGCGCTCCCAACGTTCGAGCAGGGAGGCGAGGCCAACGACCTCGGCGCCGATATTTCTGCTCCGGCTGGTCTTGGCGACACGATCCAGACCGCGTCGTGGAGCCTCAACGTCACCGAATCTATCGACGGGGGCGTCTACTACGACATCTCCGACTATCGCGTCCAGGCGCTCGGCGATCCGGGCACAAGCGGCTGGGGCGAGCTCGGCGCCGCCCTCGGCCTTTCGATCACGATCCGCAACACCGCCACTCAGCCACGTTTCTTTTCGTGGACATCGCTGGAGCTGGTCGCCGACAATGGCGAGCCGTGGAATCACCTGCTTGCCATGACTCAGCCGCTGCCTCCGGCGTCGGTCGAGCTGCTGCCGGGCGCGACCTGGACCGGGTGGTACGGCATCCTGGTCCAGCCGTGGGCGACCACGAGCCTGCTTCGCTTCCAGGATTCTCACATTGACAGCGATCCCCGCTACATCAGCCTGGACGGCACGACCGGCTCCGCCCCCGAACCGACCAGCGCCGAGGCAGAGGCGCTCATGCTCGGACCAGGCGAGTTGGTCGAGGTCACTGAGGAGACGGTCAATGTCCGTTCCACGACATCCGCTTCGGCGGAGATCGTGGCGGAGGTCGGTCTCGGCGATCAACTGGCGATCATGGGCCCGCCGGTCGAAGCCGACGGCTATCGCTGGTATCCGGTCGAAGTGGTCGCCGATGGCACGGCTGGCTTCATCGCGCAGGATTTCATTGCCCCGGTGTCGGACTAACCCTCATTGCTTCCTGCTACCCCCTCTCGCTCCAAGTTTTCGGATCAACTCCTGCCTGCGCCAAAATACGCCCCCATAGGCATCGTCGTGCGCAACAACATTGCCGGGGCAATCTTCCTTCGGTTCTCCAGCATGGGGGTCGTTCACGTCCGGGGACCGCGAATCGCGGCGAAGGGGGCACTATTGTCGCGCAAACATGAGCTTCCCACTACAATAAGCGTTGAGACGCGTGCGTTGGGCGCGTTCGCCACGGAAGGGAGCGCGCAATGACCATTCAAACCGCCATCGCGATCACCGTGGTCGTCCTGTTCGGGGCCGCTCAATACGCGCTCATGTATGGGGCGCTGCGAGACCTGCTTCGCCGCTCTCGCGTGCGAGGCGGCAACAAGGCCGCGTGGGCGCTGGTTATCATGTGCCTTCCGCTCATCGGACCGCTGCTCTACAGTTGGATGGGGCCGACATCACTCAACCGTCGACCTGCAATCACGGACCGTCCTGTCACGCGCCGCTCGATGCACTATGCGGGGCGAACACCCCCGCGCCGTAATGTCGTCACCCCGATCAGTGACGCCCGCTCCCGCCGAATCGCCGATTCCCCCACGCCGCCCGCCAAGCCACGCGGTACCGAGCGCCGGTTTCCACGCACCGGTACCTGACGCTCACGCTCCTCCCCGCCCCACCATCATTCACCAGGAGGTTGCCTGAATGGCTGCGATGCATGCGGCATCGACTGCGCTGCTTGTCGACAATCGCTTTCTCGGACATGACACCGGACAGCATCCGGAACATCCCCGCCGCAT
>JACCVC010000214.1 GCA_013698305.1 Chloroflexia bacterium
GCGCGAACTTCGCGCCGAGGGAGGCGATGATGAGCTGCTCTCCATTACTCATGGTGACCTCCTGTACGACGAAGAGTCGAGTCTGTGACCGAAGCGCAAGTCGAGATCGCCCGCGACGCCTATCGACGGTTCGGCAAGGGCAGCGGCCACCCCGCCCGCCTGAACTACGGTGACTGTTTTGTCTACGCGCTTGCTCGCCTTCGAGATGAGCCACCACTCTTTGTCGGGAACGACTTCTCGCAAACCGACATTGCGAGCGCGTTGTGAGACCAGGAAACAGGACATGACATCTCCAACGCTGGCATATGACCGTGAGGCAAACGCGCTGTACATCCGGTTCACCGACCACGAGGTAATGGAGACGGTAGAGCTCTCCGAAACCGTCTACGTTGATATGTACACCGATGGCGAGCCGGTTGGGTTCGAGATCCTGCATGCCGAGCCGTCACGGCTCTGGAGCATCCCGGCGCTTCCGGACACCGCCTCGTTGCGTGATCTGGTGAAAGCCAGCGCGGTATAGCCTTGCTGTCCAGATGCGCTGGCAGGATCGGTCTTGTGCCCAAGCTGTAGCCTGACGCGTCCGCCCACCGTGGAGATTCGATCACCCCTGCATATTCCCACATCATTGCGTGAACGAGGGTTTTTCGCGGCTCCCGGTAAGGTGGCAAGATCAGTTCACATCCTTGGCACGCACGGTGCTGATTATCGTGGCAAGACACGAGTGGTCAAGCCGTGAGACATGATGAATGGGGGCGAACGGGGGGTGACGTTGACTGGCGATGCCGATCGTGTGCGTGTTGTGCTTCGCATCCGCGGGCATGTGCAGGGTGTCGGCTATCGGGTCAGCGCCCGGCGTGAGGCGGCTCGATTGGGCATCAATGCGCAGCCCGAGAACCTTTCTGACGGGTCGGTGCGGGTTGAAGCACACGGCAGACCTGGCCCGGTTGCCGACTTTCGGCGGTGGTGCGAGCAGGGACCGGAGTTGGCCCGGGTCGAGACGGTCGAGGAGGAAGTTGCTGGCATGGATGGCAGGTGAATGTGGCTGAGGATAGTGCTGTTCGGCATTCCTGTGCGATGATGGCGCTCAGTTGAACGCGACTGGGCGGAGGCGGCAGCGGGAGCTGGCAAGGAGCAACGATGATGTCAACGGAGCAGCGGAGCGTCTGGACGCGCCGGAGGTTTCTTCAGACGATAGGCGCATCGGCGGGAGGCGGCGCGGCGGCCATGAACGTGATGTCGGCGTGGGGCATGTTGCCGGCCCAGGCATTGGCGCAGACCGAGGCGCCGCAACTCGATGGCAACGCCGAGGGCACGAACGTGATCGTGATCGGCACCGGGGCGGGCGGATCGGCGGCGGCTTACGAGCTGATCCAGCTCGGTTACGACGTGACGATCCTCGAGGCGCAGAGTCACGTCGGCGGGCATGCGCTCACCGTTCGCGGCGGCGTGACGACCGAGGAGTACGGCAAGGGTATCCAGGAGTGTACCTGGGATGAAGGTGTCTGGTGGGATGCCGGCCCATCGCGGGTGCCATTCTTCCACCGCGCGTTCTTTCACTACTGCAAGCAGCTCAACATCCCGCTGATCGACCACAAGAACCTCAACCTCAACGCCTGGGCGTATGCCGAGGGCATTGAGGGGGCGCTGGATGGAACCCGCATGCGGGTTCGCGAGCTGCAGGCGGACATGGGCGGCTATACCTCATCGTTGCTGGCCAAAGCGGCGGAATCCAGCACGATCGACGACGAACTCTCCGCCGATGACCTCGAGATGCTGATCGACTATCTCGTGAGCTGGGGCATGATCAGCTCCGAGGACTTGAATTACACGGGGTCGTCGCGGCGCGGCTATGCCGTCCCGCCGGACACGCAGAGCTCCGGCGAAGTGGCTGAACCCTTCCCACTGGAAGACCTGCTGCCGTTCGCCAGCGCGATCATGGGCTCCAACAGCGGCTACCTCGCAGCCACGGCGTCGCCCACATGGCAGACGACGATGGTCAAATGCGCGGACGGCATCGGTCAGCTGTTCGACAGTGGCTTCCGCGAGTTCTTCGGCGACCGACTGCAACTGAATAGCGAAGTGACCGAGATCAACAACACCGACGATGGCGTCTCGGTCGTCTACATCAACAAGGAAACCGGCGAAGAAGAGCAGATTTCGGCTGATTACTGCGTCTGCAACATCCCCCTGTCGGTGCTGATCAAGCTCAACACCAACTTCTCGCGTGAGTTCACCGAGGCGATGCGGAGCGTGCCGTACGCGATGTCGCTTCGCATGGGCATGCAGTTCAACCAGCGCTTCTGGGAGACGGAGGAATGGATCTACGGCGGCCAGTCGTTCAGCAACATCCCGGAGCTCGGTATTCTCGGGTATCCCGATGAGAGCTATAACGCCGAAAAGGGCGCGATGCTGGCGATGTACAACTTCGGGAACAATTCCGCGAGGGTCAGCTCGCTCAGTTACGAGGAGCGGGCGGAACTCGCGCTGGACTACGGC
>JACCVC010000216.1 GCA_013698305.1 Chloroflexia bacterium
CCGTATGCCCAAGCGGCGGCGAGACCGTTGGTTGCGGCGACGATGGCCAGCAGACCGGCGAGAGCATGCAGGATGAATGTTCCGGGCGGGTTCCAGATCGTCAGCAGTGCGCCGAACGCCATGATCACCCCGGCGAGGATGAGCGCGGACGCGGCGTTTTGCAGGGCGCCGCCGTCATCGCCGCCAGTAGGAACCCGCAACTCGCCCCATCCATGCGAGAGCATGGCGGTCGCCACGATGAATCCCAGTCCGATGACAGTCAGGCGCAAGCGGCGTTCTCCGTTCGATAGTAAGCAACTGCGCTCAGCATCTACCATAACGCAGGAATGCGCTTAGCCGCGTCTGGAAATGAACCTGAGCTCGGCAGTCGCGCCGCTACGTTATGTGTGCCCCGAGCGTGTTGACGTAGAGCGCGTACAGCGACTGGCTGGCGGTAATCATCAGCCGGTTTCTCTTCGGGCCACCGAAGACGAGGTTAGATGTCGTTTCCGGCAGCCGGATATGCCCGATTCGCTCGCCCTGGGGCGTGAAGCAATGCACGCCGTCGAAGCCGTATCCGATCCAGCCACCGGTCGCCCAGATGTTGCCGTCGATGTCGGCGCGCACGGAATCCGGTCCCACGCTCTCACCGTCCACCATCATGTCCGTGAATTGCTGAACATTCGCCAGGCGCTCCTCACCGACCACGTCGAACACCTTGATGTCCCGCTGGCTGGCGCCGGTGTCGACGATGTACAGCTGCTGGTAGTCAGGGGAGAAGCAGAGGCCATTCGGCGCTTCCAGTTCGTCGCTGACCATGTCGACGGAGCCCGACGGGTCGATGCGATAGACCGCGTTGTCGAGCAATAATTCGCCGTAGTTGCCTTCGTAGCCGCCAACGCCCTGGGTTCCATATGGAGGGTCGGTGAACCAGATGCTGCCGTTTGGATGCACCACCGCGTCGTTGGGGGAGTTGAACGGCTGTCCGTCGAACGTGTCCGCGAGTATCGTGACCGAGCCGTCATGTTCGTAGCGGACGACCTGCCGGTTGCCATGCTGGCAGGAAATCTGGCGGCCCTCCCAGTCAAAGGTGTTGCCGTTGCTGTTGCCGGACGGAGTCCGGAACGTGCTGACGTGGCCATCCTCCTCCAGCCAGCGTAATTGCACATTGTTGGGAATGTCGCTCCACAACAGGTAGCGGCCCACCGCGTTCCAGGCCGGCCCCTCCAGCCACAGTCCGCCGGTCCACAGGCGTGTGATGGCCGAGTTACCGACGATGTATTTGTTGAACTCGGGAGTGACTGCTACCACGTCCATGTCCGGGTAATGCACGGGCGGCGCGTCGGGACCGTAGTCACGGTCTTCCTGGGCGCCGGTGGCAAAGGGAGCCAGAGCCGTCGCGCCCGCCATGACCGCGGCGGTCTTGAGCAACGTCCGCCGTCCGATAAAACTACAGTGCCGCTGATCGAGTGCGTCGTGAGCCATGTGAGTTTCCTCCATATCTCCGCGTGTCGAGCCGCTCGCCGTTGTCTGGATGTGAAACCATCCTATCACGAGTGACGCGGTGATATGGAGCTTGCGTTGCGGTGGTGAGCCGTGGCTAGTGCCTCGACCGCTCCGCTGTCCGCTGCTGCAGGAAGTCCTTCAGCACGTAGCTTCCGAGCCGGTTCGGAGAGGCGTTCATCACCCGACCTCGGTTGATCCGCATCAGGTCCTCGATGAACCGGCTCATGTAGGGCGATTGCTCCAGCAGGAAGACGTTGATGCTGATCTGCTCCCGCGTACACGCGACGACCTCCCGGATCGTCGCCTCGAACGTCTGCCAGGTGGGAGGATAGTTGAACTCCGCCCTGCCATTCTCGATGTGGGCGGTCGGCTCGCCGTCGGTGATGACGATGATCTGCCGGTTCCTGCCCCGCTCGGGACGGAGCCGCTCCCGCGCCAGCTGGAGCGCATGTTGCAGATTGGTGCCGTAGGTGTACTCGTTCCACTCCAGGTTCGGCAGGTCGGTCAGTTTGAGCGGGCTCGCCGTGGACGAGAACCCGATCAGTTCCAGCGTGTCGCGCGGGTACTTGCCGCGGATCAGCGTGTCGAGCGCCAGGGCCGCCCGCTTCGCGGCGTCCCAGCTACCGGTGTAGTACATCGACCGGCTCATGTCGATCAGCAGCGCCGTCGCCGTTGACGTCCGCGACTCTCGCTCGATCACCTCGAAGTCGTCGGGACGCAGCTGCACCGGCGTGCCAGGACCGCGCCCTCGGATGCCGTTCATCACCGTGCGCGGCAGGTCGAGCAGGAAGGGGTCGCCGAACTGCCACGGCGCGCTGCTCTCGGCGCTTTCCCCCGCGCTGCCTCGATCCCGGATGTCGTGCTCGCCCGGACCCAGGTCCTTGAGCGACGAGAAGATGTCCTTTAGGGCCTGCTCGCCGATCTTGCGGATCGCTCTGGGCGTCAGTTCCAGCCCGCGCCGTCCCTCGACGGCGTAGCCGTGCTCGATCAGCTGGTCTCGCATGGAGTTCCAGTTGTCCAGCCACTCGCGGTCCTGCTCGCTCAGCACGCTCTCCAGCATCTCCGGCGGGATGCCCTGGAGATCGTCGGGACCGGTCATCTCTCGAAGCGCCGACTCGACCTGCTCGATCTCGGCTGCCTGCTCCAGCGCCTGCAGTGCCATGTCGAGCGGGATTTCCTCCTGCCCGTGCGTTTGCGATTGCTCCATGCTCGGCGGGGAGATCGCACCGAGGTGCTCCTGGAGTTGCCTGAGTTCGTCCTCGATGCCGGCGTCCTGCATTGACTGCTCCATCATTGCCTGGACCTCTGCCCGCTGCTGGGGGGAGAGCAGCCTCATCAGCGTCTGGGCGGCGGCCATCCGGGACCGCATCCGCTCGGCGATCTGGTCCAGATTGTCCGCCCGGCCACCGAACATGTGGCCCCACTTATTGTTGAGCCGATCCATGTCGACGGGCTGACCCGCCTTCTGTTGGTCGAACGCCTCGTTGAGATCCTTGAGGAAGTCCTTCATGTCGCCGCCGGGACCGTCCTGCCCCTGTCCGGCGGAGCCCATGATGTTGTTGAACAGCGCGTCGGTGATCTGCTGCCGCAGCTCGTCCAGCAGCTTCTCAAATTCCTCGCCCGCCGTGCGGTCGACAAAATCGTACTTCTGCAATTCCGTAATTTGTGACGACGCGTCGTCGGGCAGTGAGTCGAGCTTGTCGCGTTTCTGGTTCAGGAAGTCACGGAGCGCTTCCTGATCCTCTCCGGATACGTTCTCCGATTGCTGGCGGCGATCAAGCCGGTCATCCAGAGTTGACCGCTCCCGGTCGATGATCTCCTGAAGTCTCTCCGGAATGTCACCCAGCACCGAGTCGAAGTTGTACGTGTCCAGCAATTCCTGGCGCTGTTTGCGTAGGCGTTCGATCAG
>JACCVC010000294.1 GCA_013698305.1 Chloroflexia bacterium
GGACCCGAGAGACTTGATGGAGGGTCACAATGAAGAAGGCGGCGCCATCGTTGACCTCGCGATCAACATCGCTGGAAGACTGGCCTAGTGGGCTGGTGCTTCGAGAATCACGGCAGACCGGCTCCATGGTATTTGCGTATAACATGGATTGTGCGCAATGTATACCCGGTGTCTCGAGACAGGTTCGTTACGCCGCTACCACGCGATGACGCCTTCCTGTGGTAGCCTCCCTATGGCTTCCGCCTGCCGCGCGCGATACAGGTTCCCATCTGCACACAATAGTGGTATCCCGACGCGACGAAGCCTTCGAGCGCGTCGGGATACATTGCGGCGGAGCCGTCACCATCGAGCCTGCCGCCGTCGATGGCCTAGATCGACGTAGATATGCCCCTGACGCGTCGTCGATCAGGCGGTGAGCAGCCAGGTTCGCAAAGCTCGTTGCTTCCCAAGGGACCGCAACATCGGTTAGGATCAATACAACTCGTTGCACTGATGTCCACGCCTGTCGTGAGCCGTTCTGCCTCTCCGAGCGTAGGGAGCTCCAAGACTACCCGGGCATTCATATATCATGCGCGGATCTCGTAGAAGAGGTTGAACGGGTTGTTGGGGAAATCGAGGCGTCGGAAATGGGTGAACCCGGCTTCGGTCACCAGTTCCCGTGCCTTCTCCTCACCCATGCAGGTGCCCGTGCCTCCGCCACCGACCGCCAGCGCCTGGGTCATGCAGTAATTTGTGCTGGCCGAATACCCAAAGGCGCCAATTCCCAACGGGTGGTCGATGTTGTGCTGCAGGTCGCCGGACAAATTGAACTCCAGTACGAAGTAGGTTCCGCCCGGATTGAGCGCCCGCTTGATCTCGAGCATGGCAGGACGCGGGCGCGGCATGTCGTGAACGACATCGAAGCTTGTGATCAGATCGTAGGTACCAGGAATGCCTTCGGTCACATCGCAAACTTCGTAGTGCACCCGGTCGGCAAGCCCGGCTTCGCGGGCATTGAGGTTGGCGGCATCAATGGCTGGAGCGTAGTTGTCGAAGCCGACCAACTGGGCATTGGGGAACCCGTGCGCCAGGAAGAGCAATGCTTGGCCGTTGCCACACCCGACATCCGCTACCACGCCGCCTTCGCGCAGCTTGGTGTCGACATCTGGCATCTCGGGAATCCAGTCCTGCACCAGGTTGTTGCGGAAGGCCGGACGGGTGAACCGCTCGAAGCCGCACCAGAACTCGGTGCCGAAGCGAGTCTGCGGGACCCCGCCACCATGGCGGAACGCCTCGGTCAGGAGATCGACGTTGGACCACATTGTCGGCGCCATGCTGAACATACTGCCCAGGTAGAAGGGACTGTCCTGATCGACCAGGCAAAACGCATGCTCCGGTGACAGCGAGAAGCTCTTCGAGCCATCATCGAAGTCGACGTAGCCATGGCAGGCCATGGCAGACAACCATTCGCGGGCGTAACGCTCATCGATACCGGCACGTTCGGCGAAGTCAGCGCTTGTGACGGCGCCAGCCTCAGCAAGGTGCTCGAAGAGACCGAGGCGATCGGCGATCACGTTGAGAATGTCCATTTGGCTGGCGGTGACGTCACCGATGACCTTGAAGGCGAAGGCATGGACCGCGTCCATGTCGAGCGTGGGAACGGGTTCGGCACACATGGAGAATTCCTTTCGCGCAGCGCAGGTATGATCGCGTGGAGGTCCAGGATGACTCAGGTATCAGCTACTGAGACGTTCCGCACTCCGTGACATGGAGCGTGGAGCTGCCGTTGATGCATCCTCGAAGGCTGATGTACGGTTCTCCATTCGCTCCATGGAGTCATTGTCAAGTTCTGAGCAGATGCCCGCATCGGTAGAAATACGCATTCTTCATATCATGCCTGAATGGGGAAAGTACGTATTCGTCGACGACAATCCCTTGGTGGTGATATCTAGACGACGATTTCCGCATCGTGAGCATTCTCCCCTGCTCGACGCTGTGACACAGATTTGGCGGTTTTCGGTATCGACCACTTCTTTCGCCTCGGCCCTTCCGTGGAATGCCGTCACGTTCTTCAGGGCGGCTTCATCCCTCCGGCCTATACTTGTGCAGATCGCGCCGGTGCCCATCGCTGGCTGCATGCAGCACGTTCTCCGGCAAGGGTATGTTCATTTTGACCGATTCGTCCGCACCAACGGTTGATCAACGCCGCGTCAGTCCCACGCTGATCCGGTTCACCGTCTTCTTCGCCGGCATGTCCACCGTCGGTACCGAGATCTCCGCCTCCCGCCTCGTCGCTCCGTACTTCGGCGACTCGACCTACATCTGGGCCAACCTGATCGGGATCACGCTGGCCTACCTCGCCATCGGCTACTGGCTTGGCGGACGCTTGGCGG
>JACCVC010000320.1 GCA_013698305.1 Chloroflexia bacterium
CATCCGCCTTTGCTTTCGCCTGAGCATCCTTCGACGTCTCATTGTCAGCAATCTCCATTGGCGCAGAATCTCGCGCCAATCGGAACTTGGCGTCGAACCCGACCTTTGCTCCCACTATCGGCTCCCACAAATAGTCGGGTCGCAGCCAGATTCCCGAATACGCTTGTCGCCGTGCGTTGAACGTCAGCGTGCCATGCCCCGCAAAGCTGGCTCGCAACCCATTCGGCAACCCCATCTCGGACGGCGGAATGGAGTCGATGACCGGTCGACCGCCTTTCAACTCCTCCTGAACCCGCCGGCACAACTCGAACCACACCCAGTATTCATACAACGTCGCGATGTCGCGCAGATCGATCGCCTCCTGCATCGGCTGCCACACCGGATCTCGCGCTTGCAGGAACTCCTGCCAGTGGATGTTGAGGTCCCGGTACCCCGTGCGTCGTTGCAGCACCCGCGACGACACCGGCACCCGGTTCATCGGTCCCACCTCATCGAACATCGGGGCACGCCCGAACTGCCGGAGCCGGGTCGCCAGCCGCGTCAACGTCTCCCGACGATGCTCCACGCCCGGATCGGCACGATCCCGCAACCAGAAGGCCTTCAGCACGTCGTCGCAGGCGTCAGCCATCGCGCTGGCGACCGCCTTCACGAACTGGTTTTCGGCGGAATCGAACCCTTCCTTCGGCACGCGGAACCATACGCCGCCCGGAGCAGCTTGCAGACGAGGTGGCGTCGCCGACCGGTCGAATGTCGCGCCACCTTTTACGAGCTGTAGCACCACGTCGGCGTCTATCTCGGTCAGGTCGAAAATCGAAATATGCTCGGTTTCATCGTCCAGCACGCGATGCGGCGACCGCTGGATATGGTACAGCGCCTCACCGATGCTCTCGGCGTTGTTGATCAGGAAGAAATACTGCACGAGCAGCGACGGTGGACGCTGCACCCGCTGAACGGATCGCGATGTCTGCGCCCGCGGCATGTACGACATCGCTCCCCGCTCCGAGGTGAGATCAGCCAGCATCGCCCGGAAGAAGCTCAATGATTGATCCGGACCTCCGAGCTTCGGGCTGATGACCTCGACGTGACGAGTATTCAGCAGGCGCTCAAAGTTGTCGAACGCCCGGATCGTCGAGAGGCCGAGCTGGTTCTCGAACCGAACCTGAAACTGTCCAGTCCCGGCGCCGAAGGACCCGATCCGCTCCGACCCGATCTCGAGCCACGATGCTCCGGTACACGTCACGCGATAGTCTCGCCACTCGTGCAAATAGTGTGTCGACGGTGCAAGCGCGTCAAGATGCTCCGGCGACACCCCGGAAACCGGGCCGTCGTGGATCGCAATCCCGATCTGAGCAGGGATCGCCATCACACCGGCAAATTCTTCGGTTGGTAGCATCTCGGCAGGATTCATGGGCTCATTATCACAGACTCGTGCTTTCCACTGACTTTTTCACGCCAGCGACCTGCCGAGCAGCGCCGACAGCTCGACGCCGTCGACCAGCCGGATGTCCTGGCTGGCTGCCAGCTCCCGCGCGGGGCCGCTGAAGGACGATGTCGTGACCATGATCCCCTGCGTCGCCTCGTGCGCGACCATGCCGCCCATGAAGGTCTGCACCGACGACGAGCTGATGTCGTTGTCCGGCTGGTAGCGCTTGCACTGGATCGCCACCAGATTCCCGCCCGAGTCCCGGCACAACACATCGACGCCGTAGTCATTGACACCACCGACCACGCGGATCTCTGTGAAGCCGAGCGGTCGCAGCAAATCGGCCACCGCGTGCTCGAATTCGGTCGGCGTCAGCGCCAGGAAGTAGTCGATCCGGCTCCGTTTCGGCAGCCAGAATCCCTCATAGGCAATCCACATCGTGATCGGCAACAGCAGGCCAAGGACGAATCCGACCCAGAGATGCCCGTTGTCGTAGCGCGCCAGCCCGGTGGCTGCCAGCGCCCAGAGGATGCTGGGCGCGACCAGGCGACCGGTCGGCGTCGTCGCCAACCAGGTCATCCTGGAGCTCAGGTGGTGACCGAACCAGCCGCCCATTGCCGTGTGTACCCTGCGATGTCGCGTTGCCGATCATGGACGATCATACGACACGGTCAACGATGCATGACAAGTTCGCCAAACACCGGCACAATGGCGTGAA
>JACCVC010000321.1 GCA_013698305.1 Chloroflexia bacterium
TACGAGTGATTCTGTGACGAGTCTGCCTGTAACACTTCCCGGTCCGGCACGTTCCTGCTGCAGATGGATGGAACGTTCCCACCTGACGGCGGAGGTCCGGCATGTTTGGACGGCGCAAAACGCAGCAACCCAACCCCACCTCACCCGACCCAGCCCACGATCCCAACCACTTCGCAGACATCTACGCCGCCTACGCCGGTCGCGTCCACGCCTACGCGCTCCAGCGGCTGCACGATCCTGACCTCGTCGCCGACATCACCAGCATCGTCTTCACCCGAGCGCTTGCCAACCTGCCGTCGTTCCAACGCCGCCAGGCCGGTCCCGCGTCGGATTCCGCCCTCGAGGGCTGGCTGATGACGATCGCCCGCAACGCGATCATCGACCACGTCCGCGCCAACAAGCGTCTCACCATTCTTGACGCTGACGCCTACCGGCGCCACCTCAACCTGACGTCGCCAGACCCATCGGCGCATCCCGTCCCGCCGGACGAGCGCGACCGCCTGCCGGACGCCCTGCATCACCTTAGCGCCACCCAGCGGCGAATCGTGCTGCTCCGCGTCCAGGGCTGGAACGGCGCGGAGATCGCCGATCTGCTGGGCATGTCGCACGGCGCGGTCCGCGTCGCCCAGCATCGCGCCTACGCCCGATTGCGGGAGCTGCTCACGGAAGCACAGCAACCAGCCACGTCATCATCACGCACGTTCACCACGGAGCCTGACCATGTTTGACCGACCCACCACCCCACCGGCTTCCACGCCGGAAGAGCTGCTGGACCGCTGGCTCGACGCCCTCAACGAGCCGAATGGATCTATCCCACCGAGCCCGCCGCCTGAGATCGAGGGAATCGCAACCATCGCCCGGCACTATCGGCAGACGCTTGGCGCCCCGCTGTGCGCAACGAGCGCGACCCATGGCGCGGTCGCGGAAAGGAACGGCTCCATGAACCACACGCTTCCCTTGACGACGAACCACGACGCCTGGCAGACGGTCAGTCCACTCCGACGCCGCCCACCGACCACGAGCGGCTGGTTGGGCTGGCTCACGAACGGGCTGGCGACGGCGATGGTGGTCGCACTGCTGCTGGCATTGGGCGGCGCGATGATCGTCCAGCAGACCGGC
Source organism: Chloroflexia bacterium (assembly GCA_013698305.1). GTDB lineage: Bacteria > Chloroflexota > Chloroflexia > Thermomicrobiales > UBA6265 > JACCVC01. The sequence continues at coordinate 1,120 of JACCVC010000321.1, forward strand.
CCGCCCGGCGGGTCCGACAACCCCACCGCGCTCCTCGGCATGGCGGGCCAGCCGGGCGCGACACCGGAGGGCGGGTCACTGGACTGCTCCTCACCGGGTTACCGACCGGTCGTCGAGGGTGAGGTCAACGACGAGACACTGGCGATGATCGGCGTTGATGAGCAGCCCATCGTCATAGGCGACGACGAGGTCACGGTCCCGCTTTCTGATGGCGGGGAATTCACGGCACCAGAAGGAGACTTTGTCACATTCGGCCCGGGCGCGATGGTCACCCATTTTGAGGACGGCTCGTCCACCGTCACCCGACTAACCGATGGTGAGTCATGGGACTTCCCGGCAATCGAGCCCACCCGGTTCGCCAACTTCAACGTCTTCGGCAACGGCCGCTATTACGTCGCGCCGACCGACGACACCCTGACCAATTGGCATGTGCTGGACACCGCCACTGGCGAGCAGACCACCACCGCCGACATTCTCGGCGAGCTGTTCCAGGGTCCGCTGTCGCCGTTGGGTTTCGGACCGTCGTCGTCGACCGATGACCGCTCGATCTTCGTCCTCGTCTTTGAGCAGTCCATCACTGGCGCGGTCCTCACCGAATCGAGCGGGTTCTCCCCGAACGCCCTCGTCATCCCGGATGATCTCTCCGACGCCTACTTCGGGTGGCTTTCGGTCAATACGATCGTGTCGCCCGGCGGCGCGTACCTCGCCTCGTATAATGAAATCGTCGAGACGGCAACTGGCGAGAACTACACCGGCGTGCCCAGCGACGATTTCCGGGGCTATGTCCAGGGAATCTTCATCGCCTTCCTGGACGACGAGCCGACCATCCTCATGTACACGGGCAACGAGGTGCGATTGATCCGGCCCTCGACCGGCGAGGACGATGTGGTCTACAGGGCGGATGCGCCAATCCAGGCGGTCGGGTACGACCGCGCGAGTAGGTCTCTTGCCATCGGGACCGGCGAACAGGAGGCCGAGCGGTGGGCATTGCTTCAACTTCAGACGGACCTCTCCTCGCCGTTGCCTGGACTGGACGGCTACCACCTCAACCGCACTGGACCGCTTGAGGCCGTCCGTCCGCTCGATGGCGTTGCCGACTTCGTCCAGCCGGGCGATGGAGATACCTACGCCATCCGGGCACTGGACATGCAGACGGGCGGAGTGTCAGCCGCCATGACCAATACCACTCCGGAAGACGCTTGGGACGTGCCGTTCTATCCGACCAATGCCTACGACGGGATTGTGACAGCGCAGACCGCATCGGGCGGCTTCGTCGTCATCGATCCGGCAGTGAACACGCAATTCGTGATCCCGGCGCCGGACAACATCGATCTGTCCACCGACCCTTATCTCTCGCTGTCGGCGTCACCCAGTGGACAATGCCTGACGCTCAATGCCTACGATGAAGCGTTCAACCCGATCCACAACACGTTTGTCGCGCCCATCGCGCCCAGCACGGCGTGGACAGAACTTGACGTCAGGATCAGCCAATGGGTCGACATATCCGACGACGCTGAAGCCGAAACCCTCCTAGCCCAGAACATCGCCAGTCCCGTCGCGACGCCAGGCGACTGAACCGGCTGCATCATCGGACAAGCCACCCCGCCGGATACGAAACCTGCTACTATCACGCGATAGCGATAATCCGATGGCGACCCGACTGGCGGTCGTCATGGACTGGTACCCGCTCCCGACCGGCGGTGCGGTACGGAAGTGCCTAGGAGGTGTTTACCGTGGGTATTCTCTGGATCATTCTGGTGATCGTGGTGGTTGTCTGGCTTGGCGGGTTGCTGCTCGACGTGGCTGGCAATCTCATCCATCTCCTGCTGATCGTGGCGCTGGCGATTCTCATCTACAACCTCGTCACTGGTCGCCGCGCGACATAGCGCCAGGTGCCTGGTATCGGCACAATTGAATCACGACAACGCCCGCCTCACTCGTGCTGAAGCGGGCGTTGTCGCATCCTGTCTCGGCGCCAAGGCTGACCAGACGGCGCGTCATGCGCTCGCGAAACGTCCATATTTCGTTTAGAGCGCATTTGACATTGGTTGGTGGCGCGGCAATACACGCAATTACGTAGGGGCAGACATGGGGTCTGCCCGGACCGCCGAAGCCGGTCAATACGCCACGAACGCCAGGTCCACAGGACGTGGCAACCTCATCGCAATCAGTACTAAGGTTAACGGCATCTCGCGATATTGCCGTCCGGCCCCTCATCCACACGCGCCGACAGAACCGTGTTCACGGAGGTCTCTTTCCATGCCATCTTTTGTGCCCAACCATCGAGCTATCTCCCGCCGCGCCGCCATTCGGGCCGGGGCAGCCAGTCTCCTTGGCGGGCATGGGGTCCTCAACGGTACGCTCGCCGTCCACGCCCGGCAGTCCGCCACCCCTGCCGTTCCCGAAGCCGATGTCATGCCTGACCGTGTCGCCCAGGCGGTGGGCGCGCTGGACGCCATGGTCGCCGATGCTCTGGAGACCACTGGCGTACCCGGCATATCCGTCGCCGTCGTCTATGGAGGTGAAGTGCTGGCGATCCGCGGCTACGGCGTCGCCAGCACCGAGACCAACGCCCCAATCGACGCCGACACCATCTTCCAACTGGCCTCGTTGTCCAAACCAATGGCTTCAACCGTGGTCGCCAGCATCGTCGGCGACGAAGCGGTCACCTGAGACACGAAAATCGTCGACCACCTTCCCGAATTCGCCATGCACGACCCTTGGGTGACGAGCGAAATCACGATTCGCGACATGTTCGCCCATCGCAGCGAGCTTCCCGAACATGCCGGTGACCTGATCGACGACACCGGGTACGACCGCGACGAGGTGTTGCATCGGTTCCGCCTTCAGCACCCGGAATCGAGCTTTCGCTCCACCTACGCCTACACCAATTTTGGGCTCACCGCAGGCGCCGTGGCCGCCAGCAACTCCACCGGGGCGAGCTGGGAGGATGCCTCCGCCGAGCGACTATACGGCCCAGCCGGCATGACGGTCGTCGCGCCAGGCGAAGAACATCGACGCCATAGCGACCTTACTCCGCCGCCCAAACCATGGCGTGCGCGATCATGCCGATGATGACATTCGCCGTTACGCTGCTACGTAAATACTGATCGGGGTTGTGCGCGTCCAGATAGCCGGTGTTCTCCGCGGTGAGATCGATCGGCCCGCCTCCCCCTTCGCCGCCGCCCCGGAAGTACCGCGAGACGCCACTGCCCAGCGCCAGCGGATCCATCTCCGAATAGACATTCACCCACTCCGCCAGCATCCTGGGCACCGGCAGCTTGTCGCCCGATTCGCCCGGCCTCGCCAGCCTGTCCCGGAACCAGTCCATCGACAGCGGCGACCCCAGCGTCACCAGTCCCGACACATCGAGGTCCGGGTACTCGCGCAGGACGTCATAGGCAATCACCGAGCCGAGGCTGTGCGCGATCAGGATCGTCGGCTCGTCGTGATCCCGCAGCACGTCCCGGAACAATCCCCGAACGCT
>JACCVC010000013.1 GCA_013698305.1 Chloroflexia bacterium
GACGAAGGACGGTTGGGGGGAGACTGGATCAACGAGGCGTCCATCAAGGATGTTCTGCTTGACACCACATTCCCCGCCTACCGCAGTGACGGCGGCGCGGTCGTGTTCCGCACGTTGCCCGCCCAAGGGCAATCCGCGGCGGCATCGGATGATGTGGCGCCCGTTGACGATCAGTCCGGGTCCCGCCTTGGGTGCCAGGACTCGATCGGGCCGACTCGTTGCGCGCAATAGCGTCGCACTTCGCCGTTGCCGGTCGCGATGATCCGGCGCTTCGGGTCGACCCGTAATCCCCATGACTCCAGCGCGGCGGCCTGATGTTGAAACGTCTGCGCCACGTCGATCGTTGACGCCGTGCGCCCAATGTAGCCAACATGCAATGACGTGGTGCTGGCAACTGCCGTCGCTGCCTAGGCCGACTATCTCGTCACCGGGGATGGTCCGTTCAGGGACGTGGGAGCTTACGACGGTGAAGTGTTGGGCGAGAATTGGAGCGACCCTGTGCCAGGTGGCATGCGTGTGAGGGTTCCCATGCAGGAGCAGGATCGGTGGGCCGGAGCCTCCGTGGCGAACCCGCAGCGTAGCTTCTCCAGTGTCGATGCGGTCAACCGTGAATCATTCGAATAGCATTTGCGCCTCCCAGGTGACTCTATCGTCGTTGATGTTCGTGAGATTCCTATCGGCTTGACAGCGAATGACCGCCGCTGCCGATGCAGGTAGAGCTTGCCATGAGGGCAGATTTCTTTGCACAACGCAATTGTGATCGCAGTATGAATATCGCGTCCGTACTGTTGACAATGCCCAACCAACCCGCTAACCTCAAACTGTGTTCGTGAGAAAGATCACTAGCACGGGGTGGGGTGTCTCCAGGACGCCCGGTCACTGTTTGTTCTTTTCGCCACCGTTTCTTGATGCGTGGCAACCCTCAATGAGGATGTTCGACATTATGCGACTGCTCCCGATGCGCAACCGATTCGCTCCCGCCATGGCTGCGGAGCGTTTCCCTCGTCGTCCCAGGTAAGTCCTGTCCGCCGGTCGGTGGGCATTCACCCCTGCACTTGACGACGCGCATCATTTCTAACGGAGCACGATCCTCATGACCACGTTTTCAACCAACGGCTCATCTCACATTGCCAACGGTGACAAGCCGAACCTCGGCAAGGTCGTCCTCGCCTATTCCGGCGGCCTCGACACCTCCACCATCATCCCCTGGCTCAAGGAAAACTATACCTGCGAGGTGATTGCCTACGCCGCCGATGTCGGCCAGCCAGACGATCTCTCGGGGATCGAAGACAAGGCGATCACAACCGGCGCGAGCAAGGCGCATGTACTCGACCTCAAAGAAGAGTTCATCCGGGACTACGTCTTCCCGACGATGCGGGCGGGTGCGATCTACGAGCGCAAGTACCTGCTCGGCACCTCGATGGCGCGACCGCTGATCGCGAAAAAACAGGTCGAGATCGCGCAGCTCGAGGGCGCGGGCGCCGTTGCTCACGGCTGCACCGGTAAGGGCAACGACCAGGTCCGGTTCGAGCTGACGTTCATGTCGCTGGCGCCGGAACTCAAGATCATCGCGCCGTGGCGGCAGTGGCACATCGAGTCGCGGGAAGACGCGATCGACTACTGCTTCGCGCATGGCGTCGAGATCGAAGCGACGAAGAACAAGATCTACTCGGTCGATGGAAACCTCTGGCACATGTCGCATGAGGGCGGGCTGATCGAGGACCCGTGGGAGGAGCCACCTGCAGAGTCCTACACGCTGACGGTTGCCCCCGAGGACGCGCCGGACGAGGCCGAGTACGTCACGATCAGCTTCGAGCAAGGGTGGCCGGTCGCGATCGACGGGCAGGCGCTGGGTCCGGTCGAGTTGGTTGAGCAACTCAACGAGCTCGGCGGCAAGCACGGCGTCGGGCGGATCAACATGCTGGAGAACCGGCTGGTCGGGATGAAGAGCCGGGGGGTCTACGAGACGCCGGGCGGCACGGTCCTGGTCACCGCGCACCGGGAACTGGAGCAACTGACGCTCGACAAGCAGACGATGCGGCTCAAGGATCAGTTAGCGCAGACCTACGCCGATCTGGTCTACAACGGCCAGTGGTTCACGCCGGCCAAGGACGCACTGGACGCGTTCGTCGACAAGAGCCAGGAGGTCGTCACCGGCGACGTTCGGCTCAAGCTTTATAAAGGCAGTTGCGATGCGGTCGGAATGAAGTCGCCGTACAGCCTCTACCAGGAGAACCTGGCGACGTTCGGCGCGGACGACGTCTATCATCAGGCCGATGCCGAGGGTTTCATCCGGCTGTTCGGTCTCGGCCAGAAGGTCGCCAACCAGCGGGCGCGAGCGGTTGGCCTGGCGGGAACGGAGGCGATCCGATGATGCGCCACTATCGCCGCCACTGGCACGGTATCGAGCAGGATGTACTCTCCCGCTCTCCCGCACGGCGGCCACGATGCCGCCGGACGACGACAACGTAGCGACGACAACCGACATCTGTCCGCGATCAGCGGGCAGCCCGCGATGACGGGGATCAGTACGCATCGGACACCAAGCGATCCGGGAATGGTGAAAGCCCGGAACTTTTACGATGCGGAACGCGCCCTGGAGTGGCCGACCGAAGAAAGCTGGCGAATCTCGCCGCAAGTAGGTCCGGATGGGTGGCTCCCATGGATGAAACAGCCGAGAGATGGAATCTACGCCGGGTGGCGAACGGATTCCAAGAAGGGTGGTACCGCGGGATGTGACGTCTCTCGCCCCTTCGGTTCGCGATCGACTTTCGATCCGGACCGGCGTCTTCGAGCGATCGAACGACGATTGCGAAGGGGGTATCCCGTGAACCAGCAACAGGTCACCGCGAACGTAGTTGAGTCCGACACCACTGTTCCCGCGCCGGAGTTGCAGTCGGTGCCGTCCACGCCGCAGTCGCCCCACGCCTCGGCGATGGAGCGGACGATGGTCTACGGCGCGCAGAAGGCCGGTCCGCTGCCGGCGTTTACGATCAGCACCCGGCTACGAGGCCGGCATGTGCTGGTCGACACCGATCTTACGCCCGACGAAATCCATGAGGTGCTGGACACCGCCACGCGCATCAAGCGAATGTGGCGGAACGGGCAGCCTCACGCCTATCTGGCCGGCAAGACGCTCGGAATGATCTTCCAGCACCCCAGCACGCGAACGCGGGTCTCGCTGGAGGCGGGAATGGCGCAACTGGGCGGTCAGGCGATCTTCCTCGGTGTCAACGACCTGCAGATGAAGCGGGGCGAGACGATCGCCGACACCGCTCAGATCCTGAGCCGGTATGTCGACGCGATCGTGGCGCGGGTCGCCGATCACAATGACCTGGTGACGCTGGCGAGCTCGGCGACGATTCCGGTGATGAACGGGCTGTCCGACCAGTGTCATCCGTTACAGGCATACGCTGACCTGTTGACCTTGCAGGAAAACTTCGGCGAGCTAAAGGGTCTGAAGCTGGCCTTTCTCGGCGATGGCAACAACATGGCAATCTCGCTGATGCTGTCCTGCGCGGTGATGGGCGTCAGTGTTGCTGTGGCGGCTCCGACCGGCTATCAACCCAGCGAAGATGTCGTCAACCACGCCAGGTGGCTGGCGAAGGCGACGGGCGCGATAATCACCGTCACGGACGATCCCGCCGAGGCCGTGAAGGACGCCAACGCCATCTATACCGACGTCCATGTCAGCATGGGGCAGCTCGATGGCGCGGCGCGGGCGGTGGCGCTGGCCCCGTACAAGGTCACGGCGGCGCTCATGGCGCAGGCTGATGACACGGCGGTGTTCATGCACTGCCTGCCGATGCATCGGGACGAGGAAGTGACGACCGAGGTCGCGGACGGAACGCGGTCGATCATCTTCGACCAGGCCGAGAACCGGCTGCACATGCACAAGGCGTTGTTGTTGCAGACGATGTGCTAATCCGGTTTGCGGTTTGGTCGTTGCTATTCATAGTGGCCGACCTGGATCCTTTCCTGAGCAGGGCTGAAGAATCCACCCGGAACGCGGGAGGACAAGGTACTCCCCTCCGGGGCAACGTGAACCCAAATTACTATTGATCGGAACGGCCGTTGGCGAACGAAGGATACGAGATGGTTGACCTGTCGGAGGAATCGACGACAACCCATGCGCCGATGTCCGACTTCGTCGAACTGACGCCGTCCCTGCTCGGAAAGAGCATCGTTCGGGATACTGATCTGGATCGCACCGAGATCAACGCGATCCTCGATACTGGCATAGCGCTCAAGCGGCTGCGGCATCAGCAGATTTCGCATGCGTGGCTGGCTGGCAAGACGCTGGGGATGATTTTTCAGCACCCGAGCTCGCGCACCCGGACCGCGTTCCAGGCGGGGATGGAGCAGCTGGGCGGGCAGGCGATCTTCCTCGGCGTCCAGGATTTGCAGCTCAAGCGAGGCGAGACGATCGAGGACACAGCTGCGATCTTCAGTCGCTACGTCAACGGGATCGCCGTCCGGGCGGCGGATCGCGAGGACCTGTTTGGCCTGTCGAGAGGGGCGACGGTGCCGGTGTTCAACGGGCTGACGTCGTTCGATCATCCGATCGAGGCGCTCAGCGACCTGATGACGCTCAAGGAGCGGTTCGGCTCTCTGCAGGGCGTGCGATTCGCCTATCTCGGTGACGGCAACAACGTCTGCCATTCATTGATGCTGGCGTGTGCCGCCACCGGTGTATCGTTCTCGATGGCCGGTCCGGAGGCGTTCTGGCCGGATCAGGGCGCGGTCGAACAGGCAAAGGCGCTCGCCGCTGAATCGGGTGGTGAGGTGGTTGTCACCGATGATCTCGAAGTGGCCGTATCGGGCGCGAACGCGGTCTACACCGATGTCCACGAGAGCATGGGTGAGCAGGAGGTCGCGGGGAAATTGATGGCGCTGGCGCCCTATCGGGTGACGGCGAAGGTGATGGCGATGGCCGAGGAATTGGCGGTCTTCATGCATTGCCTGCCGCTGCATCGCGGGCAGGAGGTCGAGGCCGAGGTCGCTGATGGTCCTCAATCGATCATCTTCGACCAGGCGGAGAACCGGCTGCACGTGCACAAGGCTGTGTTGCTGCAGGTAATGCATGATGAGCGTCAAGGGTCGAGTGTCGATCTGGCGAGCGTCAGCTGAGATAGCGTTCAGGTTTTACATTGGACAAGGTGGAGAGGCCTTGGTCCAGGAGGTTTCCAATCATGGTGGCATGTCCAGAATGTGGCGCGGAAGTCGAAGTTGAGAATGTCGAGCAAGGCGAGATCGTGCCATGTCCCGATTGTGGCGCAGATCTCGAAGTGCTGAATGCCGATCCGGTTGAGCTCGGGCTCGCGCCGGAAGAGGGCGAGGACTGGGGCGAGTAAACGCCGAAGGCGTTTCGTAGGGGCAGACACAGGGTCTGCCCGGTCCGCCGCAGGCGGACATCTGGGGTGCAAAGGGGAAAGTGTCATGACAGCAATCGGTGTGCTGTGTGCACGCGTGCGAGTGGAAGAGAAGCAGATCATTGCCGCCTTGGCCGATGCCGGTGTGGTGGCGATGGCCGTTCCTCCCGCGAGCGCCCCCCTGCCTCCGGGCCTGGCGTCCGCCGACGGGGCGACGCTGGGCAACCAACGGCACGATGGCGATGATGTGGTGCGCCATCATGAGTTGCGGCTGATCGTCGATCGCTGCCAGAACCGGCACGTTGCCGCCGCGACGTTGCCCCTGCTGAAGCTGAGCGGGATCGAGGTGCTCGACGCCGGTCTGGCCGCGACTGGCTCCCGGCTCGAGATCGCCACCGCATTCGCCCAGGCGAATCTGCCACGACCGCAGGCGTTTGTCGGATTCTCCGAGGCGTCGGCGATGGAAGCGGCGGCTCGGCTCGGCTTTCCGGCCACGCTGATGCCGCAGACGCCGGGAAGCGCAACGACCTCCCTGCTGGACCACGACACCGCCGAGGCGGTGATCGAGCATCGGGTGGTGCTCGGCTCGCATGGCGAGGCGATTGTGCTGTTGCAGGCGGGCGCGCCCCAGGCCGAGCATACTGGGCGGCATCATGTCGTCGTCGGCGAGGTGATTGCGGTCGAAGGTGCGTTGGTTGATGGCGAGGCACAAGAGTTGGCTGTTGCGGCGGCGCAGGCGCTCGGCGCACGCTTTCTCGCGGTTGACGTCGCCCGGATCGACGGGCAACTTGTGATCTGGGATGTCGCGCCGGTCGCGGACTTCCGTCAGGCCACCCTGACCGGCTCTCGTGGCGTCGGGAACGCTATCGCCGACGTCGTCCGGTCCACCACGGGCGGGCTGGTGTCGGCTCTTGGCCGTTCGGATGTCTCGATTGCTGTCGCCCAAAACGGATGGGAAGTGCAGGTGAGGCATGGCGTTATTGGCGTCTCGCTCACTGCCTGAGGTCGATCTGGAATCATCACGCGCGCTGGCCGACATCGAGTTGCTGCGCGGTCTGGTCTCGATCGAGAGCCTGTCCCATCACGAAGGCCCGGCGGTGTCATTTCTGCGGTCGGCGATGGCGTCGCGCGGCTTTCGGCTGCGGGACTCCCAGGCTGGAAGCGCGATCGGTACCGTCGGCGAGGGGGATCGGCACATCGTCCTGCTCGGGCACATCGACACCGTTCCGGGTCGGATACCGGTGCGCATAGAAGACGGCGTGCTGTGGGGGCGCGGCTCGGTCGATGCCAAGGGTCCGCTGGCGACGTTTGTTGCCGCCGCCTCTGCCGCCGCCGAGCGCCTCCAATGCCGGGTTACGGTCGTTGGCGCCGTCGGCGAAGAGGTGATCGGGTCGCCGGGCGCGAACGAGGTCGCGGCGTGGAATGCGCCGGACTTCTGCGTCATCGGTGAACCGAGCGGTTGGGACGCGGTCTGCCTCGGCTATCGCGGCACGATGTCGCTGATCTACCGGTTGCGGCAGTCGACGCGTCACACCGCAGGTCCGGGTGAGTCGGTCGCCGAGATCGCCGTGCAATTCTGGAACGCATTGCTGGCTGAGCTCGATGTCTGGAACACCGATGCCACTAACACCTTCGGGTCGATTGGACACTCGCTTCGGTCGTTCAACACCGTAGGCGACGGGCTTATCGACGAGGCGACGATGTCGGTCGGGTTGCGGCTGCCACCGGGGATCGATGTCCAGCGGCTGTTGCGGCGCATCCAGCAACTCGCGGGTGGAGCCGATGTCCAGATCGACGGCATTCAGGAGGGGTACCGGACAACCAAGCGGTCGGCCCTCATCCCACCTTTCCTACGGGGCATCCGCGGGGCAGGGGGCACGCCGGCGTTCAAGGTCAAGCTCGGCACCTCGGACATGAACGTGGTGGGGCCGACGTGGTCGTGCCCGATCGTCGCCTATGGTCCCGGCGATTCGTCATTGGACCACACACCTGACGAGCGCATCGAGCTGGCCGAGTACCTGCTCGCCGTGGCGGTGTTGCGGGACGTACTGGTCGCGCTTTCAAGCCGGAAGGAGCGTGTCGCATGAGCTTGTCGTTCACGCCATTAAAACTCGGCATCCTGGTCTCCTACCTGCGGCAGGAGGAAAAGCTGATTCTGGCGGCGGCGCGAGCGCGAGGCATTGATGTCGTGCCGCTGTTCGATCGGGACCTGGTGCTGAACCTGTCGGCATCGACAGCGCGGGAGAGCGGCGTCGACATCGATGTGCTGCTGGACAGGAGCGTTGTCCATTCCCGCGCCGGATACACGCTGCACGCAATGGCGCGGTGGGGCATCCCGACGCTCAACTCGGCGGCGGCGGTCACGATCTGCGATGACAAGGCGCGGGCGAGCATGGTGCTGGAGGCGGCGGGGATTCCGTCGCCACGCACCTTCGTCGCCTACTCCGCCAACGCCGCGATCGAGGCGTGCGAGGCGCTGGGATACCCCGCCGTGCTGAAGCCCGTTACGGGCTCGTGGGGACGATTGCTGGCCAAGGTCAACGGTCCCGAGCAGGCGCGGGCGATCATCGCCCAGAAGGCCGAGCACGGCTCGTTTCACCACGAGATCTTTTACGTGCAGGAGTTCATCGAGAAACCGGGCCGAGATATCCGCGCCTACGTGATCGGGCGGGAGATCGTGGCGGCGTCCTACCGGATGTCGGAGCACTGGATCACCAACGCCGCCAAGGGGGCGGTGTCGGTGCCGTGCGAGGTGACGCTGGAGATTGAGGAGCTGGCGCTGCGGGCCTGCGATGCTGTCGGGGCGCGGCTGGCCGGGGTCGACCTGATCGAGACCGATCAGGGGCTCAAGGTGATCGAGATCAACACCGGCGGCGAGTTCAAGGGTCTGATGACCACGACCAATCGGGACATCGCCGGCGAGATCGTCGAGGAGGCGGTGCGTATCGCCCGCGAGGCGAAGGACGTGGCAGAAATAGCGGTTTAGGGTTGGGATTGTAACGTCACGAAGTAGTTCGCCGAAAGAGGAACCAGCAGAATGAGTTTACGAATTGACGGTGCCCCCCTTGTCGTTGGCGTATTGCTGTCACGGGTGCGGGTCGAGGAGAAGCTGTTGCTGGCTGAGCTGGCCCGACGTGACAACGTCGAGGTGGTTCGGTTCGACGACCGGCAGCTGATCCTGGACCTGCACGATCCGATCACCGGCTGCGACGTCGTGCTGGAGCGGGCGATCAACCACCTCCGGGCGGAGTACACCCTGCGCATCCTCAACGACTGGGGCGTTGCCACTGTCAACACCTTCGAGGTCGCGAATGTCTGCGGCGACAAGCTGCTGACGTCCGCGGCGCTGGTCAAGGCTGGCGTGCCGGTGCCGAGAACCCGGATCGCATTTACGCCCGAATCGGCGCTGGAGGCGATCGGGGAGCTTGGTTACCCGGTGGTGCTGAAGCCGGCGATTGGCTCGTGGGGACGGTTGCTGTCCAAGGTCAACGACCGTGATGCCGCCGAGGCGCTGCTGGAACACAAGGTGACGTTGGGTTCATTCCATCACGGTGCGTTCTATATTCAGGAGTATGTCGAGAAGGAAGGGCGGGACATTCGCTCCTTCGTGATCGACGACGAGACGATCTGCGCGATCTATCGCGACTCGCCACACTGGATCATTAACACCGCCCGTGGCGCCAGGGCGAGCAACTGCCCGGTTACGCCGGAGCTGGACGAGATCTCGCGGCAGGCGGCGAGGGCTGTTGGCGGCGGGGTGGTGGCGGTCGACCTGTTCGAGACGCCGACCGGCTTGCAGGTCAACGAGGTGAACTACACGATGGAGTTCCGCAACAGCATCGACACGACCGGCATCGACATCCCGGCGAGGATCATCGATTACACCTTGCGGGTTGCGAATGAGGCACGGATGGGAAAGCTGGAGGCTGTGGCGGACTGAACGCGCACGCTGGGCCGACACAAGGTCGGCCCCCACGAATAACGATTGTTGGGGAACACAAACATGGTCGAGGTTTCAGTTATCGGTGGATCGGGATACGCCGGGGGCGAGTTGGTGCGACTGCTGCTCGCCCACCCGGAGGTGACGATCAGGCAGGTCACGTCGGAGCGGTTCGCGGGCAAGTTCGTGCGGATGGTCCATCCCAACCTGCGCAAGGTCACCGATCTCAAGTTCGTGAAGAGCGAGGCGCTGGAGCAGTGCGACGTGGTGTTCATGGCGCTGCCGCACGGCATCTCGATGGGCAAGCTCGCTGAGGTGCGCGAGAAGGCGCCGATTATCATCGACCTCAGCTCGGACTTCCGGCTGAACAATCCAGACGATTACCCGATGTGGTACAGCCACGAGCACAACGACCTGGAGGCGCTCGGCAGGTTCGTCTACGGCTCGCCGGAGTTGCATAGGGAGGAGATTCGCACAGCGGACTGGATCGCCAGTCCCGGTTGCATGTCGACCACGACGATCCTCGGCCTCTACCCACTGTTTCAGGCCGGATTGGCCGATCTGGAGATGCCGGTGATCGCCGACGTGAAGACAGGGTCGTCGGGATCGGGAGGGTCGCCCAATCTGGGGTCGCATCACTCCGAGCGGAGCGGGGCGATGCGGTCGTTCAAGCCGACAGGACACCGGCACTCCGCCGAGATCATCCAGGAGCTGACCTTCGGGGGTTGTGCTCCCAGGGTCGCCTTCTCGGCGACGGCGATCGAGGCGGTCCGGGGTATCCTGGCAACGTCGCACGTCTTCCTGAAAGAGCCCACGCAGGACAAGGATCTGTGGAAAATCTACCGGGCCGCGTACAAGGACGAGCCGTTCATGCGGATCGTCAAGGAGAACGCTGGCGTGCATCGCTACCCGGAGCCGAAGCTGCTCTCAGGCAGCAACTGGTGCGACGTCGGCTTCGAGCGCGATCCACACTCCAATCGGGTGGTGGTGATGGCCGCAACCGACAACCTGATGAAGGGCGCGTCAGGTCAGGCGGTGCAGGCGTTCAACATCCGGATGGGCTATGACGAGACCACCGCCATCGATTTCCCCGGCCTGCACCCGATCTAGAGCACCTCATTACGTAGGGATCGACCTCGTGTCGGTCCGCTGGTGTTGGTACGAGCCGGAGAACGGAAGTGAACGTCGAATTTACCAGGCTGACCATTGATGGCTACCGTGACCAACAGGTGCCGAACCAGTTTCTGCGTCAAGTCGATGCGACGACGACGCTGGCAGTTCTCCTGCCGGGACAGGGCTACACCACTGACATGCCACTTTTCTACTATGCGGAGTGGATTTGCCTGGAACGAGGCTGGGATGTCCTCCGCGTAGACTACGACTATCGCTCGCTGGAGTATGAAGAAAGTCTCGATTTACGAAGGAAGCGCCTTGAGGAGCGCAAGCAGCAAATCTATTCAGACGTTGAAGCCGCCTTCATGGTGGGACTTCAACAGCGGGATTATGAGACAGTTGCTTTGATCGGGAAGTCGCTGGGTACCCGCGCGATGGTCCACATACTGTCACAAGAGCCGAAGATGGATGTCTGGAACGTCTGGCTGACCCCGCTAATTGGCGAGTCGGAAGTGCGTGAGTATATCGAGCAGCATCCGGGACAGACCTTCGTTGCCATCGGGACCGAAGATTTCGCCTATGATGAGGCGTATGCAGGCGGTTTGAGCGATTCAGGCAACGTTGAAGTTGTGGTCGTTAAGGGCGCTGACCATAGCATGGACATCTCTGGTGATATTGCGGGATCAATCCGGGCGATGGGAGGTGTGATGTCGAGGTTGGACGCATTTCTGCCGCGAGAAACGACCGCAGGGATGGCAAATGCGTAGCGCCGACCCTATGTCGGCGAATGTTCGAAGGTGACCGTCTCGTCGACTGGCGCCATCGTGGGCGTCTCGTTCGAGGCTATGCTGGGTTGGTTCAAGATTTTGCCGGCACAGGGTCGGCGCTACAGATGATCGCGTTCTCAGTAGGCAATCTATCGACGTTGGCACATAAGGGACCGGGCAGACACAGGGTCTGACCTTACGTAATAACGTAACTCAAATGGGGCGGGAAACATGCTGGTAATCAAGATCGGGGGCGGGGCTGCGATTGGGGCGGAGGCGTTCGCGAGATTTGCGGCGGACATCGCGACGACGACCGAACCGGTCGTCGTCGTCCACGGCGGCAATGCCGAGCTCAGCAGGCTCTCGGAGCGGCTCGAGATGCCGCCCCAGGTCGTGACGTCGTCGACCGGTCGGGTGTCGCGCTATGTCGATGAGGCGACGATGGATGCGATGCTGATGGCCTACTGCGGTAAGGTCAACAAGCGCCTGGTCGCGGCGATGCGTCATGCTGGAGTCAACGCCGTCGGGCTCAGCGCCATGGACGGTGGCATCGCGGTCGGGCATCGCAAGCCGGTGATCCGCGGCGAGATCGACGGTCGCAATCGTGTCTTCCGCAATGACCATGCCGGCACCATCGAAACCATCGACACCACGCTGGTCCGGACCCTGATGGCCGCCGGGTTCGTGACGCTCGTCTCTCCACCTGCTCTCTCCCACGAGGGCGTGCCGATCAACGTCGATGGTGACAAGCTCGCCCAGAAGCTGGCGGAGAGCCTAGAGGCAGACGGCCTGCTCTTCTTTTCCGACACGCCAGGTCTGCTGGCGGATCGGCACGATGAGTCGACGCTGATCCGGTCGATCGACGCCGGCAACCCGGAGCAGGCGCTCGCCGCGGCCGAGGGTCGGATGGTCGTCAAGGTCGAGCAGGCAGTCAAGGCGGTCGAGCGCGGTGTTGGGCAGGTTGTCTTCGCTGACGCCAGGGTCGATCAGCCCGTCACGCGGGCACTGGCGGGAGACGGCACGGTGATTCGCAAGGAAACGGAAGTGGCAACGGTATGAGCGAGCGGCATATCCGGGCGGTCTGCTTCGATGTCGGGGAGACACTAATCGACGAAACCCGGTTCTGGTGCGAGGTTGCGCGGTATGCCGGCGTGCCGGAGTTCACGCTGGCCGGCACGTTGGGCGGCCTGATCGAGCGGCGGGAGAGTCATCGCAGCATCTTCGGCTACCTCCAGACCGAATCGGTGGATACCAATATGGTTGGCTATCGGGTCGAGCGAGCAGATCTCTACCCGGATGTGGTGCAGACGCTCAAGCAGTTGCGGTCGGAGCGATATCGTATCGCCATCGCCGGGAACCAGGGCGAGGGAGTGGCGGAACAGATCGAGGCGCTCGACCTCGGGGTGGATGTTATCGGAACCGCCGCGCTGTGGGGTGCGCCGAAGCCTGAGCCAGCCTTTTTCGAGCGATTGTGTCAGGAATTGGCGTTGCCAGCGGATCAGATTGTGCTGGTAGGTGACCGCCTCGACAACGATGTGCTGCCGGCGATCGAGTTCGGCATCCAGGCGATTCACATCCGGCGGGGACCGTGGGGTTGCATTCAAGCGGGCTGGCCGGAGAGCGCCGATGTCCGCTGGAAGATCGACCGGCTGGGTGAATTGCCGGAGACCTTGCGACAGATCGAGGATGCGATTACTGAAGACAAGTAGTCGAAATATCGGGAAGCCAAACGTAGTGGCCCACCCCGTGTCGGCCCGGTTTGGCCTCATTATCACAATGGCAGACACAGGGTCTGCCGCTACGTATGGATGGAGAGGGACGACCAACATGCCGACCGAGATGACGCACCGAACGAGCGATGAGCTGATGGTCCTCGACAGGGACCACCAGATTCCGCTCTACGCAAAGCGGGACATCGTGCTGGTGCGGGGCGAGGGCGCCTACCTGTACGACAACGACGGCAAGCGCTACCTCGACGCGATGAGCAATTACGGCGTCGCGATCCTCGGTCACGCGCATCCTCGCTACACGCAGGCACTGATCGAGCAGGCGCAAACACTGACCACCACCCACCAAAGCTTCGGCAATGACGCCCGGTCTGTCTTTCTGGAGACGCTCGACACAATCGCGCCGGAGGGCGTGAAGAAAACGTTTCTCAGCAATTCGGGTACCGAGGCGATTGAGGCGGCGCTGAAGTTCGCGCGGGCGGCGACCGGTCGCGAGAAGATCGTGGCGGCGCGGCGTGGCTACCACGGGCGCTCTTTCGGCGCGTTGTCGGCGACGGCGGACAAGAAGTATCGCGAGCCATTCATGCCGATGGCGATTCCCGCCCAGCATGTCGCGTTCAACGACGCCGACGCGCTGGAAGCGGCGGTTGATGACGGGACCGCCGCGGTGATCCTGGAGCCGTTGCAGGGCGAGGGCGGGATTCATTTGGCCGACGCGGAGTTCCTGCAACGGGCCCGCGAGGTGACGCAGGCGAAGGGCGCGCTGCTGATCGCCGACGAGGTGCAGTCCGCGATCCGGACCGGCGTGCCGTTCATGACGGTCGAGGCGGGGGTGACGCCGGACATCATCGCCACCGCCAAGGCCATCGCCAACGGCTTTCCGATCGGGGTGACGCTGGTGACCGAGACAATCAGCGAGGCGATGCCGGGTGGCGCTCACGGGTCGACCTTCGGCGGCAACCCGCTGGCCTGTCGGGTTGGGACCGAGACGCTGAGGATCCTCGAAGAAGACGGGCTTTACGAGAATGCGAGGACGCTCGGCGAGTCGATCAGGACCGGAATCGAGGTGATGGGCAGCTCGAAGGTCCGGGCGGTGCGAGGCTCCGGTTTCATGATCGGGATTGAGCTGAAGTCGCGGGCAACACCGACGCTCAAGGCACTGCAGAACAGGGGCGTGCTCGCGTTGATGGCGGGCAACCTGGTGATCCGCCTGTTGCCGCCGATGATCTGGCAACAGGAGCAGGTCGATGAGTTGCTCGGCGTGCTGGGCGAGGTGTTGG
>JACCVC010000037.1 GCA_013698305.1 Chloroflexia bacterium
CAGCAAGGCTGCCTTCGTCCGAGCCCTGCAACGGCTGGTGCCGGAAGTACGCGTCGCTGACCTGGTCCGGTCCGAGGCGGGCGTCCGTGCCCAGGCCTTGCAGTCTGACGGTACCTTGGTCGACGACTTCGCCATCACCCAGACACCGCGTGCGGTGCATGTGGTCAACGCCCCTTCACCGGCGGCTACTGCGTCGCTTGAGATCGGCCGCCTCATCGCCGAGCATGTGACCGCTCACATCACGGCGTCTGAACGTAA
Organism: Chloroflexia bacterium; assembly: GCA_013698305.1. Lineage (GTDB taxonomy): Bacteria > Chloroflexota > Chloroflexia > Thermomicrobiales > UBA6265 > JACCVC01. The sequence goes on from JACCVC010000037.1 coordinate 259, forward strand.
GAGCATCTGGGAGATGAATCGGTGAGTCGGTGTCACCAGTTGCTGAGTGTATGCCTACGGCACCGAGGAGGTTGCCATGCAAGGTAGGAACACCGCGGTCGAGCCGCGCGTCGGGGTTGGTATGCCGGTGTACAACGGCTCAAACTACATCCGACAGGCGATCGAATCCCTTCTCGCCCAGACGTTCACCGACTTCGAATTGCTGATCTGTGACAATGCGTCAACCGACGACACTGAAGCGATTTGCAGGAAGTACGCCGAGCAGGACAATCGAATCCGCTACGTGCGCAATCGCGTCAACCTCGGCGGAGGGCCGAACAACACCAGGGTGTTCGAGCTATCGCGTGGTGAGTACTTCAAAATCGCCAATCATGACGACATCTGCCATCCCGAGTTCCTCGAACAATGCGTGCGGGTGCTCGACGATCGTCCCGATGTGGTGTGCGCCTTTCCACAGACGGTGGACATCGATCCCAGCGACGACATCCTTCGGGAGCGGCCGTCACGGCCGAGGATGTGCTCCGCTGATGTGGCAGAACGCTGCTGGGATGCCCTGGACTTCTACGAGGAGCCGTTCGCCCTCTTCGGGGTCATGCGGTCCGCAGTCGTGCGTCAGACCGGGCTGATGGCCAGTACCCCCTCGGCGGACAAGGTGTGGCTTGCCGAGTTGCTACTGCACGGACCGTTCTTCGAGGTCGATCAGCCGCTGTACCTGCATCGGGAGCACCCTCTGCAGTCGGCGCACATCGCCGGTGTCGGCCACCAATCGATGGCCTGGTGGGATCCGAAGATGGTCGGAATCTTCCGCTTTCCGTACTGGCGGATGTTCCGCAACCTCGCCCGCGCCATTCGTCGTGCACCGCTGAGCGGCCGGGAACGGCGAAACTGCTACTTGGCGCTGCTGCGCTGGGTGCCCGACAATCGGCACTGGCTCAAGTTGTTGTACGACGCCGCGATCCCGGCTCGGCCGCTGATCGACCGGATGTACCTGCGGCGGATAGCGGGAGAGACGGGCTGACAAGCCACCGGACCAACAGGATTGCGATCACGCCCAGCATCACGTAACGTCATACAGACAGTGCCACCAGCAACACACGCCGGCGGGTGGCTTACGGGGGAAGCGCGCGGCGGCACGGGCTAGGCTCGGCCGCGGCGCATGATTACGGGGAGGCAATAGAGCTATGCGGGTGCTTATCACGGGGCACAACGGATACATCGGCAGCGTCATGGCGCCGTTCTTCCAGCAGGCGGGTCACGACGTCGTTGGCCTGGACAACTTCTTGTTCTCGGAGTGCCTGCACGGTCCTGAGCCGGCTGGGGTCGACAGCCTGCGGCGCGATCTGCGCGACGTCGTCCCCGAGGACTTGAACGGCTTCGACGCGGTGGTCCACCTCGCGGCGCTGTCCAATGACCCGCTGGGCAACCTGGAACCGCAACACACCTACGACATCAACCACGCGGCGTCCGTGCGGTTGGCGAAAGCCGCCAAGGTGGCGGGGGTAACGCGCTTCCTGTACTCCTCGTCGTGCAGCATCTACGGCGCTTCCGACATCGACTCGGTGCTTGACGAGACCGCCCCGATGACGCCGGTGACGCCGTACGCGGAGTCCAAGGTGCTGGTCGAGGCCGATCTGCGTGACCTGGCCGACGACGCGTTCAGCCCCGTGTACATGCGCAACGCGACCGCCTACGGCTGGTCCCCGCGGCTGCGCTGCGACATCGTGCTCAACGACCTGATCGCCGTCGCCATGCTCACCGGCCGGGTGCTGGTCCTCAGCGACGGCACACCGTGGCGCCCGATGGTCCACATCGAGGACATCTCGCGGGCTTTCCTGGCCGCGCTGGAGGCGCCGAAAGAGGCCGTGCACGACCAGGCCCTCAACGTTGGCGCGGCATCGGAGAACTACCAGGTGCTCGAGATCGCCCAGACGGTGGCCGACACCGTCCCCGGCTCGCAGATCGTCGTGACCAGCGAGACCGGCCCCGACCCACGGTCTTACCGGGTGGACTTCTCCAAGATCGGTCAGCGGCTGCC
>JACCVC010000059.1 GCA_013698305.1 Chloroflexia bacterium
GATCTGATCGTCGTAGTTGATCCGGAATTCATCGACCTCTTCCGATTCCGACCGGACGAAGACCGTGCGGTCATCAAGGAAGTACGTGCCGTTCATGCCCGCGAACAGCTCTTCACCGTTCGGGCCATGCGCGATCACGGTCTTGTCCTTGGTGACCTCGATGCCCTCGGTGATGATCGTCTCGTAGCCTTCAGCAAGCCTCTCGTGCCAGCTGTGCTGCTCGAACGAGCGGATCCGGAGCACGCGCTCCTGATCCTCGTCCTCGATCGACACCTTGCCGGCGCGTGTCGCCAGCAGGGCCGCGCCCTTGGGCTCACGTCCCTCGAACAACTCCTCGACACGCGGCAAACCGGTCGTGATGTCCGCCCGAGCCACGCCACCGGAGTGGAACGTCCGCATGGTCAGCTGCGTGCCCGGCTCACCGATCGATTGTGCGGCGATGATGCCGACCGCCTCGCCACGCTCCACCAGCTTGCCGGTCGCGAGGTTGCGCCCGTAGCACATCTGGCAAATGCCATGCGGTGCGGCACAGGTCATCGCCGACCGGATCTGAACCCGGTCGATTGTGGAGTCGAGAATCTCGGACACATGGTCCCGAACCTCGCCGTCCTCGCCGACGGCGCGCTCGCTGATCTCCTGGTTGCGACGCACGATGATCTCGCCCGTCTCCGGGTGGACCACATCGAGCGCCGCAAGCCGGCCCGCGATCCGCGCCCGGAACTCTTCCGCTCCGAGCTCCTTGCCTTCGTTGTCGAATCGTGGAGCAATCACGCCCTGTTCCGTGCCGCAGTCTACCAGCGTGACGATGACGTCCTGAGCAACGTCGACCAGTCGTCGGGTCAGGTACCCCGAGTCAGCGGTTCGAAGCGCCGTATCCGCCAATCCCTTGCGGGCGCCGTGCGTCGACAGGAAGTACTCGAGTACCGTCAGCCCTTCCCGGAAGTTGGACTTGATCGGGATGTCGATGATCTTGCCTTGCGGATCGAGCACCAGCCCGCGCATACCAGCCATCTGGCTGATCTGGTTCATGTTTCCCTTCGCGCCGGAGTCGGCCATCATGTAAACCGAGTTCTGGCCCTTGAGCCGCGCTTCCACGTCGGTGGTAAGCGTGTCCCGCGCCTGGTTCCAGATCACCTCGAGCTCGCGAAGTCGCTCCGGTTCCGTGACCAGACCACGTCGGTACTGACGTTCCACCGCGTCGGCCTGCTCCTGGGCCGTGTCCACCAGCGCCTTCTTGGTCTCCGACTGCGTTACGTCTGACAGGGCGATACTGATACCACCCTTGGTCGACATCTCGAAGCCAAGCTTCTTGATATCGTTGACGATCTTCGCCGTCTCATGCGGATCCTGATAGGTGCGATAGCAGTCCGCGACCACGCCGCGAAGCTGCTTCCGCCCCATCGTCTCGTTGTAGTAGTTGCCCAGCGACTCCGGCAGGATCTGGTTGAAGATCGCCCGTCCGACCGTGGTCGGGATGCGCTTCATCTCGCCGCCATCGCGGTCCGTGCGAACGCTGATCACCGCCTGAATGTCCACCATCCCGGAGTCATAGGCGAGCTTCACCTCCTCCAGTGAGGAGAAGACCTTGCCGTAGCCTCTCGGCACCGTGCCGTTCTCGACATCGAGCTCATGGATGCGCTCGCTGGTCATGTAGTACACGCCCAGCACGATGTCCTGAGTCGGCGACACGATCGGCTCGCCGTTGGACGGAGACAGCAGATTGTTGATCGACAACATCCGCGCCCGCGCCTCGTCCTGCGCCGACTTGGATAGTGGCACGTGGACCGCCATCTGGTCACCGTCGAAGTCCGCGTTGAACGCCGTCGTCACCATCGGGTGCAGCTGAATCGCCGACCCTTCGATGAGCTGCGGGCGGAACGCCTGGATACCCAGCCGGTGAAGTGTCGGCGCTCGGTTGAGCAGCACGACGTAGTCCTTGATCACGTCTTCCAGCACGTCCCACACGTCCGGGTGGACGCGCTCGACGTAGCGCTTCGCCGCCTTGATGTTGTGGGCGAGCTCTCGCTCCACCAGCCGCCGCATCACGAACGGCTTGAACAGTTCAAGCGCCATTCGCTTCGGCAGTCCGCATTCGTCCAAGGCCAGGTTCGGCCCCACCACGATCACGGAACGGCCCGAGTAGTCGACTCGCTTGCCGAGCAGGTTCTGGCGGAACCGCCCCTGCTTGCCCTTGAGCATGTCGCTCAGGCTCTTAAGCTTGTGCTTGCTCGATCCGGATACCGCCCGGCCACGCCGACCGTTGTCGATCAGCGCGTCGACGGCTTCCTGGAGCATCCGCTTCTCGTTGCGCACGATGATCTCGGGCGCTCCGAGTTCCAGCAATCGCTTGAGCCGGTTGTTCCGGTTGATCACGCGACGGTAGAGATCATTGAGATCCGAGGTCGCGAACCGGCCACCATCGAGTTGAACCATCGGGCGCAGTTCTGGCGGAATCACTGGCAGCGCCGTGAAGATCATCCAGTGTGGCTTGTTGCCGCTCTTGCGAAGCGCCTCGATCACGCGGAGCCGCTTGGTCGCCTTTTTCCGGCGCACATCGGACACCGCCTGCATCTCGTTGCGCAGTTCGACCGCCAGTTGATCCAGGTCGACCTTGCGTGACACGTAGCTGTAGACCGCTTCCGCGCCCATGCCAGCCTCGAACACGCCCGGCGGCACGACTTCCTGCAACGACCGGAAGTCGGTCTCTGTCAGCACCTGCCGCTCGCGCAGATCGTTGAGCTGCTTGATCGTCTCATCGCGATCGGTCGTCTCGGCCGTGAGCTGCTCGTCGAGGTCCTTTTCGATCTTGCGAACCACTTCGTCGGCATCCTGTGAGAGAAAATCACGCTCGGCGCTGGAGAGCATGTCCCCACCCGAGATCTGGTGTTCCGCCTCGTCGATGATGTCGGTGCGGAGCTTGTCGTAGACGGAGTCCAGCTTGAGCAGGCGGTCGTCGTTGACGGCCTCGCCCTTCTTGACGACGACCTTGCGGCGGAACGTCATCCGCTTTTCGGCGGCGGCGCCCATGACCTCCTGAATTTTGGCCTTGGTCTCGACGTAGTCGTTCTCGAGCTCATGCAGATCAACGTCCCGCTTCGCGCCTACCTTTTCGGCGAGCG
>JACCVC010000066.1 GCA_013698305.1 Chloroflexia bacterium
TCTCCGCCCCACTCTGGTCGCCAGACGGCGGCCTGATCGCCTACCTGATGGTCGATCCCGACACCGAAGGCGAGGTGAAGCGGAAGGAGGACAAGCGGGATCACGTCGTCTTCGAGGAGGACGTTCACCATCAGCGCCTCTGGGTGATCGATCCGGAATCTGGCAAGGCACGCTGCCTTACGACTGGTGCCCGCAGCGTGCACGACTATTGCTGGTCGCCCGATGGCGAGCAACTGATCGCCGTCACCACCCCGCTGCCCACGATCAACTCGCTGTTCGGCCCGACCGATCTGATCCGCCTTCCCGTCTCCGGCGGACTTGCCACTACGCTGGCCACCTTTCTGATGTCGCCCGGCTCGCCGGTGGTGCGCAACGTCGACGGCGAGCGCGTCGTCGCCGTGATCGCCAACGACCACCGCGCCGACCCGACGCCGTCGATTTGGACGGTTCCATGTGATGGGGGTCAACGACGGCAACTACTGCCCGACCTCCGGGGCGCGGTGCAGGATCTCATCGCCGATCCCACCGACCCCTCTCAACTGATCGCGCTCATCGTCGAGGGCACACACGGTCGACTCTTCCGGGTGTCCGCCAGCACCGGCGAACGAGAGGCGATTGCGCCCGCCGCCTTCGAGAACCGTGGCTCGATCGCCGAAGGCATCTCTGCGTCAAGGGACGGACGCACCGCCTTCGTCTGGTCCGCCTCAGACGTTCCGCACAACGTCTGGTCGATCGAGCCGAATGGAGACGCCAGCAAGCTGACCAGCTTCGGCGACGAGTTCGACGGCATGCTGGCACGCGGCGAAACGGTTCGCTGGCAGAGCTTCGACGGCGTCGAGATCGAGGGCACGCTCGTTCGCCCGAAGGACGTTCCGACCGACACGCCACTGCCGCTGTTTGTCGAGATTCACGGTGGCCCAGCCTGGCAATGGGAAGACGCCGCAAGCCTCAGCTGGCACGACTGGGCGCAGATGCTGGCGAGCCGTGGCTGGGCGGTGCTGCTGCCCAACCCACGTGGCAGCACTGGCTATGGCTCAGCCTTTGAGAAGCTGCTCCAGGACGACGTCGGCAACGGCGAGAGCAAGGACCTCATCGCCGCCGCTGAGGCGATGGTCGAGCGCGGCATCGCCGACCCGGACCGTCTCGCCATCGGCGGCTGGAGTTGGGGCGGCTACCTCACCGCCCGCACCATCACCCAGACTCGCCGGTTCCGGGCGGGGGTGACGGGCGCGGGCGTCGCCAACCTCACCTCCGATCACGGCGCGGGCGACATCGCCGAGTACAACCGGCTGCTCTATCCGGGCCACCCGTATGACGCCGCGACCTGGGACTACTACGCCCGCGGCACCCCGATCCGCCTCGCCTCGGAGGTGACGACGCCGACGTTGATTCTCCACGGCGACACCGACGACCGCGTCCACCCCACCCAGGGCCAGGAGTTCTATCGCGCATTACAGGTCAGCGGCGTCCCGGTCCGATTCGTCCGCTACCCGCGCGAGGGGCACTCCATCCGCGAACGCGCCCACCAGCTCGACCTGATGGAGCGCATCTGCGCCTGGCTGGACAGGTGGGTGCCGGCCAACTGATTGGGCCATCGTAGAGTTCACCAACAATGGCCAGACTCGCTTCAATGGCCCTGAGTCACCACGCCACCAAGATCACGATGAGCTGTGTCTACCGTGCCTTCAACAGTTCTGAGATCGTCTGCGCGTAGATCTTCCCCTGCGTGAACAGGTCGTCGATGAACACCGCCTCGTTGGCGCCGTGCGCGTTCTCGCCGGACGGCCCCATCCCGACGGTGTCGATCCCGGCGGCACGGTAGAATCGCCCGTCGGTTGCCCCCGCCCACTGCACGAAGAACTCCGGCTCCTTGCCGGTCACCGCCCGCACTCCCCGTTGGAACGCCTGCACTAGCGGCGAGTTCTCGTCGGTGATGTTGGCGGGGATGAAGCCGCCCTCCGGGTCGACCTCGATCTCGTACCGGAAATCCGGATCGTCCGCCGCGACCGCATCCAGCATGGCGACGATCTCCGCGGTCACGCTCTCCTTTGTTTCACCGGGAATCA
>JACCVC010000104.1 GCA_013698305.1 Chloroflexia bacterium
TGGAACCTGACCTTTATCGTCACCGGCAATCTCTGCGCGCTGTTGCGGCTCGAATCGGGCGCGACCGACCGCTGGACCGCCTCGGACGCCGCCGACGGAATCGAGCGCGCCGTCTCGCCCGAGCGCCTCGCCCAGCTCCACCGCTGCATCCCGACTCCAGACGCCGAATCGCTCGCTCCAGCCTTGCGTGCCAGCGCCGAGCTTGGCGCCGAAGTTTGCGCGAGCATCGCCTCGCGAACCGGTCAGCTTTGGCCTGAAAAATTCGCGACCGAGATGGTTGCGCTGCTGGACAAGTGAGCGCTGATGCTGAAGAGCCCGTCGCTGCGTTTATCCGTAGCGGCAGACCCTGTGTCTGCCATTGAGACAATACGGCTAATCCGGGCCGATACCGGAGTTCAGGATCGGCCACGACGCTATAGCCACTCTTGCAAGAGTATGAAAACCAATCAGCGTCGTTCGCAGAACTGTGACATCCTGTACGCATGCGCGTGATCCCAACAACGCATGATGGCGTCAAACACCAGGATGGATACCGTGCTACAACAGCAACCATGCCGATCAGAATGCTCGTGATCAAGGAGTCCGAAATGCCCGGAATCGTGCCACTCAACCAATGGAGCATGAACCGCCGTGCCGCCGTAGCAGGGACCGCCGCGTTGGTGTTGTGCGGCGGACGACTCAGTATCGCTTCTGGCCAGGATGCGACACCCGCCGCCCAACCCACCGGTGACGACGATGCGGTCGCCCTGCTGATCGACGCCGCCACGGCGATGACCGAGCTGGAGACATTCGCCTTCACGGTCGTCACCGCTCGAGGCGAAACGACGATCCTGGAAGGGTTCGCGCTTGAGGAAGTGTCCGGCGTCGTGCGCCGCCCGACCGATTTCGAGACGACCGTGACGGTGGCGATCCCGTTCGCGTCACTCGACCTCACCGCCGTCTCCATTGAGGGCGAGCTCTGGCTCAACATTCCCGCGCTGGGTGAGATGGAAAGCGGCTGGCAATCGCTCGGCTCCGGCGATGCGTTGCTGTCGCTGTTGAACCCGGACGTGTTGATTCTGGAATCGGTCCAGTTCATTGAGGACGCCGCCATCGACCGGGAGGGCGACATCGACGGCGCCGCCGTCAGCTATGTCACCGGCGCCGTCGATTTTCAGTCCATCGCCGGGGACCTCTTCGACGGCGAGAGCGCCGTGCCGACCGAGATCGCCGAAGGGCCGGTCCAGCTCACCATCGCCGTCGACGACATGTCCCTGGTGCGGGAGATCGAGATCATCGGCCCGTTGCTCAGTACCGAGTCACCGGATGTGATCCGGCTGGTGGCGTTCACCAATTTCAACGAGCCGGTCGAGATCCAGGAGCCGGACCTTCCCGCCAACACGTAGGGATCGGCCTTGTGCCAGTCCGGTCCATCGAATGTGGACTGTTGCGGTCGATACATGGCGCGGGTCATGTCATTGCCGAAGCGCGAGCGCTTCGGCGGTTCATCGTTTGGGTCTCCAATGCCATGGCCGGAGCCGCGAGAGAACCAGAATCAGCGGCATCGCCTGGAGGCATCCTGACATGATGACCACGGGCCGTGTGCCAACCAGCTCGCCGACGCCACCGGCCACGAGGCTGCCTCCGAGCATGATCGTGCCGTTCACCGTGCCGACCAGCCCGAACACCCGTCCTCGCGTTGCATCAGGTGAATGTCGCTGCAGCAGCGTGTACATGCCTGTCTGGATCGCGGCGGCCGCCAATCCCACCGGCATGGTGATCAGCAGGCCCAGCGCGAAGGTGTTGATGATGCCCCACGAGGCGATGCACGCTCCGTAGAGCAGCAGGCCCCCGGCGAGAAGAGTCGCCTCGTGGATGCTTCGGCTCACCGCCGCGACTGCCAGACCCCCCAACAGCCCGGTGATGCCGCGGATGGTCATCATCGTGCCGAATGCCGCGGGGCCGACGCCCAGCGAGTCGCCGACGAACACGGGCAGCACTGCGGTCAGCGGGACGTCGGCGAGAGTGTAGAGCCCGAACGCCGCCACCGCGACCAGCAGCACTGGTCTGGAGCGGACGGCGTGAATGCCAACTCGGATGTCGCGCCCTACCGACGCAAGTATCGCCCCGATCCCGCGCGTCCGGGCGATGGGCGGCGATGCACTTTCACTCACGATCCTGCCCGGAACGGGCAGCCCCGCGATCACCGCCCACCCGGCGAGGAAGAGCAACGCGCAGGTGGCCAAGGTGGCGGTAAATCCGACCTGCACGAACAGGAACGCGCCCACCGACGGGCCGACAATGTTCCCCAGGTTGTTGTTCATGGCGTTAAACGCATTGGCGGGCGCCAGGTCGTCCTCCCGCACGAGGTTGGGCAACAGCGCATTCTCCGCCGGGGCGTAAAAGGCCATGATGATCGCCTGCACGACGATGATCGCGTACAGGGTGACCACCGATACGTCCCGCGCCAGGGGCAGCGACAGCAGGAGCAGCGTGGCCAGCGACAGCGCCCCGAGCGACATCACCCGCTTCCGGTCCCAACGATCGACGAGGGCTCCGGCTATCGGGCCCAGCAGCACGGCCGGCAGCGACGTGAACACGAGAATCAAACCCGTCGCGAGAGGCGACCCGGTGATCTCATACACCATGATCATCATGGTCATGAACAGCACCCAGGTCGAGAGAATGACGAACAGACCGGCGAGCCACAACCTGGCGAACGCGCGATTTGAGAACAGCAGTTGCATGGAACGCTCCGAGCGATTTCCACTTGGGAGGACAGATGTTTCGGGACGCCTCGAAGTCGCCTGTGGACGTTCAATCCACGGGCCAACGGTCGGGCACGGTGCGTTTTCGACTATTGGGAGGTCAATTGGGGATGAGCGTTCCGCCGCTCGGCATGCACAACAACACGTCCAGCACAGTCTGGCGACTGCAATGGATCAATCGGTATTTGCGTTGTGCGGTCCGCCGCCCGGAGGGGCGTGGCAGAAGGTCCTACCGTGGCGGCAGAACGACCCCGGCGGCGGTCCGATCGGCAGGGAATCTCAGGTCGTCGCAACTCTGAGATGTACCGACCGGCATGATTGCAATCACCATGGCGATGATTTTCCTCGTCGTCGTTGTCAAACCCAAACAAAGGCAGACAACTATGGATCGTTTTCTCTGGTCAGATTCTGGCACATGAGTTCGCAAGTGTCGCGGTTTCATTCACGCCACTACGACACCTCGATGCTCGGCTACCGCACCTGCGGCAACATCTCGGCGGCAACGTACTCCAGCCCGGAGATATCGTCGAGGTCGAGCCACTGGAGCATCACGCCCTGGACTCCTGCCTCGGCCTGTTTCCCCAACAGGTCGATGACCTCGCTGGCGGTGCCGACCATGCCGCCGCGTTCAAGCAGTGCG
>JACCVC010000111.1 GCA_013698305.1 Chloroflexia bacterium
TGCCTCCCCATCAGCACCACCAGAACCAGCACACCTGCATACGGCAATATCTCGAGGAACTCGGTCTGCACGTTGAAGTCGGTCAATTGAATGGCCGTGCCGCTACCCCGAAGCAGGCCAAACACGATTGCCAGCAGCGCGATCCGCAAGGGTCGCTGCCTCCCGGCCATCGCGATGGCGATAGCGATGAACCCGACTCCCACCGTCATTCCTGGTGCAAAAAACCCGACCTCGACCAGCGCCAGGGCCGCCCCTCCCAATCCCACCAGAGCCTGGCCGATCACCGCCGCAAGCATTCGAACCTGGTTGACATCGACGCCAGCCGCTTCGGTCGCGAAAGGTGACTCGCCCGCCGCCCGCAACATCAATCCGGGTCTGCCGAACCGCATCCACGCGCCGACGACCGTCACGAGAAGCCATGCCACGTAGACGAACCAGCGCTGCTCCAACACCGCCGGTCCGATCACCGGGATGTCCCCGTAGGCGGCGAACGGGCGGCTCATGCTGGCGTCCAGTAATGGCTGGGACGAGCCGAACCGCTCTCGGAAGAAGTAGCCCGTCGCTCCCTGTCCCGCCACCGCGACTCCCAGCCCGAGCACGATCTGGTTGGCTGACATCCTCGTCGCGGCCAGCCCGAACCCCGCGCCGACAGCGGCCCCCGTGATCGCGCCCAATGTCAACCCGACCGCCACACCCGCGCCGGCTTCAACGACCACGAACCCGACGAACGCCCCCAACAGCATCACCCCCTCGACGCCGAGGTTGAGCAGCCCGCTTCGTTGACCAATCGCCTCTCCGGTCGCCGCCAGCATCACTGGGATCGCCGCCAGCACCGCCGTCGCCAGCAGCGTCTCGATCACCGTCATCTCCGGACCTCCGCGACCGCCGACGACGTTCGAGTCGGCATGACCTTGCGTCCAGCGAAGATTGCCAAAAAGACGAGAATCAAACCTTCCAGCAACGGAAAGAAGTCCGGCGCGACACCGGTCGCGCGCGGCAGCACCGTGGAGGCATAGCCCAGCATGCCCAAGAGAAACGCCGCCGGGATCAACCCGGCTGCTGACCTTCTCGCCAGGAACAGCACCGCGAACGCGGCCAGTCCGAAGGAAGGTCGCCAGTCGGCCTGGACCGATCCGCGCACCGCGATGACCTCGCTCACGCCCGCGAGCGCCGCCACTGCCCCACTAAGCAGGAAACCCGCCAGCACATATCGGTCGACGGGCACCCCGATCCGGTTTGCCGCTCGTGGCGCCTCCCCCACGACTCGCGACAGGATTCCGGCGGCAGTCCAGCGAGAGACAATCCAGACAAGGATACTCAGCGCCATCGTCACCACAATTCCGGCGTGAATCCGGGTAGCGCCGATCTCCGGAAGGCGTCGCGTTACCTCGATGATGGGGGTCGCCGGCGTCACCATCGTTGCGTCGTTCAGTACGCCCTTGATTAGCCACGAGGCCAGCGAAAACGCGACGTAGGTCATCATGATGGTCGTGACGATCTCGTTGACCCCACTCCGCACCCGCAGCAATCCCGGAACCAGTGCCCACAATGCACCGGCGGCCATCCCGGCCACCGTGACGACGAGCCACATCATCCATGGCGGCAACCCGGCAAGGTGTGGCGCAAGCGCTCCTGCCACGACCGCTCCGGCGACGATCTGGCCATCTATGCCGATATTCCACATGCCGACGCGCGAAGCGATCCACGCGGCAATCGCCGCCAGCAAGACCGGCGACATCGCGACGAGAGATTCCTCGAGACCGGACCGGCGCAACAGGACACGGTCGACCATCTCGCGATAGGCTTCGAGCGGATTGTGACCGGAGAGCCCCAGGATCACAGCCCCGGTCACCAACGCCGCAGCCACCACAAGCAGCGGTTGCGCAACTGAGCGAATCACCATCCCGCTACCATCATGATCTGGAGTTGGCGCCGGTCGACATTCTGGACATCGTCGGACTCCGACACCTGCCCCTGGAACATCACCGCCACCCGGTCCGCGAATCGAAGCGCGTCGTCGACATCCAGTTCAAAGGACGCGACCGTTGTCCCGCCATCGGCCGCCCGTCGTAAACGTTCCCGCACGGTGTCCGCGGTGGCGGCGTCCAGGCCCTGCGTCGGGTTGACCGCGACGAGTAACTCCGGCCCGGGATCGAGCGCCCTCGCGAGGATCACGCGTTGCATGTTGCCGCCCGAAAGATCTCCAAAACGGCTCCCAGGCACAGCTGGCGAAATTCTCCAGTGCTCGATCATCGATTTTGCCCGTTTCGTCAATGCCCGAGGTGACACCAAACCTCCTCGTTGCTGCCTGCCCTGGGCCAGGTCACGCAGCACCAGAGTCTCGCCAAGGGTCATTTCCGGTGCGCCGCCCTCGGCAATCCTGTCCTCGGGGATCACGGTGGCGTGTCCTCGCAGCCATTTCTCTCCCCGCACGTCCCGCCTTCCATCGGCGGCCCCAATATCCACGAGCACCCGTCGCTCGCCAGCCAGCATCTGCGCCAACCGTTGCTGCCCGTTTCCCGCGATCCCGACAATCGCGAGGACCATACCGCGTTCCAGCTGCAACTGCGTTCCATCGGCGAGGTCGGTGATCACTATGGTTCCAGTCGGCTTTGAATCATCCAACACCATGGGCTGCGGATCATCGGCGGAATCTCGACCATCTGCACCGAACATGGCCGAGAGCAGTTCGGATTCGATGCCCGGTTCCCATTCATCGACGCGGCTCCACCCACCGACCACAAACCCATGCCGCATCACCACTATCCGATCCGCGACGGCCAGCGCCTCGCGCAACCTATGCGTCACGAACAGCACCGCTGCACCGGTCGCGGCGGCCGATGCGATGTCTTCGAGTACCCGTCCGACATCGAATTCGCCTAGTGGCGATGTCGACTCGTCCAGAAGGAGCACCTTGTGTCCAACCAGTCGCGCCTTGAGGAACTCCACCTGTTGCCGCTCGGCAATGCCAAGGTCGTCGATCCGAGACGTGTCGGGTATTCGACGGTCGAGCCGTTGCTTCCAGTCAGCCGCAGGCAATCCGGCAAGCGCGAATGACTCTGCCACCGTGAACGAGGGCGCCAGCGAGAAGTGCTGAAATGCCGTGCCGACGCCGTGCCGGATGGCCGTCGCCGAATCCCCGAAAGGCAGCATCTCACCGCCTATTGCCACGCTGCCAACATCGGGCGCGACAAACCCGGCGATGCAGGACAGCAGTGTTGATTTTCCGGCGCCGTTCTCGCCCAGAATCGCCACGATCTCGCCAGCGGCCGCTTCGAAGCTGACGGAGTTGACGGCGACGACGTCGCCAAATCGCTTTGTGACCTGCTCTACCCGCAACATCCAGCGCCTCAATCATCCACGTTTCGCCATGTAAAAGCTGCCACTCATCAAAAAAACTGGCACAATGCCCCATACCATACCGGCTATGCGCCAAGGATAGTGCCTGGCCGAACCGTACAGCGCATGAGGAGACAACATATGACGAAGCTCGCCGCCAACCTGACGATGCTGTTCAACGAGTTCGAGTTCCCTGACCGCTTTGGTCGCGCCGCCGCCAACGGCTTCACGGGAGTTGAAGTCCTCTTTCCCTACCAGCTCAGCCCGGCGGACATCGCGTCTCGCCTCTCCGAAAATGACCTCGATCTGGTCCTGTTCAACCTGCCCGCTGGAGACTGGGACGCAGGCGATCGCGGTCTCGCCTCGGATCCAGACCGAAAGGAGGAGTTTCGGGATGGGGTCGACCTGGCGGCGAACTATGCCGGCATCCTCAATGCTCCTCGTATCAACTGCCTCGTTGGCAAGACTCCAGACGCCAACGCTACGCGGCGAACCATGCTCGACAACATTCTCTACGCAGCCGACACGCTGGCCAACACCAACACGCGCCTGCTGATCGAGCCGGTCAACCTGCACGACGTTCCCGGCTTCGCGATCAACACGACCAACGAGGCGCTGTCGGTGTTGGAAGAGCTCGATCACCCCAACGTCGGCCTCCAGTTCGATGTGTACCACTCAATCCGGATGGACGAAGACCCCTTCGCGATCATTGCCGAATACGGCAAGCGCATCGATCACATTCAGATCGCCGATGTCCCTGGTCGCCACCAGCCTGGCACCGGTGATGTTGAATTCCGCAAGCTGTTCGACGCCATCGACGAATCCGGATACACGGGATGGGTCAGCCTCGAGTACGTCCCCAAAGGCGCGACCGAGGACGGCTTCGATCATGTCCGGGAGCTCGGTGTCCTCGGTCAGCGACGGAACGAATCCTAGAGGCAGACCCCGTGTCTGCCCATGGTGAGACGCAACGGGGCTGGAAGCGGCGGACCTTGTGTCCGCCCCGAAAACGGGACATGCCCTCATGCACAACGTCCACATCAGCACCCACCCGCTCGTCCGGCACAAGGTCACCTTGCTGTCAAATCAGGACACCGATCACAAGACCTTTCGCGAACTGGTGCGCGAACTCACCAGGTTGCTGATCTATGAGGCGACCGCCGGACTTCCCCTGAGAGAAGTCAGCTACCACACGCCATTGGAACGAGCCACCGGCCAGAAGATCGCCGCCCGCATCGGGCTGGTGCCAATTCTGCGCGCGGGGCTCGGCATGGTCGACGCCGCCGTCGATGCGCTCCCACATGCTGAAGTCTGGCATCTCGGCATGTATCGGGACGAGGCCTCTCACCGACCCGTCTCCTACTACAACAAGCTCCCCGCCACCTGCCCCGACGACGTGGTGCTCGTGCTCGACCCGATGCTTGCCACCGGCGGTTCCGCCTCCGACGCGATCGGCGAGTTGAAACGATGGGGGGCAAGGTCAATCACCTTCGTCGGCATCATCGGCGCGCCCGAAGGCATCGTCGAGGTCACGCGGCAGCACCCCGACGTGCCCTTGTTCCTCGCCAGGGAAGATCGCGAACTCGACGCCAACCGGTTCATCCGCCCTGGTCTGGGAGACGCTGGAGACCGGCTGTTCGGCACCACCGCGCAGGAGGCAGAGTGATGTCACTCCCAAGGGTCGTCGTGATGACCACCGGTGGCACGATCGCCAGCATCAAGGATCCTCAGACTGGAGCGGTCCGAACCGCCGCGACGCCGGAAGATCTCTTGGCGCTCGTCCCGGACATTGACGAGATTGCGAGGGTGGAAGCCCGTCCAAAGGAGGCCGTCAACAGTTGGAACATGACGCCGCTGATGATGCTGAACCTGGCGCATGCGGCACACCGAGAACTTTCTCGTGCAGATATTCAAGGGGTCGTCATCACCCACGGTACGGACACCGTCGAGGAAACGGCGTACCTTGCCCACCTCACGGTTGACAGCGACAAGCCGGTTGTCTTCGTGGCGGCGATGCGCAACCTCTCGGAATCTGGACCGGACGGCCCGCGCAACCTCCGGGACGCCATCCGCGTGGCAGTTGACGGACGCTCAATGGACCTCGGCGCGATGCTCGTCGTCAACGAGACGATCCACAGCGCCCGCTACGTCACCAAGACCCACACGGTTAACCCCTCGACGTTCGCCTCACCGCACGGTGGCCCGATTGGAGAGGTGACGGCGATCGGGGTGGATTATTTCGGCGAATCCGGTGAGCGGCCTATCCTCACCCCGACCAACGTCGATGGCAACGTCCCCATCATCAAGACCTTCACCGGCATGGACGGTTCGATCCTGCGCTATTTTCGAGAGTCGAGTGTCGATGGAATCGTGATCGAGGGAAGTGGGGCCGGAAATGTGCCTGGCGACATCTTGCCCGAAATCTCGGCGCTGGTGGAGCTTGGCATACCTGTCATCCTTACTACCCGCTGCATCGGTGGTCCGCTCGCGCCGATATACGGGACCGGCGGCGCATCAGGCGGTGGTCACGATCTCGTCGAAGCCGGCGTGAGCCTGGCGTCGAGGCTCACAGCGCAGAAGGCCCGGATCGCGTTGCTCGCCTTGCTCGGCGCCGGTCATTCG
Organism: Chloroflexia bacterium; assembly: GCA_013698305.1. Classification (GTDB taxonomy): domain Bacteria; phylum Chloroflexota; class Chloroflexia; order Thermomicrobiales; family UBA6265; genus JACCVC01. The sequence goes on from JACCVC010000111.1 coordinate 5,962, forward strand.
ACCGAAGCAATCCGCACGTGGTTCAGCGTCGCCTGAGCGTATCTTCCGAACGCTGGCCCGCGTAGCGGCCGATCCTGAACTCCGGTATCGGCCCGGTCTCACGAGCCACGACCTTTGGCAGACACAGGGTGTGCCGCTACGTGTTCGCGCTGTTGGAACGCCACTCTATAATCTTGCAATTCGCATTGGTTACGGAAAGTGGCTGTTGATCAACTGCTCCAACCCTTCGGGATCCTCCGTGTCGTCCAGCAGTGCGTCCAGGTCGACCTCCTTCGCCAGCTTAAGGTCGACATTCGCCTCCTCCAGCGCCTGCCGGAACCGGAACACAAACGCACGTTCGCGATCGTTGAGCTCATATCCAAACTGAACCAGCGCCAGTTCCATATCATCGCGCGCCACGGATCGAAAATCGCTGTCAGCCATCGCCTGTTCCGCCAAACGCTTCAGCAGCGGAAGTCGTATTGATTGCTCAGTCATCAAGTCATCACCTATCCGCTCGAGTCATCCGACTGTTTGATAGCATCTATCAAGTGTACCCAACGCATCTCATTGGTTTCGTGTCGATGTCGCGGCTCGTACCACCTCGACGATCTCTTTGGCCCGCGATGTCAAGGCAGGCCAATTCTGGTTGCGCACGATGTCCGCCCCGACCAGGTTGCTTCCCATCGCCACTGCCATCGCCCCGGCCCTGATGAAGTCGCCAGCGTTCTCCACCGAGACGCCGCCGGTCGGAATCAACTTGATCTGGGGAAGCGGACCGCCAACATCCTTGAGGTAGCGTGGCCCACCCACGGAAGCAGGGAACACTTTAACGACCGAAGCTCCAGCCTCCCACGCAGTCAAAATCTCGGTTGGCGTGAACGCGCCGATCACTGACGGGACGCTGTACCGCAGGCACAGCCGGATGGTATCGACCTGGAGCGTCGGCGTGACGATGAAATCAGCCCCCTGCAGGATAGCCGCCCGTGCCGTTTCCGGATCGAGCACCGTCCCCGCGCCCACCAGCATGGCGTCTCCGAGCGCCTCTTTGGTGGCGCGAACCGCTTCCCCGGCGGCGGGATTCGTGTAGGTGAACTCCACCGCCTCAATGCCGCCTTCGAACAGGGCCTTCGCCATTGCCGGCGCGTGACCATAGTCATCGAGGCGAACAATCGCCACGACGCCCGTGCGTTCAATCCGCTCCATCTGGCTCATTCAGGCGCTCCTCATCACTCAATCGGCGATACACCGAAAGAATCGTACAATTTCTACCGAGATAACCGAAAGAACCGTACAATTTATACCGAGATACCGGTACCATTGCGTAATCCGCCAATTGTCGTCAACCGGGGTGAATCGCAACGTGAACACGAACCGCCGACGCTTCCACAAGCTCCGCCCCATGATTGGCGGCCCGATCGAACAGGCGATCCAGGCCAATGTCGCCCTGGTGATCGCGCAGGCGGTGATGATCCGGCTGTCAATGCAACTTCCGGAGATCAACAGCGAGCAACCGGACGTTCTCGCGAATCTGGCCCTGTTGCTCGCCTGCATCGTCGCAGGGGGTGTCGCCGTGTTGCTCTACCGGGTGATTCGATCCATCCGCGGTCGAACCGTCCGGATCACCAGCGCATTGGTGTCTTTGGCGATCCAGGCGACGGCATTTCGACTGCTCTTCTCTCTCATAGGCTAGTTCACGCTGGCGCGTTCCGCGTGCCTGGCCTGTTCAGATGCCAGCTCCGCCGCCTGGTGGAGAACACCGTCCGCCGCAAGCGCTTCCATCTCAGCAATGGTGCGCTCGAATTCGGAAATGGCAACGTCAAGCACTGAACGCTCGGCCAGGTCGACTCCGGCTCCCCTGAGAATCTCCATCGGGTAGTCCGATCCGCCCGCCGCCAGCATATCCAGGTATCGCCGCTGCGCTGGCTCACCTTGGTCCCGCACCGCTTGAGCGATGTTGATCGCCGCCGACATGCCGGTTGCGTACTGGTACACATAGAACGCCCGGTAGAAGTGCGGAACCCTTGCCCACTGCACGCTGGCAAGGTCGTCGATGTTGACGCCCGGAAGGTAGGTCCCGATGAGCTCGCGATACACGGCATTCAGCGCGTCCAACGTGATCGGAACACCCGCCTCGGCCATTGCGTGTGACTGCTGCTCGAATTCGGCGAACATTGTCTGCCGCATCACCGTGCCATGGAAGCTATCGGCGAAGCGGTTGAGCAGGGCAAACCGCTGTACAGGATCCTGCGCTTCGTCGCTTCCAAGCAGATCCCAGGTCAGCAAGACCTCGTTTACCGTCGACGCGACCTCGGCGAGGAAGATCGGATAGCCGGCCAGGTGGAACGGCTGCTCCCGCTGCGAGTAGTACGTGTGCATGGCATGGCCCGCCTCGTGGGCCAGCGTGAACACATCCGACAGCGTCCCGTTCCAGTTCATCAGGATGACGGGAGACGCGCCGTAGGCTCCAGCCGAGTACGCGCCGGACCGCTTGCCCCTGGTCTCGTGAACGTCCACCCAGCGCGCATCAAAGCCGGCCCGGAGATCGGAGACGTACTCGTCGCCGAGCGCGCGCACCCCGCGCAACACGATCTCGACCGCATCGCGATAGTCGTAGTGCTTCGTCGACTCCGGCGCCAACGGCACCCGCAGGTCGTAGAGCTCAAGGTCATCCAGTTCGAGCGCCTGCCGCCGCAGCGCGAGGTAGCGCCGCAGGATCGGGCTCGACTCGCGCACCACGTCGACCAGCGTGTCGTACACCGTTTCCGGCACGTTGTCGTCAAAAAGCGCCTCTGCCCGCGCCGACTCGTAGTTCCGGATCCGCGCCCCGACCACATCCGTCCGCACTGACGACCCGTACAGGCTGCTGATCGTATTTCCGTGCGCCTGATATGCGCCGGTCAGTCGTTCATGCGCGGCTCGCCGGACGCTCCGGTCACGGCTCTCCTGCATCAAGCCGTATCGTCCCTTGGTCAGGGCGATCTCGTTGCCGTTTTCGTCAGTGACCGTGCCGTACTCCAGGTCGGCATTGTCGAGCGCGGAAAACGCCTCCGACGCTGTCCTCGTGACATCACCCATCTGCGCGAGCACTTCCTCGACTTCCTGGGATCGGACGTGCGCCCGCTGACGGTCGAGGTCATCGAACATGTGCCGATAGGTCGCCAGGTCATTGTCGCTGGCCAACGCCCTGAGGGCTTCCGGCGGGAGCGACAGCAACTCCGGCTGGACGAACGCCAGCGCCTGACCCGCCTGGATCGACATCGCCACAGCGCGCTCGTATCGACCATTCGCCCCCGTGTCGGCGGTGTCCTCATCTCGCCGGAGAACGGCGTAGACGATGACGCGATGCAGCGTCTCCTGAAGCGAATTCAGCGCCGCCAGCGCGTCGCCGACGACTCCAGGACCCTCACCAAGCCGTCCCTGATACGTCGCGACCGTCTCGATCAGGCCCGGAATCGTTTCCGCCGTCTCTTCCCATATGGCCTCCTCCGCGAAGAAAGCGGAGAGATCCCAGGTGTCTTCGACCGCGATCTGGTCACGGGTCGGCACGTCGTGCATCGTGGTAACCATTGGCGCTCCTGAGCTGTGTAGATGCGGTTCGTCGAGCGTTGTCCGCGGGACCATCCAGTGGTATCATTCCCCGCCTTGCCTCGCGGCCCCGTGCCCAACATCAATGTCCAACCTCAAGTATCCCGCATTTCCACGACCACCAGCAGACCAGCCTGGAGTGTGACGCCGTGCGCATCTATCTGGAAATCGCCAGGCTCGCTATCCACCAGCAGCTCGCCTATCGCGCCGCGACGCTGGCTGGACTGTTCACGAACAGCGTCTTCGGCGTGATTCTCGGCTCGGTAATGCTCGGATTCTACGGGTCGGTCGAGGGCGACTGCGTCAACGGCTGGTCCCCAGATGACGCTATCACGCTGATCTGGATCAACCAGTCGCTGCTGGTGGTGATGTACCTGTGGGGCTGGTGGGATGTCTCGCGCACGATCCAGACAGGCGCCATCGCGTCCGACTTCCTGCGGCCAATCTCGTGGTACGGGCTCTGGCTCAGCCGGGACTTCGGGCGAGCGTTGCCAGCGATATTCCTGCGCATGGTACCGACACTCGCGATCGGCTGGCTGCTCTTCGACATCAGCCTTCCAGCCACGCCGGCACGCGGGCTCTGGTTCCTGATTGCCGTGATTCTCGGCGTCTGGGTCAGCTTCTCGATACGGCTCCTGTCGAATCTCCTGGCGTTCTGGCTGATCGATCATCGTGGCCTCGCGGCAGTGTGGCTTACCCTGACGACCTTTCTCTCCGGAATGGCGATGCCGATCGCCTTCTTCCCCGAACCGCTCCGCACGATCGCCGAACTGCTTCCCTTCCAGGCAGTCCTCATGTCGCCGATCAACACCTGGCTGGGCAAGGGAGATCCGCTCCTGATCATCGCGGTCCAGATGATTTGGATTGTGGCGCTGGTCATTCTCTGCTCCATCGCGCTGAAGCGAGGCGAGCGCAGGCTGGTGGTGCAAGGTGGGTAACCTGGTGGACTGGCAACAGGAACTGGGACTCACCTGGCGCATCGCCAAACTCCGTATTGCCGCGCAGATGCAGTTTCAGGGATCGTTCCTGATGCAGCTGTTCGGCAACTCCATCATGACGATCATGGAGATTGTGACGGTCGTGATCTTCTTCCAGCAGTTCCCCGCCCTCGGCGGATGGACGCTGGATGAGGTGCTGTTGCTCTATGCCATGTGCGCCATCGCGTTCGAGATCGCCGATACAATGCAGAACGGCCTTGACCTGGTACCCGAGCAGGTTCGCACCGGCGACTTCGACAGGCTTCTGACGCGACCGATTTCGGTATACCTGCAGGCGATCACGCTCGACATCTCTGTGCGCCACATCGGAAAAACGATTCTCGCCTTCGGCCTGTTCTGCTGGGCATGGCTTCGCCTCGATCTCGCGCTGACCTCGGAAACGTTGCTTCTATTGACCTCGGCATGGATCTGCGGCATCGCCCTGTTCATCGCCATTTTTACACTCGGGGCGATCGTCAGCTTCTGGACCGTCGGCTCGATCGAGGTTGTCAACGCGATTAGCTACGGCGGGTCTGACCTCGCCCAATATCCGATCCACATCTATCGCCGCTGGTTCCGGACGATCTTCATCTGGCTCATTCCCATCGGCTTCGTCATCTACTACCCCACGCTGATCATCCTCGACAAACCGGACCCGCTCGGCTTTGCCCCCATCGCCCCGGCCATCGGCCCGTTGCTCACCATCGCCTTCGTCGCTCTTGTCAGCTTGCTCTGGCGACAGGGCGTCAACCACTACCACTCGACCGGCAGTTGACCAGCAGGACGGCACGACTGTATAGCCGCCAAAACGTAGCGGCAGACCCTGTGTCTGCCATTGTCAATTAAACACTTGTCACCTGGAGTCAGACCTCATGCCATCACCAGATCCCATCGTCAGCGTCACTTGCCTCACCCGCACGTTCCAGCGCCGCCGGCTTCACCGTGGCAGGTTCGGCGCGCTCCGCGCCCTTGCCAGCCGCCAGTCGGACACGGTCAACGCGGTCTCCGACATCACCTTTGACATCCAGCCCGGCGAGATGGTCGGCTACATTGGCCAGAACGGGGCCGGCAAGTCGACAACGATCAAGATGCTCTGCGGCATCCTTGTCCCGACGTCAGGATCGGCGACGGTGCTCGGCGCCACGCCCTGGCGCCAGCGCAAGCAGCTCGCTCACCGAATTGGGGTCGTTTTCGGCCAGCGTACCCAGCTATGGTGGGACCTACCGCTACGTGACTCGCTACACCTGCTGCGGCACATGTACCGGGTTCCGGGTGATCGCTTCGCGGAGAACCTGGCGACCGCCCGCGAGGTTCTCGACCTCGACCCGTTCCTTGCCACGCCGGTCCGGCAACTCTCGCTGGGTCAGCGCATGCGCGGTGATCTTGCCGCCGCAATCCTCCACGACCCGGACCTGCTCATCCTCGACGAGCCCACGATCGGGCTGGACCTGCTCGCCAAGGACCGCATCCGGGACTTCCTTCGAACGCTCAACCGCACCCACGGCACAACCATGCTGCTAACTACCCATGATCTGGGCGACATCGAGGAACTGTGCGAGCGCGTGATGGTGATCGACGCAGGTAGGCTGCGCTTCGACGGGAACGCTACCGCGCTGCAGCATCAATTCGGCGGGGATATTGAGATCGGGGTCGATGTCGCTCATGACCAGACAATCGCTCTCGCCAACCTGCCCACCGGCGTCACCGGCGAGCATCTTACCGCCAGCACATGGATGTTCAGGTTCGATCGCGGCCTCTGGACCAGCGGCAGCGCGGTGCGGTGGCTCACGACGATAGCCGAGCTTCGCGACGTGTCGATCAACGACGGGTCGCTCGAGCAGATGATCCGGGATCTGTACCTGTCCGACAAAACATCGGCACACAACGTAAACTAGACGCGTGACGAATGACCGGACCGGGCTCGGGCCCGGCTACACGAAAGAACCTTAAATGACCATGACCGAACACACGTTCACCGTCCCCGACGTCAGCTGCGAGCACTGCGTCAACGCGATCAGGAGTTCCGTGCTCAAGGTCGATGGCGTCTACACCGTCGATGTCGACATCGAATCCAAGGCGGTCAAGGTGAGCCACGATGCCGTCGTCAACACCGGCGCGATGCGTCAGGCCATCCAGGACGCCGGATACGAGATCTCCGTCAACAACAGATAGCAAAAAAGCTCTATGACCGTCGATCAATCCCAACAAAACACCTGCGTCGAATGTGGTGAACCGTTCTCATACACGGAACCTGAACAACGCTTCCGGTCAGAGCATGGCATGGCCGCCCCGATTCGCTGCCCGGACTGCCGGTCGGTCAAGCGATCCCAGCGGAATGCCGACCTGCTGAGCAAGCGAGGCTCATCTGCCTTCGGCGCCCACGATCAGAAGGGTGATGACCGGCGCCGCGCGTCGCGGAGCCATCAGCCCACTAGCAAGGCCGACCGCTTTCCCGCGATCTGCGCCGCGTGCGGCCAAAGCACCATGGTTCCGTTCATGCCACGAGGCGACCGACCGGTCTACTGCCGCGCCTGCTACAACGCCCGGCGCGGTCGTTGAGCGCCTCTATCGCGTTGGGGCAGACTCCGCGTCTGCCCTTGTTGGATTCGACCTACCAGTGAACCTCCACCCGCATCCCGACGAAGGCGAAATCGTACAAAGTCTCGATTTCACCCGGCGCGAGGGCAACACAACCCGCTGTGTAGCCCGCGCCGTTGGGAATTACGTTGCCGCCGGAATCCTTGGTGTAGGAGTGAAACCCGTTTGCGCGATAGTCGTCGAACCCGACCCAATGGGTGATGTAGTTGTCGGCGTACGGCGTATAGGTCAGCGGCAAGTGCTTGGTATAGACATAGTACGTGCCACTGGCAGTCGCGTAGAAGCCATTCGATGAATCGCGGCTGAGCGAACCCCAGAAGATGTGCTGCGCGGCATTCCCAGCGTAGAGCGTCACCTGACCCGTGGATCGGTTGACATCCATCCACCGTTCACCGCTGGACCGCGTTGCCAACGATGAGCTCAAGGACTCCTTTATCGGCGCCGTAGGGTCACTATCCCATTGTGCGTAGTGCGCCCCATGCATGGGCTCACTTGCCGCGACGTCGGGCGAGACCATCCATCCCATGCCACCGAGCAGGATCGCCGCCATCGCAAACCCGATACACAATCGTCGGACCTCATCACCGACACGTCCGCAAGCTGAATCTCCACCTGGCGCAACTCCACCAATTCTCATCATGCCCCTCCTGCGTGAAATGCTCCTGGCCCAGCCAAAGCCAGCGTGTCCGCTACCTGGGAGACGAATCTCTCCACACTCGTTCGCTAAGAGTGTACGTACACTACTGCCATACTCTACACATGTCAGCCCAAGGGCGCAACCTGTCGTATACTTCGGGTGTACGGGACTGGAGCCGGGGAATGCATTCCCTGGCCCTATTGCATTGCACGTCCGCACGGGTCGTTCGACTTGGCCTGCCGACTATGGTGGGCCGTAAGTCGTACGTGTTCCCGATTCCCGTAGCGCGGGCGCCGCATTGTCAGGAGGAGGACCAGCGATGAGTACGGACCGGAAAGTTCGCCTGACGCCCGAGGGCAAGGTCCGCCTTGAAAACGAGCTAAAGCACCTCAATACCGTCCGCATGCCTGAGCTGAGCCAGCGCATTCAGGACGCGACCGAACACGGCGACATCTCCGACAACAGTGAGTATGAGGAGATGAAGGAGGAGTACATGCACTTGGAATCCCGCGTGTACGAACTCACCCAGACGCTCGAGCACGCCGAGATCATCCAGGCGGGATCAGGGGATGGCACCGTTCAACTCGGCTCCAAATTCACCGTTCGGGATGAGGAAGGCATTGAGGAGGTCTGGATTCTGGTCAACTCGGCCGAGGCCAGCTCCTCGGAAAACCGCGTCTCCGCTGAATCTCCCGCGGGCAAGGCGTTGCACGGAAAACGCGCTGGCGACGACGCCACCGTGCAAACGCCAGGCGGCGCGTTCACCTACTCCATCATCGACGTAGAATAGACCCACGAAACCGGCTGCATCAGAAACGCGGCGGCTTCGTGAACCGCCGCGTTTCTCGTGACTGGGAGCACGTTGTGGCCGATCTTGAACTCCGGTATCGGCCCGGTCCCAAGCGGGGTCTCCTTTCGGAATCACGAGATCTGCCGGTCCGCCATCCCGCTACGGCTAGCACATAGTTCAACGCCAAGGAAAGCCACCACCGATGAAGCTCAGCGATCTTCAGGACATTCGCCTCGAAAAGGCGCGGGCGCTTAGGGATCAAGGGACCAACCCGTGGCCCAACCGCGCCCAACGGACCCGTACCAATTCCGAGGCGTTGGCGCGTTTCGAGACGGCTCAGGCTGCCGACGACCAGACACTCGTCGAACCGGTGACGCTCGTCGGGCGGATTGCCAGCTTGCGACACATGGGCAAGACACTCTTCGCCCACATTGAGGACGGGCATGGTCGCATCCAGCTCTACATCCGCAAGGACGCGATAGGTGATGACGTCTACGCCGATATCCTCAAGCTCTACGACCTCGGTGACTTTATCCAGGCGTCCGGATCACTGTTCCGCACCCGCACGGGCGAAATTTCGTTGCGGGTGACACAGATCACCATGCTGTCCAAGACGATAAACGCGCCGCCGGAAAAGTGGCATGGCCTGCAGGATGTTGAAATCCGGTACCGACAGCGGTACCTCGACCTGCTGTCGAATGAGGAGGTCCGGCGCATCTTCCGCGTTCGGGCGCGAATCATCACCGCCATTCGCGCCTTTCTCGACCAGCGCGACTACCTTGAGGTCGAGACGCCGACGCTGCAACCGCTGTACGGTGGCGCGGCTGCCCGCCCGTTCACCACGCACCATCACGCGCTGGATCAGGAACTCTATCTCCGTATCGCCGATGAGCTCTATCTCAAGCGACTGCTCGTAGGCGGCTACGAGCGTGTCTACGAGATCTGTAAGGACTTCCGCAACGAGGGCATCGACAGGAACCACTCGCCTGAGTTCACGATGCTGGAATTCTATGAGGCCTACGCTGATTACGAATCGATGATGGACACCGTCGAGGCGTTGATCGTCTCGGTGACGACGACCGCGCACGGCGGTCCCCGCTTCACCTTTCAGGATCAGGAGATCGACGTCACGCCTCCATGGCCCCGGAAGACGCTCAGAGACGCTATCAGGGACACGAGCGGCATCGACTACGCCGACCATCCCGAGCAGGCAGACCTGCTTCGGGTCGCCCGCGAGGCGGGGGCAGACATCGAGGAAGGCACGGTTTGGCCGCGTATCGTCGACGAGTTGCTCAAGCAGTTCGTGCGCCCCACCCTGGTACAGCCCACCTTCCTGATCGACTACCCGGTCGAGTTGTCGCCGCTGGCCAAGCGCAAGACAGACGATCCAACCCACGTCGAGCGGTTCCAACCTATCGTCGGGCGAGTGATCGAGCTCGGCAACGCGTTCACCGAGCTCAACGATCCGTTGGATCAACTCGCCCGCTTCCAGGTGCAGCAAAAGGACCGTGACGCCGGCGACGTGGAAGCGATGCCGATCGACCTCGATTACGTCACCGCGCTCATGTACGGCATGCCACCGACAGGGGGTGTCGGCATCGGCATCGACCGGCTGGTAATGCTGCTGGCCGACCAGCCGACGCTGCGCGACGTGATCCTGTTCCCGGCCATGCGACGACTTCCGATCGAAAATGCCCAAAATAGCGTCGAATCGACATCGGAAGAATCGCCAGAACCGTAGCGCTCAGCTACAATCAAGT
>JACCVC010000127.1 GCA_013698305.1 Chloroflexia bacterium
GCGGGCGGCCACTACCTGACGCACCGAGCTGAGGACCAGGCCCGCACGCTGGTGACCAACCTGCTCGGCGGCGCGGACCGCTGGAACGACGACGCGATCCCGTGGGCGGTGTTCACCGATCCGCCGATCGCCAGCATCGGCATGAGCCTGGCGGATGCCCTTGCCGCCCACGGAAACCGGCTGGAGGTGCTGCGCTTTCCGTACTCACGTCTCGACCGGGCGATCACCGATGGCGACGCCGACGGGGAGATCATGGTGTTGCTGAAGCCAGGCTGGACGCGTGGGCGTGTGGGAGGGGAGATTGTTGGCGCGCACATCATCGGCGAACGAGCCGACGACCTCATCAACCAGTTCGCGCCAATGATGCGATGGCGGTTGCCCGCCGGGTTGCTCGCTGGAGCGGTGCAGGTCTATCCCACCCATGCCCTCGGCGTGCGTCAGGCCGTCGGGCTGCACTGGCGCCGCAAGCCCCGATCCCCGAAACCGTCATTGCTCAGCCGCACCCGCCGCTGGCGGCGAGACCAAAGCGGGTCTCGACATGGCTGACGCAGAGGAGTGGCATGGGATTGATGCCATTCAAATAGGCCTCATGAATCACTCGGGTGAACGAGACCTGCCTCGTAGGCCAGGACGACCGCCTGCACCCGGTTTCGCAGATCGAGCTTGGCGAGGACGCGCGCGACATGCGTCCGGACCGTCGTCTCGGCGACATGCAATTCGTCGCCAATTTCGGTGTTCGAGAGTCCTCTCGCCATAAGCTGTAGCACTTCCAGCTCGCGAGGCGTGAGGGTCTGTAGCAGGTGTGGCCTCGTCGTCGGACGCCTCCGGCGGGAGAACTCGGCGATGAGCCGACGCGTCACTTGCGGGGCGAGCAGCGCATCGCCTCGAGCAACGACCCTGACCGCTGAAAGGAGTTGGTCCGCTGGACCGTCCTTGAGCAGAAAGCCGCTGGCGCCAAGGCGCAGCGCTTCGTAGACGTACTCGTCCAGGTCAAACGTCGTCAGGATGATGACTCGCGGTGGCGCCTCGGGATCGATCGCGATGTGGCGGGTGGCCGCCAGCCCGTCAAGCACCGGCATGCGGATGTCCATCAACACGACGTCAGGACTTACTCTCCCGACGACACTGATCGCCTCCCGACCGTTGCTCGCCTCGCCGACGACATCGATGTCGGGCTCGGCGCTGAGGATCACCCGAAACCCGGTGCGCACCAGTTCCTGATCGTCGACGACGACCACTCTTATGCCCATGTTCCATTCTCCCCGACAGACGTGCCAGCGTGGAAATCGAGTGGAAGCCGCGCACGGACGAAATAGCCTCCCTCGGCCCGCCTGCCGCTTTCCAACACGCCGCCATAGACGGCGACACGCTCGCGCATCCCGATCAGGCCGTGCCCTGAGCCGTTCGTCCGCCCGGTTCCGACACCGTCGTCGATGATCTCCAGCTCTATGTCGTCGCCCAGGTACCGCACGGCCACTCGGACGCGGACCGGACCCGCATGCTTCAGGACGTTGGTCAGCGCCTCCTGCACGATCCGGTAGGCCGAGAGGTCTACCCCTGGCGGCAAGGCCCCGACGTCACCCTCCACACGCAGCTCCACGGAGATTCCCGCCGCGCGAAACTGCTCGATGAGCGCGTCGAGCTGCCGCAGACCCGGCTGGGGAGCGAACGCTGGATCATTGCCGGTGTGCCGCAATACGCCGAGCATCCGGCGTAGCTCCACCAGCGCCTGTCGCCCGCTGGACTCGATCGAGTCCAGCGCCTGCCGCGCGCCGTGCTTGTTGCCATCAAGCAGGCGCTGGGCGGCCTGGGCCTGGATCACCATCACGCTCACCGTGTGAGCTACCACGTCGTGCAGCTCGCGGGCGATCCGGGCACGCTCCGCCACCACGGCCGCCCGCGCCCGCTCCTCTCGCTCGCGCTCCAGCTGCGCCGCTCTCTCCTTGAGGTGGGCAGCCTCAATCCTGCGCCTATGGAACGCCCACCCCGCGAGCCAAGCGGTACCCATGAACAGCCAGGAAGGGATCGTGTCCTGGTGAGGATCTCCCGCGAGGAGGTAGGGGAGATCGGCGACGATAATCACCGCTCCGGCGACCGCCCCACCGATGGCCGCCGGTCGTGGCGCCGCGTACGCGCCAACAGAATAGAAGGCCGCCAGGACTGCGATAAAGGTTTGAAACGGAGGCTGGGCGGAAGGATCGGAGAGAAGCCGTTGCAGCTCCATCAGGGCCACGACCGTGAGCAGCGTGGCAACCGGAACCCTCCGTCGCAGGAAGAGGACGGAGCCTACCAAAACGAACAGGATGGTGTTTGGCGCCTGAGGACCCGCAATGCCACTTTCGAACAGGGGCGGCGCAACCCAGATGTCGTACAGTGCCGAACCTGTTACCGCCACCGCCAGCAGCAGCTCACGCCACCACACCAGGAGCCAATCGATGGTGCGTTCAACCATGTTCATAGACGTAGATGTATCACGTTTCGCCGTCTGTCGCGTCATCCACGGCGATGACATGTCGCGCAAATGTCATCCTCAAGGACGAGTCGAAGATCATTCCCCTCCATGACGATCCACACCGGCGAGTTCTGTAGAGTGCCTTCAAGCGCCTGTGCAGGCGAAGATTTTTGATTCGAGGAAAGGCTGGGCAAGATGGAGAGACGGATGTGGCCGGTGTTGGGCACGGCGAGTGGCATGCTGTTTGTCGCCCTGATCGTGGGCGGGCAGAGCGCTCCGGTCAGCGAAGACGCGCTCATCGTCGTGGAGTTGGTCGGACTGATCCTGCTGGTCCCCTTCGTGGGTTACCTGTTTGCCTTGCTGCGGCAGGCGGAAGGTGAGAACGGATGGCTTGCCGCAACCGCCTTCGGCGCCGGGCTGGTGGCCCTCGCCGTGAAGGTAGCGAGCATCGCGCCGTACATCGCCGCGCGCAACCTGGAAAGCGGTACCGAGTTGGAGAATGCGCTGACCGCCATGAACAACGCGTCCTTCATCCTGATGCTGCTTCCGCTGGGGGCGATGGTCGGCGCCGCCAGCGCCATCGTCATCAAGACGAAGGTCTTGCCCGCCTGGTTGGGATGGGTCGGCGTCGTCACCGCGAGTGCCCTGGTCGCCAACAGCACCGCCGTTGACGCCGAGTTCGGGCCAGCCTTCCTGCTGTTCCTGCTCTGGACCGCGATGTCGAGCGCCATCATGACGCGACGGGTTCGATCAGCGAGAACGAACCCGTCGACCAGTCACGAGACCTTGGTGCCCGAACCCATCCGCTGACCGGACGAGGGGTCAATCCACACTGGGGCGGATGCCAGCGCATCCGCCCCAGTGTGCCGTACGGCGTGGCATCGCCGATCGGCGGATCTGTCGCTCCTTGGCCGCGCCCGCCGCTGGCGACGGGATTAGCGAACGAAGCCGGAAACATGACCTTGAAGGTGTGCCGCGAACCGCTCGAAATCGAGCACCGGGGCCGGATGCGTCACGACGGTCTCGGTCGAATTGGTCGCGAGCGTCAAACAGGTGACATCGTACAGGCGATCGAGTGCCAGCCGCTGGCAGAACAGGGCATATCGTTGGCTGTACGACGCGTCCTTGAACGCAGGGTCGATCGGGAAGTACCGCTTTCTCACGCGTACCGGTGTATGAACTCGTGGCGTATCTTCCAGCAAGAAAAAGTATCCCAACAACGGCCTCGAATCACCGAGTAGCCCCTGTCGAAAGGCGGTCCAGATATCGGTTGCGTTGCCGATGGCTTCTTCAACGCGATTGTTGTAGTTGGATCCGAAGGATGGACCGACGCCGACCAGCTCTGGACGACGATCGGCGACTCGCTGAGCCGCTACCTCTGCGGCCTGCTGGTCTCGATCACGATCCAAGGGGTGATGGCCGCGATCGGGTTATGGCTGCTTGGCGTTCCGTACTTCTTTGTGCTCGGCATCTGGATGGCTGTCACCGCGATCCTGCCCTATATCGGCGCGTTCCTTGGAGGTATCCCGGCGGTGATCATCGCCCTGACGATTTCCTGGCAACTCGCCGTCGTCACGATCGTGCTCTACGTCGTCATCAACCAGGTCGAGGGCAACCTGATCACGCCTCGCATCCAGGGCAATGCCGTCCAGGGTCCATCCGGTCATGATCTTCATCGCGGTGCTGCTGGGCAACGCGCTGGGCGGCATCCTCGGCGCGATCATCGCCGTGCTGACGCTGGCGATCGTACGCGTGCTGGCCGAATTCTTCTGGGTGCGGCTGCGGGTCCGGGCACCCACGACACGCTGCTGGCCGCCATCGGAGGCGACAGTCCGGTCGGTTTCCACCGATCCTGTCCGGAACAGAGACGCCACCTCAGGAATCGGGGGATACCGGCTCCACGGCGCGAGGCACCGCCAGCCGCGACACCACCGGCAGGTGATCCGACCCGACATCCTGGCCCACCCACGTCACCACCGACCGGATGTCCGGCGTGTGCCAGATGTAGTCCAGCCGCAACACTGGCCGCAGCCTGAGCCGCATCTGCCGCCCGCCGAAACCCGGCGCGGCGCGGCTCATCCGAACCGGAAAGGTCTGTTGTGGCCCTTCCCCGGATTCGGCGAACGCGTCAACCAGGCCACGTTTCACCAGCTTGCCGTAGATCGGGTTGGCGGGATGCATGTTGAAATCGCCCAGCAGCACCGCCGGTGCGGATCGCATCGCCAGGTCGGCAAGCTTCAGCACCTGCCGGTGCGACGTAAAGGGCAGCTTGACCGACCTGCCCCTAATCTTCGGCGGTCGTGGATGCCCGACCAGCACCGTCAACGGCGCGCCATCGACGTCGATCTCCACGAGCCCGTCCGGGCGTCCGGCGGAGAACTCGATCGCTTCCGCGTGACCGATCGGGTACCGGCTAAGGACGCCTCGACCTTCGTAGCCATCGCCGAAGGTGAACTGGTGCGGGTAGCTGTCGATCAGCTCTCGCTGGAGCAACTCGGCCTGGGCGCAATTGAGCTCCTCCAGCGCCAGGATGTCAAGCTGCATCAACCGCAGCGCGTTGACCAGGCGGTGATCCGGCGCCAAACCGTTGCCCAGGTTGATCGTCGCCACGCTGAGCACAATCGGAATGGAAATCGTCGCCTCAGTCTGCCGCATGGGTTTCCTGTCCTGTTCCATCGGGCGCCGGTGTCACCCACCGCTTCAACCGCCCGTGCATGTCCTCCGCGCCGATGATGGGCGAGTCACCGAGGCGGAGGATTCGCGGATACAGCAGAAACGGTCTGGTCTGGTACCCACCGAGCCCGCCGTGTGACCCGACCAGTTCCTCGAACGCGGGAGTTTCGCCCGTGTCCGGAATCCAAGCGCTATGGACCAGGATATCCGGAACATCGCGGAACCTGTCGGTTCGCCGGAGGTGCTCCAAGGCGTTGTCTCCATACCTGGCAAGGGGGTTCTCGCCCACCACCCGGCCTTCTTCCAGCAGCATCGCACCGTTCGGGCCAAGAACGACGCTGCCCCGATCCTCGGACTTCACCAGCAGCCAGTCGATCCCGTCATGGTTGATCAGCGTGGAAACGAGCGTGGGGAAGTGCGATTCGAGCTGCTCCAGCGTGCGCCGCTCCGTCCAGCCGGTCATCGAGATCAGCCCCAGGCTGCCCGACGCCAGCACCAGCACCTTGCCATCGTCGTGGTCGGGCGGGCTGAAGTCCCGGATCTCCGACTGCAACCGTGGGAGAGGAGTGCGCGGCCCCAACCGAACCTCGCCATCGCGGATTCGACGCCGCAGTGTCGCCTGCACCACCGAGCCCGCCCGGCGATCTTCCGAGAGCAGATCGGTCAGCAGGGCGCTCACCGATTGCCACCCTTCGTCGATTTCTACGTCACCGGTGACCGCGCCTCTGACCCGAGCCCCCGTTCCAACCGCGACCGCATCGGCGACCACGTCGGTGAGCGACTGCCCCCACCGCTGGCGGAAGGTCGCACCCTGGCTCTGCCCATGGTCTGACAACAGCACGAAGTGATAGGGGCGCGGCGCTTCGGCGGCGGCATGCTGGAGCCGGCCAACATCCCGGTCGATGTCCCGCAGCACCCGCAACGCATCGGCCCGCTGGACCCCCGAGTGATGCGCAACCTCGTCGTAGGCGATATAGGTGGTGTAGATCGCCGGCACGCCCCGCATCAGGTCACCGGCCACGGTGAAGGTGCTGAACTCCCGCAGCAGGCTCGTGGTCGCCGCCCGCAGGAATGGGTAGACACCGAACCGGCGCACCCGCGGTCGCTCGTTGCGAAGGAGTTGCCAGATGCCGGCGGCGTACTCCCGCACGACATCGGCGAAAAAGAGCGCGACGGTCCGGCCGATATTGTACGGATTGGCGTAGAACAGGCCGTACCGGCTGATCGGGGATGTATCTCCACTGCGCAATCTCGACAGGGTGAAGAGGCTGTCGGGCGCGTCGCCGGAGAACATGTTGCCCCGGCTGGCGCCATCGTCGGCGAGAAGCCCGCGTTCTGAAGAGTGGCGGCGTTCGAGCGTGGCGCTGTCTCGCACCGTGTTGGACACCATCACCCGACGCGCGGTCCGGTCGTACCAGCGGAACGCGGGGATGTTGTCGTTGGATCCCAGCAGGATGCCCGCCTGGCTCGACGATGTCTGCGACGACAGATCCGGCTCCCAGTCAATCAACGCGTGACTGCCATGCTCGAGCCAGCGAGCCATATTGGGCGCGTAGCCCTTGCCGATCGCCTCACGCAGCACCGGCTCCGACAGCCCATCGATCTCGAGGAAGGCGAACCCCGGCGCGGTGGAGGTCCACTGGTCCTCCTGCTGCATCCGCACCCGCATCGGCTCCAGCACGAACCGGCGCCAGGCGGCATCGTCGCTGAGCGAGATCAGGCTGCCGAGGAAGGTCGAGAGGGCGGCGAGCGACGCGGCCAGCACCGCCGCTGGCAAGAATCCGTCGATATGCCATCCGGGCAGGGCGAGGTCGGTGACCAGCAGAACCCCGGCGTTGATCCCGAACGACAGGATCGGGAACAGCACCGGCCGCACCCGGATCGCCAACTGGAGCAACCGCGGCATCACGAAGGCGTTGATCGCCGATATCGAGAGGATCACGACCAGCGCGTCCTCGAAATCGCCGATCGTGATCGTCTCGAACCAGCCTGCGACCGAGGAGAGCAGGAGCGCCTGCAACGCCCAGACGACCACATGCTGAATCGCGGTGATGGTGGTGCGGGTCAGCGCGTGCATCGAGCGGGGTCTCACCGCGCACTATGCGGCTGGCGCATGGCTTCGGCCCGCAGAAACCGTTCGATCCTGCCGACGCCCCACCCGATCTTCACCATCAGCACGCCCAGCACGATCATAAAGCCGGCGATGGCCCAGGCCAGGCTGATCGCGCCCGCGCCGGGAAAGATAACGAAGATGACGCCGAGCAGGAGCGACAGCGCGCCGGTCGAGATCACCCAGAGCTCGCCGGCAATGTCATCCCGCAGCCTGATTCCCTGATAGAGCATCAGCCCGCCGAGCACGATCATCCAGCTGGCGATCACGTACATCGCCGCGATGGCGGTGATGCCCGACCAGCCGATCGCGATCACGCCGATTATGACGCTCACCACGCCGAGCAGCGCGTCGGACCACCAGTGCTGCTCACGCCCGCGGTTGGCGAAGCCGACCCAGATCTCGATCAGGCCGTCCAACATCACGAACGCGCCGAAGATCGTCACCAGCGCGAACACGGTGATATCGGGCCAGAGCAGGGTGATGACGCCGAACAGGATCGCGAACAGCCCACGAATCACCAACACCCACCAGCTTCGCAACAGCATCCCCAGCACAGCAACAGATCCCTTCTCGACGCGATGTCCCAGCCGTGGCAAATGCTACCAGACGCGCTGTGTGCCGAACCCGCTGGGTAGGACCGACCTTGTGTCCGCAAACCCAATGCGTAGCGCCAACCCTGTGTCGGCAAAATCTCAATACATGCTGCCAATGCCCGAATCGAGCGTCGCCATTGTCGCGGCAAGCCGACACAGGGTCGGCACTACGTGTGGCTTCGTTAGTGGTTTTCGCAGACACCCGGTCAACAAGAGGTGGGTTCCCGATCACACCAGATCCTGGACCGCCGAGACGATGCTGAGCGCTGCCATCGCGAACAGCAACAGGATCGTCAGGCGTCGGAAGGCCGGCTGCGACACCCGCCGCGCCAGCCATACGCCAAGCACCCGTCCCACCACCGCCACGGGCAGCAGCAGCAGCGCCACCTGGAAATCGGACATCGACACCGACCCCTGCACTGCCAGCACCGGCAGCCCGACCAGCTCCACGATCAGGAACAACATCAGGGTGGTGGCGCGAAAGACATCCTTGGGGAATTGCCTGCCAGTGAAGTAGACGACCACCGCCGGGGCCAGCAACCCCGCCGCGTTGCCCATCACGCCGGTCAGGAAGCCCACCAGCGATGTCGCCCACAGCGATTCCCGCTCGATCAGGATCGGTCGCATGATCAGCGTCAGCGCCGAGATCAGGACCAACAACCCGACCCCGAGCTGGATCATCGCCGGATTTGCCTCTCGCAGGATGAACCCGCCGACGATCAGCCCGGCAAAGGCCGCGGGCAGGATGCGGATGATCGTGCGCCACTGGATGTCACCCCAGATCGAGACCAGCGCGATCCAGACCGTGCCGGTGCCGACGACCTTGATGATGGTGACGACCAGGGGTGGCGGCAGGAGGAGGAGCAGCATGGGCACCGCTACCATGCCGAGGCCGAACCCCGCGACCACCGACAGCGCCGTCGTACCGAGGATGATGACGGCGATGAGCAGGATAGTAGGGAGGTCATAGGGAAGGTCGATCACAGCGGAGCGACCGGAACCGCATCGGTGGGCTCGAACGCCTGCCACACATAGCGGCGCCACAGGTACAACGACGCCGCCGCCGCCAATGTGGCGCACACCGCCAGCACGATCGGCTGGCCGACCAGCTCCGCCGAGCCGGAGACGATGATGGTCGAGAACGGCATCACGCCATTGAAGGCGAGGCTGACGATGCTCAGCACCCGGCCCCGCAGCTCATCCGGAGCGATCTGCTGCACGCGGGTCTGGATTTGTGAATTGGTCAGTGAGAAGCTGAACCCGAGGATCGCCACGCCGGGGATCGCGACCAGCGGATCACGCACCGTCGCCAGCCACGCCAGGCCGACGACCAGACCGGTCAGCCCGGTCCGCAATCGCTTCCCCGCCGCCCGTTCCAGCTTGTTGCCACGCAGCAGCATGAACGACCCGATCAGCGATCCGACACCGATCACGGACAGCATGATCCCGACCCAGCTATCATCGGCCCTGAGCACATCCTTGATGTACAGCGGCATCAGTACGATGGCGTTGGGAAAGACCAGAAACGACAGCACGCCGGTGAGCAACACCAGCCCGACCAGGTCCTCGCGGGAGCGGACGTACCTCAACCCGATCCAGAGCGCCGACGACCCTGCCTGTTTTGGCGGTGTGGGACGTCGCACGATCAGGCCACGAAAGCTGAACAATACCCAGATCACGATCAGGAAGGTGACGGAGTTGAGTAGAAAGGCGCTGGCCAGCCCAAACGCGGCGATCGCGGTTGCCGCGAAGGCAGGTCCAACGATGCGGGTGGCGTTGAAGACGGCAGAGTTGAGAGCAATCGCCTGGGGCAAATCCTCCCTGCTGACCAGCTCCGGCACGAAGGCCTGGCTGGCGGGAAGCTCGTAGGCAGCGGTCGTCCCGGCCAGCACCGCCAGGACGAGAATGTGCCAGTATTCGAGCGATTCGGCCCAGAGCAGGGCGGCGAAGATGAGCGCGTAGATCGCCATCAGGATCTGGGTGATGATCAGGATTTGACGCCGGTCGCGACGGTCGGCCATCACCCCGCCGGCGAGCCCGAACAGCAGCAACGGCAGGGCGGCGGCGACATTGATCGCCCCGATCGCGATGGCTGATGTCGTTAACGACAACACGACCAGCGAGATACCGACGTGCTGCATCCAGGTGCCGGAGAGGGAGACGAACTGGCTCCACCAGTAGCGGCGGTAGAAAGGATTCTGAAGGGCGTGCGGCAGCCGGATGTCGCGCAGGAAGCGCATCGACGGCAGCCGTCGCCGGGTGTCCGGACGCCCGACGACGGGCGCGGTCATGCCCAGATGCTCCTCGACCTCGGCGGCAGCGGTCGCCTGGGGGTCGGTCGCGGCCTGGCGAATCGGTTTGTTGTCCATGACAGCGATCATCCCGGCGCGGTTGAAGGAGAGACGGAGCAGGGCGGACCCAGGTCCGGGTTCGATGCGTCATCCTACCAGAGGTGATGTGGGGTTGGGCTGTACGTCGGCACCCGTTATGCTGATATTGACCGCAGGTTCCAAGAACAATCGTCATGCTTCACTCTGCTCAGAATGACGGTCTTTTCTTGAGATGCCGTTTGCTCATTCCACTGATCTCCCCTGCATTCCTGTACAGTCCCAGCGTCAACTCGCCGTGGTCCACATCGGCAGGTCGTGGGCGAAGACGACGGCGCTGGGTCGGAACGACTGGAGATGCGGCAGCCAGTCGGGGTAGGGGAGGTCCGGAATGTCGACGTTCGAATTGCTGCCTGTCGACACCGACAGGTTGAGGTAGGCGGCCGAGTACTCTGAGGCGGTATCGAACGCCTGACCCGCCAGCACCAGCGTCCCTTCCTCCGCCCGGACCACCATCGACTGATGCCCGGCGGTGTGCCCCGGCGTCGGCACGATCCTGATGTCCGCCATCAGCTCTTCCTCGCCGTCGATCAGCTCCCAGGAGATCGTGTCGTCGTCCGCAAGCCCGTCGACGGTGTAGCCCGGCTCCTTCGCCAGCTCGTGCTCGGTTCGCTGCACGACTACCGGACGGCCCACCAGTTGCGCCAGGTCACCGATGTGGTCGAAGTGGAGGTGACACGGCACCACCACCCGGACATCGCTGAGGGAGCGACCGTGTCGCTCCAGCGTCTCCGACAAATCGACCCGATGGGGGCGATAGAACTCCTCTGTCTCGGCATCGAGCGGCGCGATGCCAGCGTCGAACAGGATGCCGCCGTCGGGATGATGAACGTAGTACGCGAGAATCGGCACTACCTGCGACTGCCCGGTATCTGTCGCTGACGCCGGCTTCAGGACGTAGCCGCGATTGAGCCGCTGCACGTCGTCGAATGAGACCATGGGGAAACCTCAAGCGGTTCGGGAGGACACCTGTAGCTTCGGACCTGGAGCCTGCCCTGAGCAGAGTCGAATGGGTCCGAGGTTTGTCCTCCCCTACGAGTCGTCCGAACCCCTACCCCGCGTCAGGACCGAGCTCCGGTGCTTCGGAGGGACCGACTGGGGTAGCGCCGTCGCCACTGTCTGCTGTTCGAAGGCAATGAGCGACGCCACGACCGCCAGGACCGCCGCCAGCAGCGCGGCAATGAACGCGACGATCGCCACCAGCGTCGACCGGTCCCACTGCTCCACGCCGATGCCGACCGACGCCCACACCGTCACCAGCACGAACGCGGGATCGTGCATCCAGAGCGCCATCACTGCTGTGATCGCCAGCACCACGAGGATCATCATCACCGCCCACCACCGGTCGGACACGGCAATGACGTCGGTTCCGGTGCGGTCCCGCCACACGCTGACGTTGGCGATGAACGCCACCACGATCCAGCCGAGATAGACGCTGAACGGTGTCCACACCATCAGGCGTTCCATCGTATCCGGCGGGCGATTCCGACGGGTCCGCCGCAGCCCGACATAGATCAGCACCAGCGCGATCAGCAATACCGCGATCACCGTGACGCTGGGCAGCCACTGCTCGTAGTGCCAGAGGAACAGCCAGGCGATGTTGGCGATGTTCGCGACCAGGAACAGCGGACCGATCCGGCTCATGCGGAAGTCCCGCCGACCGCGCGGCAGCAGGCTGTAGACGACGAAGGCCGCCAGTAGCAGGTAGATGAATCCCCAGATCGAAAAGACCCAACCCGCGGGCTGGAAGGAGATCGGGTCCTGGTTGATCACCTCGCCGGTGGTGATGTCGTTGAAGGGGATGACGTTCGCCAGCGCATTGACCGCCACCACCGCGACCAGGCCGACCAGGTTGATCAGCGGCCAGAACCAGGGGTTGGCCGGGTCGACCCGACGCCGACCACCTGCTGATCCGGTCGAGCGATTCCTGTCTCCGTTCAGAGCATTGTCATCGTCTCGCGAGCGCGGCCCGATCGGTCTGGTGTCGTCAGTCATTCCGCTCTCCCTGCATCACCGCCGCGCCGCGAGGGGATCGACAGACCCCGGCCACAAGACCCGAGGCTACAGGTGTCCGCCCGCGATTCGGGAGGATGCTTCGGCAAGCTCAGCACAGGCTCCAGGTCCTCCCCAACGAGTTCTCCATTATGTAATAGGCGGGATCACCATCGGCTCCAGCAACGCTGGGGCCAACCTGGCGTTCGTGGCCTGCTCGAAGGCGTACGCCAGCCTGATCAGCGTCGGCTCGGAGAACGCGCCGCCGATGAACGAGAGGTTCATTGGCAGCCCAAACCGGCTCCCGGCCGGGACCGACACGATCGGATAGCCAGCGATCGCCGACGCCGAGGAACTCGCGCCCTTCCAGTTGTCACCGGTGATCAGGTCGATCTTGTAGGCGGGCTGACCGGTGGGGGAGACGATCGCGTCGATGCCATACTCCGCCAGCACTGCGTCGATCCCGGTCTCACGTCCCCATCGCTGGGTGCGCGCGACCGTCGCGGCGTACTCCGGGTCGTCGAGATCGCTCATCTCGACCGACTGGATCAGGAACTCCTGGCCAAACCAGAGCAACTCCTCTTCCGGATGCGCCTCATTGAACGCGACTACGTCAGCCAGCGTCCGGATTGGGAACTCAGGATCGACGTATTCCTCGATGTAGGCGGCAATGCCGGGATTCAGCTCCCACAGCAACACGAAGAGCTCGTCTGGACTCGTCGAAATCTCTTCAAACGATGGCATCACCACTGGATCTACCAGTTCCGCTCCGGCTTCGGCGAGGGCAGCCAGGGCTTCTTCAAAGACCTCGTCCGTGTGCGGGTGGTAGCCGGTAGTCTCCCGCCAGACACCGATTCTCGCGCCCCGCAATCCGTCGGCGTCGAGGATGTCAGCGGCGGTGTAGTCGATGGCTCCCAACCCCTCGGGCCGCGCCGGATACGACGGTTGCGACCCGGAGGCGACAGGCGATGCGGCGGGACTGGCCACCGGCGTCGCTCCGTTGCCGTTTTCCTGGGAGCTCACTGCCGGGTCAGCCGGGTCGGCGACCGCGATCACGGTCAAGACGGCGGCGGCATCGGCGACCGTCCGCGCGAGTGGACCGACGGTATCCTGATGATGTGAAATCGGGATCACGCCCATCCGGCTGGTCAACCCGACCGTCGGCTTGATGCCGACAACTCCATTGGCGTTCGCCGGCGAGACGATCGAGCCATCGGTCTCGGTGCCCAACGCGACCGGGACGTACCCAGCAGCGACCGCGACCGCCGAGCCGGCACTGGACCCGGACGGCGTGCGGTCGGTCTGGTGCGGATTGCGTACCTGCCCGCCACGCCCGCTCCAGCCGCTGGTGGACCGAGGAGAGCGAATGTTCGCCCATTCGCTCAGGTTCGCCTTGCCGACTATGACGGCGCCCGCCTCGATCAGCAGTTCCGATACGAAGGCGTCACGGATGGGCAATGCGCCTCCCAGCGCCAGCGAGCCCGCCGTGTTCTCCATCCCGTCGGCGGTGGCGATGTTGTCCTTGAGCAGGATGGGGATACCGTGCATCGGACCGCGACTGTTGCCCTCGGCCAACTCGGCGTCGAGCGCGTCGGCGATATCGAGCGCGGCGGGGTTGGTCTCAATCACCGCCGTCAGCGTCGGACCTTCGGCGTCGAGGGCGGCGATCTGGTCAAGCGAGGCCTGCACCAGCTCGCGGATAGTGAAGTCGCCATTGTCCAATCCTGTCCGGAGGTCGGCGATGGTGACCTCCATCAGATCGAAATCGCCGACAGACTGGCTCATCACGGGTGTCGCCTCCTGGCGCGCGGCAACGGCATCACGACCAATCAGCGCAAATGATCCGGCCGTGGCCGCCGATCCCTGGATCAGCGCGCGGCGATTGATCTGTGCGTGACGGCGATTCGAACGGGCGGAAGTCATGACATGTCCTTTCTTCACCGGTCGCGACACGCGATGCATCGCAGTCGCAATATGGGTGATTCGGCGTCATAGCCCAAGCGGTGCCCATATGCAACGCTTTCTGTGTCCAGAGTACCTCACCAGCCACGATTGTCACCGGCCAGGCATCCAGCAAGCCAGCGAATGACAGCGTGGTGAAACTGGCATAATTCCCTCACGCCATGTGGCGCCCGGACGAGGTGCGCCGTACCCGGTCTGCGACAAGACGGCGCGATGGGAGGTCACGATGGCCTGGGTTGTGCTGGTTGCGTCTGGCGTTCTGGAAGCGGTGTGGGCGACGGCGCTGGGAAAGTCGGACGGGTTCACTCGCCTCGGATCGTCGGTCGTATTCGGGGTGGCGCTGACGCTGAGCATGGCGGGGCTGGCCTGGGCAATGCGCAATCTGCCGGTCGGGACTGCCTACGCGGTGTGGGTCGGGATCGGCGCGGTGCTGACAGCGTCCTATGCCATGGCCTTCGACGGCGAGGCGGTGTCGGCGATGAAGATCCTGTTGCTGCTCGGCATCGTCGGCTGCGTCATCGGGCTGAAGCTGCTGCA
>JACCVC010000134.1 GCA_013698305.1 Chloroflexia bacterium
GTAGCATCCTGAGCGTTCAGGAGCTGCACCATCGTCAGGGTGTCGACCTGGTCGATGTTGACTGTCTCGGGATTTCGCTGCTCGGTTGGAAGCCTGCCGGGCAGGTCCGGTCCTGGATTTGCCGAGAATGACAATGACGCTCCCCTGGTTCAGGTAGGCTCAATAGCGAACAAGGCACACATGGGTGACATTGGCCAGGCGCGATGATCGTGCATGCCATTCGGCCAGCTATGCGTTCCTGTCGTTTCCATTATCCACAGGCAGAGGGGGACGTGCGCGGGCGTACGTCGTGGGTTGGATTATCCGGGGGTCGGGGATGTGCGAGAGTCCACCAGCTCATCCAGTCGAACGCGGGCGGTGCGTGCATCTGCGCCGAGATAATCGGCTTCGACTGCGTGCCGATGCTCCGGCTCACATTCGAAGAGACCGCCTCCGAACCCGATGACAGGGCCGATGCTCGATGGAAACTCACCTCGAACGGCCGCGACCGCGTCGATCAGTGCCGGCAGCGTGGCGATGGTGGTTGAGGAAAGCGCGATGGCGTCGGGACGGATACTGTGGATCGCCGAAACCAGGTTCAATGCGGGGAGGTTGGCTCCAAGATAGACCACCCGATGTCCGGCTCTGGAGAGCAGCAGTGCGATCATCATCAGGCCGATCTCGTGGTGCTCCCCTTCGACACAGCTGCAGACAATAGTCGGCTCGCCTGTTTCCGGTTGGGAGGCGTTGAACAACGCCGAGAGCTTTCGCATGATGAAGGCACTGCCGAAATGCTCCACACTGATGCTGCCATCGCCTCGCGCCCATCGGTCGCCGATGTCCACGAGGACCGGCTCGAGTACTCCCTGGCACAAGGACTCGATGTCGATCACCGCCATCGCGTCCTCGATCACGCTGTTGGCCCGCCGTGTGTCGAACTCAGAGATCGCGGAGATCAGCCCATCTCGAGTCGCCTCAAGAGCTGACAGGAACGCCGGCGCAGGAGAATCGGTCGCCTTTGGCTGCATTTGATGGTCTTGTATCTGACGCTGGACCTTGTCAACAGCGTGGCTAATGGAGACGCCCTCGTTTGTCATGTGCTTGAGCGAGGCAATGATCGCGATGTCTCGTTCGGAATAGAGGCGGTGGTTTCCCTGGCTGCGAGCCGGATGCGGCAAACCGTGACGCCGTTCCCAGGCTCGGAACGTGTCTGCCGGTACTCCCGTGCGGTTGACCACGGCACGCGTGTTATATTCGGGGACGGATCGTTCATGATTGAGATCATCCACCAAGGACGCACCTCCTGTCGGACACCCATATGCAGTGGCTGTCCAGCGTTCAACATAGAATCTCACACTCCCGGGCTTGCATTGATGCGAACGCTACATGTGGTCAGGCGCTCCAGCACGTTGCCCTTGCCGCCTCAATTCAATGGTCGTTGCGCGCGGCGGGTCGCATCCTTGTGGATGGCCCTGGCGTTGATGCTCGTGGCCACCGGGTGTGCCGACGACTCCGATGACCGTCAATTCGCGAGTGATCCCAGGACCCCCGTCGAGGAACCCACCCAGGCTGCAACTCCCGTGACGGATGCGGATAGCGCCGCGCCGCAAACCCTCGCCTCACCGGAGGCGCTGGTCGACAGGCGTGGAGCTCCCACAGCCATCTACGTCTACGCCGATGACGCCTTGCGTTCGGTCGATGGCGAGGATGCGACGGTGGTGGCTCAAGCAGACCTGGTTGCCTACGCCGCGTCTCCAGGCGGCGACCAGGTGGCGGTGGTGACGGCTGATTCCTCGGAGCGATCTGAGACGGTGTATTCAATCTCTATTTACGATGCTGACGGGAAACTCGCGCGAAACTTTGACGATGTCCTGCGGGTGGACGTAGCAACCGCAACTCCAGGCGCTGCCGCCGCGACTCCGAATGCGAACATGACCGACGCCGGGTTCCCCGCCATTGACCTGAGTTGGGCCGCCCAAGGCGGTCGATTGCTGCTAACTCATAGTGCCGGCCGCCTTGTCGACGTTCCGCTCGACGGCGAGCCGCGCGCCATTGAAACCCGATCCTCTCTGGTCGGCGCGTTTCAGGGAGACTGGTCTCCGCGCGGTGACGCCATTGGCGTGCTGCTTCGGAACGACGAAGGTATTTCGGAGTTGGCGTTGATCACGCCTGGCGATGAGCCGGCGAGCGTCACGGTCATCGCACCCGCTGGTGGTCCTTCCGGATCGAGTGCCACGGTGGAGTCGTTTGCCTGGAAGTCAAATGGAAGCGGCGTGTTCTTTCTCGAAGCAAGGCGTTCCGGGGAAGGATTGCGCGGCGGCACGATTGTCCAATGGGATCAAGCGTCCAACTCCACGTCGATCGTCGCGACCGGAGGCCAGGCGGGCCCTGCTGGTTCTGTGACATGGTTCTCGGTCTCACCGGACGGTCGGGCGATCATCTATCGCGTTGCGCTGCCGAGCGGCGACGAGCTGATATTCAACGGGCTCTACCTGCGCTCGCTCGATACGGGTCAGGTTTATCGGGTGCCGGTGCCTCCATCCGCTGACGTCACGACAGCAGGGTGGGTGTCAGATGGACTGGTGTGGTCGCAACGCACATCATCTCCGGCGGAGGGAACGACAGTGGACATAGTGTTCATCGACAGCGGAGGAGCGCAAACGGAGATAGCGTCGTACGCGGTTGATGCCGCGGCCACGACAGTCGCGAGTCCGGCCGGATCGGCCACACAGAGCGGCACGCCAGTCGCCAGCCCGATGGCCAGCCCGGCTGCGACGCCGGAGTAGGGTCTCACCGTTCTACCGATTGATGTCGTCATCATTCTCCATAATCTCGGCATCGAAGATGTTGATCGCGGCCTCGATTCGAGCCTCATCGTCGTCGGATGCCATTGACGGGCCATTGGCAGACTTGCCGCCAAGGTCCGGTTCCTCGACATGCATCACCTGCGAACCTGAGGTACGCTCCGATACGACCGTATCACTATCATCGTCCTGACTGCTGGTGGAGTTCGACGAGTTCGAATGTTCACGCTGCCGTGAACTCCTTCCGCGAGGCGACTTTTGGTTTGTCGACGGAGTTGGTTGAGCTGGAGAAGCCCCGGTGCGTTGTGCTCGAATCTGCTGCGCTTCGTCCCGAGAGATGCAGGATACGGTCATACGGGCGCCAGACCGGCGCTCGATGACCTCCTCGATGATCTTGCGCGTATCGTCGTCGTTGAGCCGTTTTTGGTGAAAGGGATAGGCGGCGACCAGGGTAAGATGTGACCCTTCGACGCGGATCGGGTCTGCTTGCTGGAGCAGCGCCTCGGTGCGCCGGTTCAGGGCTCTAACATCCATCCGGATGGTGTCCCAAAGCTCGTGGATCTGCTCCAGGTCAGCGTTTCCAGTGGTCGGGGCGTCAGCCGAAGGTGGCGCCGATGACGCGACCGGTTCGGTCGGCTCAGGTGGAGCAGCCGATTGGTCCCCGGAGCCGGCCGTGTCAGGAGCAGGGGAAGGCTGCGTCGCTGCGCTGTTGGCAGGCGCCTCCAAGGTGACTCGCTCGCGAGCTGATTCACCAGTGGTTTGAGCCAAAGGCGCGCCACGGACCCTGTCCTTGAGCGACGGACCTCTCGTGCGTGGCCTGGGCGTGAGCGAATCCTCCATCGAATGTTCCGGCGGCGATGGCGACTCGGTCGCCACTGGCGCGGTGTCAAGACCACGATGTTGTGTCGCTGACGTCTGGGTCACGGCCTGATCCAGGAGGCAGGCCCGAATGATGGCGAGTTCCAGCGGCAACTGCGGGACCGATGAGTGCCGCGATTTGTACTCAACGTCGGCGAAGATGCGAGTGATTTCGGCCAATCGTCCCAAGTCGATTCGTTGTGCCAGCTCCCGTGCGGTATCGTCGGCATCGGGGCTGCCGGACGCGCGCTCCAGCATCAGCATCCGAAGGTACGCAATGAATTGCTGACCGAGCTGTCGAGCGTCCTCCCCAGCCTCGACTGCGTCATTGACCAAGGTCAGGCCCGCGCCTGGGTCCTGATCCGCGATTGCGCGGATCAGGCCTTCGACCCGGTCATTCCGACTAATGCCGAGCACCGCTCGTACCAGCTCGTTGGTTACCTGCCCGGTGTCGGCTCCCTCTTCATCCCGATAGACCGAGACCTGATCGAGCAGCCCCAGCGCGTCCCGCAAGCTGCCGGTAGCATGGCGGGCGATCGTGGTGACTGCGCCGGCGTCGATGTCGATCCGCTCGGACTCCGCGACCTTGACCAGGCAGGCGGTCATTGCCTCTATGCCGATTCGCCGGAAATCGAAACGCTGGCAGCGCGAGACGATGGTCTGCAACAGCTCCTCGGGGTCCGTCGTGGCGAGCACGAACCGTGTATGGGCGGGAGGCTCTTCGAGCGTCTTGAGAAACGCGTTGGCCGCCGCTCCGGTGATCTGATGTGCCTCGTCAATGATGTAGAACTTCGTGTTGAGCATCGTCGGCGCGAATTTTACCCGCTCCCGGAGCTCACGGATGTCGTCGATGCCGCGATTGCTGGCCGCGTCGATCTCGATCACGTCGGTGGTGGCATTGGCGTTGATCGCGTTGCAGGCGTCACAGGCGTTGCAGGGGCGATTGCCGGGATCGGGGTCCAGGCAATTGACCGCCTTGGCGAGGATTCGCGCGGTTGTGGTCTTGCCAGTCCCCCGAGGACCGCAGAACAGGTAGGCGTGACCGATGCGATTGAGCCGGATCGCATTCTTCAAGGTGTTGACTATGTGCTGTTGTCCGAACAACTCATCGGTGGCGAATGATTGCGGTCGATATTTTCGATAGAGTGAGAGAGATTGTGGCGATGGAGTAGCTGTCGTCGTCAGAACCGTGTTCGCGCTGGTCAGTTGGGCATTCGGAGTCGATGAGGGTGTAGCATCCAGTTCGTCGACATTAAACAGGGAGTCGGTCATGATAATCTGATCCTCGAATAGCGGGCGGAACGGAGCGTGATGTTCACTCGATGGCTGCATGAGTATATCTGTACGGACGGTCTGACTCAACGGAGCGTATTGTGGGAGAGTTGTACGTTGTCGCGACGCCAATTGGCAACCTGCAGGACATGACCCCACGCGCAATCGATGTGTTGCGACGCGTCTCGCTGATCGCCGCCGAAGATACCCGCCACAGCCAAAGACTTCTGCGGGCGTTCGATATCGAGACGCCGCTCATCAGCTATCACCAGCATAACGAACAGGCACGTGTCGAGCGACTTCTGACCGCGCTCGAGTCCGGCGATGTCGCGTTGATCTCGGACGCAGGCACTCCGGCGATTTCGGATCCTGGCGCGGTGCTGGTTTGCGCGGTGCGTGAAGCCGGCTACGTCGTGACGCCGATACCGGGCGTCTCCGCGGTCATTGCGGCTGCGAGCGCTTCCGGTTTGATCGAGGGGCCGTACCTGTTCCAGGGGTTCCTGCCTCGGTCGGGCGAGGACCGTCGCGCCGCGATGGGACGCATGTTGCAGGCGAATGTTCCAGTGGTTCTGTTCGAGAGCCCGAATCGACTCGGCGCGACATTGACGCACTTGGCCGACTTTTTTGGGGACCGGCAAGCGGTGGTTGCGAGAGAACTCACCAAGCTGCATGAGGAAATCGTCGGCGGGACGCTTGGCGAACTCGCGGCCATCTTCTCCGACCGCGACGTCAAGGGAGAGGTCGTGATCGTCGTGGCCGAAGCCGCCAGCGAATCCGAGACTCCTACGGAGCAATCCGACGCGCGGCAGCTTGCGGCGAGGCTGGTCGCAGATGGATTGAAACCGAGCCGGGCCGCTCGGGAACTGGCCAAGATTACCGGGCTCTCAGGATCAGAAGCTTACGATCTGGTGCGGTCAGTGAGTGCATCGGGAGCACCCGGTACTAGCGCGTAAACGCCAGCTTGCGGTGGTGCATGCGTATGCTCTGGAGGATGCCGACCATGATCAGGCTGGTCCAGAGCGACGAGACGCCGTAGCTCACGAACGGGAGCGTGATCCCCGCTACCGGCATGAGCCCAAGGTTCATGCCGATGTTCAGAAACGATTGGAAAAAGATGGTGCCGGTCACGCTGACGGCGATGCATTGGCCGAAGTGATCGCGGGCGATCTCGGCGACCTTGAGGCAGCGCCACAGGAAGATCACCAGCGCCAGCAGGAGAGCCAGCATCCCGACGAATCCGAACATGCCGCTGACATGGGCAAAGATGAAGTCGGAGTCTCGAACGCCAAGAAGGTTGAGCTGGCTTTGGGAGCCGCCAGCCAGCCCTTCGCCAAACAGACCCCCGGCGCCGATGCTGATCTGCGCCTGGATGATCTGGAAGCCCGCGCCCAGCGGGTCGCTCTCAGGATTGTAGGAGACCTGGAACCTGACCTTCTGATAGTCCTCCAGCACGAACTGCCACGCCAACCAGACGACGATGGGCAGGCTGCCGATGATCATGAAGAGGTAGAGCATGCGGGTCTGGGCAACCAGCATCGTCGAGGCCCACAGCGCCATAAAGATCGTGGCCTGGCCAAGGTCAGGTCCGATCAGGACCAGACCCATGGGCAACGCCACGATCAACCCACCCACGATGAAGCTGGTGATCGACTTCATCTCCTCGCCCCGAGTGGAGATGAACGATGCCAACGCGAGGATGGTGGTGATCTTGGCGAACTCTGATGGTTGCACGAGGAAGCCGCCAAACTGGAACCAGTTTTGGGCATTATTGATTGTTACGCCGACAATCTGGACCAGGATCAGTGACAGGATACCCAGGCCATAGAGCGGCCACGCAAGGGTATTGAGAAAGCGATAGTCGATTGCTGACGCGCCGAGCATCAGGGCGATGCCTACCAGCCCGAAGACAGCCTGCTGGGTGCCGCTGTTGGCGCTCAATATCGGGGGCAGCCCAACCGCGCTCCAAATCGCCGCCACGCCGAAGAACATGAGGAGCAACATGGTGCAGAAGAGGTACGGATCGAAATCGCGCCATCGATCCCGGGCGGTGTCTCCGGGTCGCACGGACATATGGGAGGTTGGA
This sequence comes from Chloroflexia bacterium, assembly GCA_013698305.1. Classification (GTDB taxonomy): domain Bacteria; phylum Chloroflexota; class Chloroflexia; order Thermomicrobiales; family UBA6265; genus JACCVC01. Next base: position 6,997 of record JACCVC010000134.1, read on the forward strand.
AATGCAATCATGGTCGGTCAGGGAGTGTTGGGGCGTCATGGCGCCCGGGCAAGGTCGTCGACAGGCACCATGGTAGCAGAAATCGCACCGCCTCCTTTACGAAGCGTCGTGGGTCGCGTGCTATCCTAACCCTGTATTGGCCCGGTTTCCGGCCAATTAAGTCGTTGAAGCACGATCTTTTTAATGAAGTGACAGAGAGCGTATGGCAGACGATCTTTTTGGTTCTCGCTCGCCGGCAGATGTCGAGCGAATTCGTGTCGAAGCACTCGGCGAGCCGGGGTCACGCCGGTTTCGGCTGATAGTGATCGTCGCGGGCAACACGCATATTGTTTGGATGGAGAAACAGCAGTTGCAGGCCCTCGGCCTTGCGGTGGAGCAGTTGATGGAGCAGATGCCGGATCTGGGGTCGGGTATCGACGAGGCAGATTCGCCACTCGACTTCAATACAGATACCCAGGAACAGTTTCGGGTGGGCCGCATCGAGCTCGGCTACGACGTGTCCAGCGACCGGGTGGTGATCAGCACCTTCGACCTGGAGCAGGATGACGAGGAGGAAACCGCCCGCCTGATGATCCGGCTAACCCGTCGCCAGAGCGCCGAGTTGAGTACGGACGCGGCGCTCGTGGTGTCGGCGGGCAGGCCCTTTTGCCCAATGTGCGGCAACCCCATCTCGTCGGAAGGGCACGCGTGCCCACAGCAGAATGGGCACCTTCCGATTTCGCTGGAGGACAGCGATTCGATCTAGCTAGCTGCCTTCAATGAATCAAACGATCGTGTAACAGTTGACAATCTCACGGCTTCCACGTACCATCATTGACAGTGGCGACAGGTGTCGCCAACCCTGACCTGCTGGTCGATCGATCGAAGGGCACAGCACGATGGCTGTTCGCCGGATTGCCGATATTGTACTCGTACTTATTTCGATCCCGGTAGGGATCATTTGGTGTGCGGGAGGACAGTAAGCCGGCAGGCAAAAGCAGAACGAAACGAACGATTGGCCTCCCCACCTGATACGGGAGGCTTTTTTGATGCTCCTGACCAATGGCGCGAAGGATGCAGCCGACGGTCTCCCTCCCTCCAATGACGAAAACGGGGAGTCCGCCACGGATCGCCAATCTCGACAGATGTTGATCCACCGGGACACAGGCGATGCCGCCTGAGAACCGGATCAAGCAACCAGGTCGCGTACGAGAATTCGGATTTCCCGGAGCCTCGAAACGGAAACGGAGCAATTGGATGGCGGCGAACTCGATAGCAGTTTCCCCAACGGCAATCCTTGAAGAAGCCGACCATGGTCAGGCGGCAGCGCCGGAGATTCTCTCTGGTGCAGCGATCACCTGCCGCAGCCTGGAGGAGGAAGGCGTTCGAACCGTCTTCGGCTATCCAGGCGGAGCAGTGATCCCGCTGTACGACGCGATCCCGTCATCGAGCCTGCACCATGTATTGGTTCGGTTCGAGCAATGGGCCGGGCTGGCGGCGGACGCCTACGCCCGTGCTACCGGCGAAGTCGGAGTGTGCATCGCCACCTCCGGTCCGGGCGCGACCAACCTGGTGACGGCGCTGGCGAACGCCCAGCTGGACTCGATTCCCATGGTCGCGATCACCGGGCAGGTTGGGCAGGCTCTGATCGGTCGGGACGGGTTCCAGGAGGTCGACATCACCGGCGTGTCATTGCCGGTGACAAAGCACAACTACCTTGTGCAGCGAGCCGAGGACATCGCCCCGACGATCAAGGAGGCGTTCTACCTGGCGCGTTCCGGTCGACCCGGACCGGTACTGGTCGACATTCCCAAGAACGTCTTCATCTCCAAGGTTCCGTATATCTATCCCTCGAAGACCGGTCGCAAGAGCTACCAGCCCACAACGAAGCCCAACATCAGGCAGGTACGGCTGGCGGCCGAAGAGATCCGGCATTCGAAGAAGCCGCTGATCATGGCCGGGCACGGCATCATCCTGAGCGGCGCTGGTCCTGAGTTTCAGCAGTTCGCGGAGAGGACCGGGATACCGGTGATCTACACGCTGCTGGGCCTCGGCTCGATGTCCGAATTGCATCCCCAGTCACTTGGCATGATGGGCATGCATGGTCATCGTCATGTCAATCGGGCGCTGGAAGAATGTGACCTGCTGATCAACATCGGCGCGCGGTTCGACGACCGCGCGACGGGGCGGCTGAGCGGATTCGCGCCGAACGCGCGGGTAGTCCATGTCGACATCGACCCGGCTGAGATCGGCAAGAACGTGAAGACGCACGTGCCGGTCGTCGGTGATGCCCGTGAGGCGTTGACCATGTTGATCGAGGAGGTCGACTTCGGCGATCACAAGGCGTGGCTGGACTGGATCGACGGGCAGCGGAACCGGGTGCTGGAAGCGGCACTCGAGGATCGCCCGGAGTGGCCGGAACCGTACGCCATCATCAGGGGCATCGCGGAGGCGACTGACAACGAAGCGATCTTGACGACCGATGTCGGGCAGCATCAGATGTGGGCGGCACAGCAATTCGGGTTCAAGTATGGCGACCGCTGGATCACCTCGGGCGGTCTCGGCACGATGGGCTATGGATTGCCATCGGCGATCGGCGCGAAGATGGGCCGCCCGGATCTCGAGGTCTGGTCGATAGTCGGTGACGGTGGCTTCCAGATGTCGTTCAGTGAGCTGGCGACCGCCGTTCAGGAAAACCTCGATATCAACATCGCGATCATCAACAACGGCTATCTCGGGATGGTGCGGCAATGGCAGGACCTGTTCCACAACCACAATTATTCAGAGGTGCGGATCAGCGCTCCCGACTTCGTGCAGCTGGCTGAGGCGTTCGGCGCGACCGGCATTCGGGTCACGAGCGATGAGGACATCATGCCGGCGATCCAGCGAGCGCGTTCGATCAAGGGGCCGGTGGTGATCGACTTCGTCGTCGAGCCTGAGGCGAATGTCTATCCCATCGTTCCGCCTGGCGCCAGCAACTCCGAGATGATGCACGACCCGCAGTGGTCTCCCGATGAGGAGGATGTCTAGCCATGGAACACGCTCATACGCTGGTGGTGCTGGTCGAGGATCAGCCGGGTGTGCTCAATCGCGTGGTGTCGTTGCTGAGGCGGCGGTCATTCAATATCGACTCGATCACGGTCGGCCACTCGGAGCAGCCGGGGATGTCGCGGATGACGCTGGTTGTTCGCGGCGAAGATGCCGATGTCGAGCAGGCTGGCAAACAGCTCTACAAGCTGCTGGAGGTAATGAAGGTCACCGATCTTTCAGAAGGCGAGGCGATCACCCGCGAGATAGTGATGGTCAAGGTCGCCGCCAAGGGACAGTCGCGGTCGGAGATTTTGCAGATCGCGCAGGTGTACAACGCCCGCGTGCTGGACGTGACGCCGTCGACGCTGATGATCGAGGCTACCGGTGACGAGGCGCAGATCGACTCGTTCCTGACCATGATGCGGGTGTTCGGCATTCGTGAGATGGTGCGCAGCGGCAAGATCGCCATGTCGCGGACGTCTGGCACGTCGCGGCAAGGAAAGGCCGATGCGCCGAGCAATGGCGTATACGCGGCGGCTGATTGAGGCAACAATGGAACCGGGAGGTTATCAATAGCCTCCCGGTTCGATGATTGGGTGGGGTCGACATAGAGTCGACCCGTACGGCGCAAGGCGCCCGAGGAGGATCAGACAGTGCCGGCGACGATTTACTACGAGAATGACGCAACCCTCGCTCCGCTACAGGACAAGGTCATCGCGGTGATCGGGTATGGGTCACAGGGACGGGCACATTCGCTCAATCTGCGTGACTCGGGCCTGAGCGTTGTGGTCGGGCTGCACGATGGCAGCAAGAGCAAGGCGAAGGCGGAGGCGGATGGACTTCGGGTGGAATCGGTAGCGGACGCGGTCAAAGCCGCTGACGTGGTCATGGTTTTGGTGCCGGATCATTCCCAGAAGTCCGTGTATGAGAAATCGATCAAGGACAATCTCAAGCTTGGTGACACTCTGATGTTCGCCCATGGCTTCAACATTCACTTTGGGCAGATCGAACCTCTTGATGGCATTGACGTGTCCATGATCGCCCCGAAAGCGCCAGGGACGCGGGTGCGCGAGCTGTATGAAGAAGGCATCGGCGTCCCGGCGCTGGTTGCCGTGCATCAGGACGCGTCCGGCAACGCGAAAGAGCAGGCGCTGTCGTACGCGCGTGGGCTGGGATCACTGAGCGCTGGAGTGCTGGAGACCACATTCAAGGAAGAGACCGAAACCGACCTGTTCGGCGAGCAGGCGGTGCTGTGTGGTGGCGTCGCGGCGCTAATTCAGACCGGGTTCGAGACATTGACCGAGGCTGGCTATCAGCCGGAAAGCGCATACTTCGAGGTGCTGCACGAGCTCAAGCTGATCGTGGACCTGATCTACGAGGGTGGTCTCACCCACATGCGCGAGGTTGTCTCCGATACCGCCGAGTACGGTGATTACTACGCCGGTCCGAAGGTGATCAATGCCGACACCAAGCTGGCGATGAAGGCGTTGCTTGGCAAGATTCAGGACGGCTCGTTCGCGCGGGAATGGATCGCGGAGAACGAAGCTGGCCGCGAGAAGTTCCTGGCGATGCGGCAGGCCGGAACCGACCACGATGTCGAGCGGGTCGGCAAGGACCTCCGCGCGATGATGCCGTGGCTCAAGACGGGCAAGGCGGCGCGAGAAGACGCGAAGGCGGCGATGACGTCGGGCAATTAATCATAGGGATGGCCATTCGGTCGGAAGGACAGCAATCATGAGCGACCGGGAGAGTAACGTAGCAGTCGACCAATCGCGTGTCATCATTTTTGACACCACGCTTCGCGATGGCGAGCAGTCGCCGGGTGCGACGCTTACCACTGACGAGAAGCTCGAGGTTGCCGACGCGCTCGTTGCTCTCCAAGTCGACGTGATCGAGGCGGGGTTTCCGGCCGCATCGCCTGGTGACTTCGAGTCGGTACGTGACATCGCCCGCCGGGCGAAAGGCGTCACTGTCGCCGGACTGGCGCGGGCGAACGCCAAGGATATCGAACGCGCCGCCCAGGCAGTCAAGGATGCCGAGAACCCGCGTATCCATACCTTCATCGCGACGTCGGACATTCATCTCACGCACAAGCTGAAGATGAGCCGCGATGAGGTGCTCGACCGCGTGCGGGAGATGGTGGCCTTTGCAAAAGGATTCACCAGCGATGTCGAGTTCTCGTGCGAGGATGCGACAAGAACCGACCCGGACTATCTGGTGCAGGTCTTCGAGGCGGCGATCCGGGC
>JACCVC010000155.1 GCA_013698305.1 Chloroflexia bacterium
ACGTCATCGAGCCGGGTGGTTGTCATGGGAGAAACTCCTGTCGAGTAGAATTGGCGCAACACCGCCGTCATCTATTGTCACCGAGAATGTCCGTTCCGGGAACCAGCCAGGGTTAGAATGGGTCACAGCACATGAAGGCACGACAGAGCCAACCCGAGCCGATCGATCGTGGCAGCGCCAATGGGCGATGGCTGTGATGCGAGCGCTTTCTGGACTGATCCGCTGGCTGTCCCGATTTCCCTTTTTCCATAGCCTGCGGTTCCGGCTGACGCTGCTGGTGCTGCTGGCGTCGTTGCCCGCGATCGGGCTGCTGCTGTACACCGCCAACCAGCAGCGGGATGATGCCCTCGCGGAAGGGCAGCTCGAGGCGATCCGGCTGGTCCGGCTGGCGGCGATCGACCAAAGGCGTATCTTCGACCAGGCGGAGCAGCTCCTGACCACCGTTGCCCGGCTACCGGAGGTTCGCGGCAACAACGCCGACCAGTGCTCGATGCTGATGGCGGAGCTGATCGAGGCCAATCGCGAGTTCAATAACCTCGGTGTGCTCAATCGGGATCAATCGCTCTTCTGTTCCGCCGTCGAAGGAAGTGCAGGAGGTCTTCTCAGGAATCCACAGTTCGCAGAGGACGCCTTTGCCGCCGACGATGTCGTGATCGGCACCTATGGGCTCGGCCCACTGTCCGATGAGCCAACAGTGACGTATGCGGCGCCGGTGCCGGTGGGCGAGGGCGATCCCCAGCGCCTGGTGTTCGTGTCACTCAATCTCGGCGCGCTGAATACCTTCGCGAATATCGCCGACTTGCCGGACGGGGCGGTACTCAGCGTTTACGACCGCACAGGTGTGCTGCTGCTCCGCTCTCCTGACGTCGAGGAGGAGTCAATGATCGGCGCCTCGTTCGCTGACGATCCAGTGGTCCAGCGTATGATCTCGGATCCATCCGGTGCGCAATTGAGCCAGATCAACGATCCCGATGCCATCTTCTCGGGCGACTGGATCCAGATTGGCGCTGGTGAAAGCGGGTTGCAGAACGCGGCGTTCATCACCGTGTCGCTGCCAAAGGAGGCGACCGTCGCCCGCGCCGACGAGAGCTTTCAGGAGAACCTGAGCCGGCTGGGGCTGGCGGCGCTGATCGCAGTCGCGGCGGCCTGGGTCGGGGCTGACCTGTTCATGACGCGGGACGGTGAATCCCGCAAGGCGCTGGTAATGTCCGTCTACCGCGTGTTCGAGACGGGCGACCTGGCGCAGCTCGACGACATCGTTGCCGTCGATGTCGAGGACAGGACGCCAGCGCCGGGTCAGGCGGCTGGCCTTTCGGGGTACAAGCAGGTGGTGGCGCATTTCCGAGCCGCCTTTCCCAACGGGACGCTCGAGCCGGACGAGCTGCTGGCCGACAACGACAAGGTCGTGGCGCGGGTGACGCTGCGGGGTCGCCACATCGCCGAGTTCTTCGGGTCGCCTCCATCCGGAGAGAACGTCGTCGCGAACGGGATTGAGACGTTCCGTTTCGCCAACGGGGTGATCGTCGAGATGTGGAGCATGTTCGGTCCGATGTCGATCGTGGAGCTCCCGTCAAAGGTCGATCTGCCCGAGCAGCCGGAGCCGCGGCCACGGAAGGCGTCCTTGTGGAGACGGGCCTTCGGACGGGTGATCGGGAGGAGCCACGCATGATACGTCTCAATCAGGTGACGGGAACGCGGCTTGGGACGATCGAACGGATCGAGGGTGCCGTCATCTCCCCGTTGCCGCGGATCGTGGGCCAGCCCAACGCGACGTCCGGAATTCTTTCGACGATAAGGAGGATACCGCGCTGGATGGTGCGGGGCTACCAACGGGTGAACGCGACGGACCTCGCCTCGGCGGTCGCGTTCCAGGCGATGGTGGCGGTGGTGCCGATGTTCCTGTTGCTGATCTCGGTGGCGGGCCTGTTCCTGCGCGATTCATCGGTGCTGCAACAGACGATCTACGCCATCGCGTGGATCCTGCCGTCGGGCTCATCAGGCGAGGCGTTCACCGCGGCGTTCGAAGCGCGGCGAAACAGCGGCCTGTTCGGCGCGTTGAGCCTGCTGGGATTCGCCTGGGTAGGGACCGGCTTCGTCAGCGCCATGGCGAGAAGCATGAACCGCATTTACGGCGTGCCGAACGCCGGATACCTGAAGGAGAAGCAGCGCGGATTCATCGTGATCCTCCTGTTCGCGCTGTTCTTCATGATCGCGTCGGCGTCGTCGATCGTCGCCACGTTCTTCGTTGGTGACAGCGAGCGGCTGCCAGCGTTCTTCCAGCAATGGGTCTTTGCCAGCGGACGCGGGCAGCTTCTCCTCTATGCAGTCGCGGTGCTGGCGGCGTTCGGGCTGTTCATCACGATCTACCGGCTGGTGCCGAACGCGGGCCAGCGGATGCGTGATGTCTGGCCGGGTGCGGCGCTGTCATCGCTGCTGTTCCTGCTGGTGATTCTGGCGTTTCCGATCTACCTGCGGACGTCCGGCGGATTCAACCGCTTCGGGGTGGCGCTGGGGCTGCTGATGTTGATGGTGGCGATGTTCTACGCGCTGGCGCATGTGATCCTGTTTGGGTGCTACGTCAACGCGACCTGGCTGCAACATCGACGGGAGCGGTCCCGGACGAAGAAGCGCCGCGAGCCAGAGGCCGGGTACGGATCGTCATTCACGCCTCGTGATCCGCACGCGGCGAGGACCGAGGTGATGGACACGCCACTGCGGTGACGAAAGAGGGAGGCCACAAGGACCTCCCGGACGTGCGGGCCGTGCAGACCTCGGGCACAAGACTCGAGGTTACCGGGGCCGGCCCCTCGCCGCTACCGGTATGCCGGCATCAAATCCCCATGGGCATCGATCAGGTCGTCGACCAGCGACACGATCTGGTCGAGATCGAGCTCGGCGGCGGTGTGTGGATCGAGCATCACCGCCTGGTAGATATGGTCACGGCGCCCCGTCAATGCCGCCTCGACGGTCAACCGCTGGACATTGATGTTTGTCTGCATCAGGGCCGCCAGCTGCGGCGGCAGGCTACCGACCTGCGTTGGTTGCACGCCATTCGTGTCCACCAGACAGGGAACTTCGACCACGCAGTCGGCGGGGAGGTTCTCGATCGCCCCATTGTTGCCAACGTTTCCGTAGATCACCCTGGGCTGACCGGTTTCCAAGCTGTGGATGATCAGGGTTCCGTACTCGCCGGAATGTGATTGTGCCCGGTGGTTCCGGTCAGCCACAATCCGCTCCCGGAGCAACTCGGCCTCCTCCGGCTGGTTGACCGCCACCGCGGCAATGCGTCGTTCCCACATGCCGCTGGATTGAGAGGCCCGATTCGCCGCATACGCGTCCATCGCGCCGGGATCGTCCGAGAGCAGCGCGGTCCGCATGGTGGACCATTCCGCGATCTGGTCCTCGCAGCGGGTCGGATATTCATCGAGCGGAATACGGTACTGGTCGATCAGGTCCTGACGACCATCCTTGATGAACCAGGGCGTGTATTCGCTGAAATGCTCCGAAGATTCGGTCACGAAGTAGCCGAAATGGCGCAGGATGCTTGCCCGGACCCGCTCGAAGCCCGGAAAGTCGTCGTTGGCGGCGAGTTCCTTGAGCCGGGGATAGAGGTCGACACCCTTATGTTCGAAGCGCAGGAAGAACGCCATGTGATTGATGCCGGCGCAGTGGTAGTCGATCTCGGATGCCGGAATCTCCAGGACGTTGGCAAGCTCCCGCGCCGTGCCGAACACGCTGTGGCATAGACCGACCGTCCTGATGCCAGTGTTCCTGGTCATGGCCCAGGTCAACATCGCCATTGGGTTGGAGTAGTTGAGCAGCAGCGCGTCCGGGCACAGCTCCTCCATGTCCCTGGCGATGTCGAGCATGACCGGAATGGTGCGGAGGCCGCGCATGATGCCACCGATGCCGAGCGTGTCCCCAATCGTCTGCCGCAGTCCATACTTCTTCGGGATTTCGAAGTCATTGATGGTGGCGGGGTCGTAGCCGCCGACCTGGATCATGTTGATCACGTAGTCGGCGTCCTGGAGGGCTTCGCGGCGGTCGGTCGTCGTGCATATCGTCGGCGAGGCGCTCGCCGCATCGGCGACGCGGCGAGCGACGGTCGCGGAATCGCGGAGTCGGTCGGCGTCGATGTCCATCAGGTGAATCGTGGCCGAATGGAACTCGGGAAATGTCAGGAGATCGTAGAGCAACGCGCGGGCGAACACGGCGCTGCCGGCGCCGATGAATGCGATCCTGGCCATGAGGTATCTCCAAACACTGACGTTCAGTCACGAGCAGCCGACGCAAGTGGCTCTGGAAAAGAGCCACTTGCGTCGTGGGCCACGTTTTGTGCCTCGGCGCAAGAAACTAGAAGAGGTCGTTGATATCTTCGTTTGCCTCGGGCAAGGCTTCGGCGGCGGGTGCTTCGCCAAGCGCAACAGCCTGCATGGCGGCGGTCATGGTCGCAGTGTACTCGGAGGCATTGTCGGCGATCGGGAACAGGAACGTTCCGTTTTCCTGTTGCGCCTGCTCGAGGTACGGCGTGACGTCGAGCCCTTTCTCCTGGAACGCCGCGAGCGCGGTTTCAGCCGCTGCTGGAATCGCCGGGAAGACCACGGCGGTGCCACCGACGATTTGCTGCGCCTCCGGCGATCCGAGGAACTTGACCCATTCCCAGGACTCTGCCTGATGCTCTGAGCCGGTCCAGATGGAGTCGGCGAGGCCGTTGAACATGCAGATTCGTCCTTCCGGACCCGTAGGCAGGTTGCCGAAGCCGAAGGGGAAGGTAATATTGTCGGCCATCCAGTTGATCATCCACGAGCCATGGAAGATCAGCGCCGCGGTGCCAGCCGAGAAGACGGTTTCCACGTTCAGGCTGGCGACTTCTTCTTCCGGCGCGTTGAATCCGTCGACGAGTCCGAGATCAGCAAGTGACTGGATCGACTGGATCACGCGCTCATCGTCGAAGTGGTATTCCTCGCCCCACGGCTCGTCCATGAAGCGCCAACCAGTGGAGCAGGCAAACAGGCTCCAGGCGGTTTGGCCGTAGGCGTCACCGAGCCCCATGGCCAAGCCATACTGTGCCACGTTATCGCGGTCGAAATCGGGGCTGAGCCCGTTGTTACCGTTTTCGTCGAGCGTGAGCTGGGCGACAGTCTCGCGGAAGCTGCCGCCGTCGTCCGGATTCCAGGTCCACTCCGCGAACACCCCTGGTTCAAGGCCAGCGGTCGTGAGCATGTCCTCGTTGTAGATCACCGCGACGGTGTCCCAGTCCTTGGGCAGGCCGTAGCGAGCGCCATCGCGGCTCCAGAGGTCGGCGAGCTCACCCTCATATTGGGTGGTATCCACGCCATCTTCGTCGACGAATGGTTGAATATCGACGATCTGACCCAGGGAGACGAACTCCGGGTATTTGGCGAGATGGTTGGTGAAGACGTCGTAGTTGGATCCCGACAACATGCCGGTCTGGATGTTGGTCCAGTAGTCATCCCAGGCAAGCTGCTCGATCTCGATGGTGATGTTCGGGTTGGCCTCCGTGAACGCGTCGGCACACGCCTGGTAGGCGGGTAGCTGGTTCGCGTCCCACAGTCCGTAGCGCAGGGTGACCGCGTCCTGTGCCGCTGCGCTCTTGAGCAGCGCTGGCGCGAAGGGGGCGGCAGCGGCGGCAGCGGCGATGGTGCGTCGGTTCAGCTTTTTGTCCATGACCATGAATGTGTTCTCCAATCCGGGCGATGTGTCGAATGTGTCTGCGTCCTGGTAAACATTGGCGCGCGTTTCATCACTGACGTGGTGTATGGCTCTCCTTTCCGGTGTTGTTCACGGTCGTCATCTATTTCACCCCGGTGAACTGCAGGGACGTGGCGATTCGCCGGCCGAGGAACAGGAAGATGACGATGATTGGAATCGCCGCGAGCAGGGTACCGGCCATCAGGCCGGGCCAGTCCGGAGACCCCTGCGGTGTCTGGGATCGGAACACGCTCAGCGCGACGGTCAGCACCCTCACGTCTTCGTCACGCCCGACAAGGAATGGCCAGAAATAGTCGTTCCATTGGGTGATGAAGACGATGATGCCGAGCGTGAGCATGGGACCGCTGCTTAAGGGAAGGATGATTCGCGAGAAGATCTCGAAATAACCGGCTCCGTCGAGCTTTGCCGCTTCCTCCAGGTCACGGTTGATGCCGAGGAAGAACTGACGAAGGAAGAAGACGGCGAATGGGGACATCAGGACAGTGGGAGCCACGATCCCCTGATAGGTATTGATCCAGCCGAGGTCGTAGATCAGCACGAAGTTCGGGATGAGGAGCACGACACCAGGGACCATGAGCGCCGCGAGGAACATGATGAAGACCGCGTTCCTCAGCGGGAAGTTGAGACGAGCGAGGGCGTAGGCTGCCATGGCGCTGAAGAATACCTGTCCGGCGGCGACAACGGTGGAGACCAGGGCGGTATTGAACAGATACTTCCAGAACGCGAAAGTCCTGCCGGAGCCGCCACTAGCGACGGCATCGCTGGTCGAGATCAGGCCGAGAGCCGCCCGGAAGTTGTCCAGGGTGAAGCCGACTGGAAGGAGGCTGGCTGGATTGGCCAACAGGTCGCGCTGTGTGGAAAGGGCCGTTCGCAGCGCCCAGTAAAACGGGAACAGGGTGAACAGAATAAGCAGGACAAGCACGACCCTGGCGATGGTCTGGTTGTGACGCGCCGAGTTGCCGACGACCTGGTCGCGGGTGTCAGGTTCGACTGCGGAAGCCTGCAATGCCTCGTTGGCCACGCGCTTCTCCTTTCAATGGAATACGACGTATCGACTTTATGAAAGGTCCGATTCGTTTGCGCGGAGGAGCCGCAGCTGGACCAGGCTCACGACGACCAGGATGGCGAACAGGATGATCGACGCAGCGGACGCGTAGCCGAAGTTGAAGCGCTCGAAGGCTTCCTGATAGATGTACCAGTAGATCACGCGCGTGGCATCGACCGGACCGCCTGACGTGGTCACGGCGATTGTGTCGAATATCTGGAACGAGCCGACGATGCTGGTGATGAGGACGAATACCATGATCGGGCGGAGCAGCGGCAGCGTGATGTCGCGGAACATTTTGACTTCACTGGCGCCATCGAGAGCGCCAGCGTCATAGAGGTCCCTGGGAATGCGCTGCATGCCGGCGATCAATAGCAGCGCGGTGTAGCCGACGTGTCGCCAGATGTTGATGCCAGCGATCGAGGGCATCGCCTGGTCAACAGAACCCAGGAACGATTGGCTTGGCAGTCCGACGGCCTCGAAGAACTCGTTGACGATGCCCAGGCCCGGATCGAGGATCCACAGGAAGAGCAGCGCGACGACGACATTTGGCATCAGCCATGGGAGCAGGAGTAGGCTGCGCCAGCCAGAGCCGCGCACGAAGCGATCGAACACGACGGCGATAACGAGTGCGAGAACCGTTTGCAGGGGAATGTTGAGCAGCACGTAGTACAGCGTCACCCACATGGAGTGCCAGAACTCGTCGTCCTGGATGAGCTCGCGATAGTTTTCGAGTCCAATGTATTCTGGCTCTGTGAGGAGGTTCCATTCCGTGAGGCCGATGTAGAACCCACGCGCCGCCGGAAAGCCGAAAAACACGACGAAGCCAATCAGCGCCGGCAACATGAACAGCCATGCCGCGAGCGTCTCGCCACGTCTCCACTCGTGCAGGAATCGCCGTTTCGGCTGGCTTGCGCTGCTCGTGACGCTCATATCCAAATGCAAGCTCTCCTGGCAACACCGGAGTGTCACCGCGCCCGACGAATAGATAGTAATTGGAATGCGTAACTCGTGTTACCTGTTACGATAGATCGTGAGGACCACGTTGTCAAGTCCGGTCGTGTGTCGCAGATTTCCCATGGCAGGCAGGCCGACTGGGATGCAGAGGATACGAGCATGATCCATCGTCGTGACATGCGCCCATGAAGAACCGTCGTGTGACCAGCGGGCAGGTGGCAGAACGGGCGGGCGTTTCTCGCACCGCCGTCTCGTTCGTGCTCAATGGGCTGGATACCAACAAGGTCAGTGACGCGACCCGACGCCGGGTGTTGGCAGTCGCGGCGGAGCTTGGCTATGTGCCAAACGCGGCCGCCAGAGCGCTCGTGAGTGGCAAGACGGCGACAATCGGGCTGGTCGTCAGCCAGGCCGATCATATTCGCGTCGATGCGTTCGTGCCCCAAACCCTTCACAGTCTGGCCCGGATCTGCGGCGCGTTCGGGTATCGGCTGCTGGTGGAAACGTCGGATACAGGGCAACCCACGTACGAATACGACCAGCTCGTCGACGCCAAACAGATCGACGGGCTGATTGTGCTCAATCCTGATCCCGCCGATGCCAGGCTGCGGCGGCTCATCGACGATGGGTACCCGCTGGTGATGATCGGTGGCCATTCCCACCCTTCGGCATCGGCCGTCTGGGTGGACAGCGTTGCTGCCATGGACACGGCGACCACGCATCTGATCAATCATGGACATGACCGCATCGCCTTCATCCACTATCGCCATATCCCGCACCATTCCATCGGAGGGCGATTTGGGGGGTACCGGCAGGCGCTCAGCAGGGCGGGGATACCCTTTGATGGCACGCTGGTCCGTTCCGGCGACTACAGCGCGGACAGCGGGTATGGCGGGATGAGATCGTTGCTGGATTCTGGACAGGAGTTCTCGGCGGTGGTGGCGGGGAACGACACCATCGCGATGGGCGCGATGGCGGCAATCGTGGAGGCGGGAAGGCACGTCCCGGGCGATATCGCGGTGGTGGGTTTTGACGACATCCCGCTGGCGCGATATGCCGTGCCTTCGCTGACCACGGTGCGGCTTCCGGCCGCGGACATGGCGGCCTCGTGCGGCGAGATGATCATCGAGCTGATCACCAAGGGCACGTTGCGTGAGAACAAGCGGGTGTTCCAGGCAGATCTCGTCGTGCGCGGCTCCTGTGGCACCCAACCGATTTCAGGGCGTTTCGACGAATGATGGCGGCTTCATTTGGAACATACCAGGTTGGCTCCCAGCGACGTTGTTGACGCAGCACCCGGGGACCCTGCTTACCGCTCTCCGCGCCTCGTACGCCTATGTGACGGGGAAGCAATTAAGATCGCCATTCTCATCGCTGCCGAAACAGTGAAACGTAGCCGCGGTTGTCAGCAATGTGCAGGTCGCTGCGCCCGGGGCGGTGTTGATGCAGTCAAGACCGGCGGGAAAGGGGAGGCCTTCGATCGGGCAGCTAAATCCTGTTCCAGCCGCGTCTACAGTACACGTCGCGGGAAGGTCGGCCGGGTCGATCTGGCCACCTGTGGCTGGGGTGCAAGCAAACGTAGCGAACGTCGGCGGAGGCCCACCGGGGTCAGGAATAACGACACAGTCAAATGTCGCTCCGGTCGTCGGCAGCGTACAGCTGCCAGTTTCAAAGCCTGTGCTGGAACAACTGACGCCACTCGGGGCGCCGCCTTCGCTGAAGAGGATGCAGGTAAAGCCTGTCCCGACCGCCTTGCAGCCCAGCGGAAGATCATCGGGATCTATATGGTCACTGCCATCATCGGCCAGAATCTGGTTGAGAATCTGGACCAGCACGGCGACCAACTTGGCAACGAGATCGCTCTGGCTGGCGATGTTCTGATTGTCGTCCTGAGCGCCGACGACACTTGTGGTGCTGACTGTGAGGCCAATCGCCAGCATCACGATGATAAATATGCGTAGGACGTTTTTCATCCCACCCTCCGCTCTTTTGTTGGATTCGTGCGTGGCCATCAGGTTTGGTTTCTGATCGTTTAATCAGGTTTCGCTCGGCCTGTGCGGACTCCCTGATACTGGAAAAGATCGAATGCCCAGTTGCTGACTCGCACGCTAACGGGATTGGGGCGCTACGTCAAGTGGTTGTGTTGGCCCGAATGGCGAAGCCAGGTGGATTTCGGAGAGAGAATGAGCTGTGGGCGGTGAGAATCATCGTACATCTGGTGGCTATTGGTACGACCCAGATGCATTGATTCAACGCCAATCAGCAAGGACGGACTCGGAACGAACAATCCACAACTGGACGCCCTCATTTGGTGGAATAGGCGTTCGCGACACTTACAACGAACGTGGGCTCATAGCAACTGATGCAGCCGGGGAGCGATGTTGGCTAATGAGTGGTTTGGGCCGGATCGGGTACGACAATGCCCGCTTCGAGCGCATCGCCTTGAGGTGCTTGAGCGTGGCGCTCGAGGCGAACTGCTGGTACTCAGGAGACTCGATCGCGACCAAGGCGACCCTGCCCTCTGCGTCGCTGTGAATGCCCCAGCCGTAGCGTTTGGCGAGGGCCGACGAGCGCAGGCACGGCCGTCCCTTCGAGAAGAACGCTTCCCGTTCGTCGGCGAGGCCGGCATCGGCGATGTCGTTGCGGGTGGCGTACACATGGAATACGACATCGTCGGAGGTGTGTCGGTAGGGATTACCGGCAATCAGGTCAAACTCGATGTTTGCGACGGTGATCTTGCCATCCTTGCGGGGTGGCGGCTCGGCGATGCTGGCCGGGCAATCCTCGGCGACCTCGATGAAGGTGTCGTGGTAGTTGGTGGTGTGCATGGTGTGGTTTCTCCATGGAATCCGTAGCGGCAGACCCCGCGTCTGCCAAATTCGCCCTCGCAAAACTGGGCCGATACAGGATCGGCCGCTACGGGTGTGGATCTTCGGATCGACAAATGGGCCCTTGGACGAGCCAAAATCTTACGTCGGCAGGTTCTCGATGGCGAGGCGTGGGATGCCTTCCGGGTGGGGGAAGCCGAGGATCTGGCTGTGGAACGAGAGCTCAGCCTCCAGAA
>JACCVC010000205.1 GCA_013698305.1 Chloroflexia bacterium
CGAGCAGCGGCGAGATAGGACCTGGCATGGCCGAGGGCACGAAGCTCGCGGTTGAGCCAATGGGTACCCCGGTCGCGTCATTCGAAGAGGCCTTCGGGGCCCCAGCGGCAACGCCTGAAGGCTAGGCAGTACGTCACTTTATGGTGGGACCCTGATCGGAAATGTCACGACACCGGAGCGTGCACACGCTCCGGTGTCGTGATGTATCAACAATCCGGTCATCGTCACTGTTGACCAGTCGACTTTCCGCTGCCGTGAATGGTTGCCGCTACCGACCTACTCGACGGTGAAGACGATGTACATGCCCATTGCCGCGTGCGGCAGGCCGGTTTCCGGATCGGGGATGAAGCACGGCCCGGCATAGGTGCCCGCTTCCAGCGTGAGCGGCATCCACATCGTGGTATCGGTCGATTGCTCGGCGGAATCGGCGACCGGCACGATGTCGGCCAAGTCGAGCGCGCCAGCGGCTTCCTCTACACACCTACGCACCGATTCCTGCCGGTCCTACCCTGCCGGCGTCGCCGCCGGGGTTCCCCCATTGCCCACCGTAAAGGTATCAACCATGCCCAGCATCAGGTGCGGCATGCCGGTTTCCGGGTCGAAGACGAAGCACACGGCTGCATAGGTACCGGGTTCCAGGTCGACCTCTGTCCAGGCCGTCGCGCCGGGCGAAAGCCAGCCGAGACCGCCGACCGGTTCGATGTCCGCCAGCGATGGGCCACCACCCACCGGCGTCGCGTTCTCATCCTCGCTCATGAACAGCTCGATGATCTGCTCCGGCGTCACCGGCGCCGACGAGCGAATGAGGAGCAACTCGTGCGGCAGGTCACCGGAGTTGGTGATCTCCCACACCTGCCGTCCGGGCTCGAGAGGCTCGGAGAATTCGAAACCCATCTCGAAGAGGCGCACAACGCCATCGGCCTCCGGCACCTGCTCTGCGGCCGGAGTCGCATCCGACGGCACGACCTCAAAGGGGAACGGCGCGTTGTCGAGCACGAGGTGCGTGCCCGGCAGGAGATCGACAACAGCGTACGACGTCTCGCCAGGCAGGGTCTCCCCGACAAATCCCGGGAAGGTGGCGTCCAGGAACCACTCCGGCGGCTCCATCGCCTCGGGACCAAGATCGGCCATCATCTGATCGGCGCTGACACCTGCGGGAGGCTGCATCAGGATGGGATGCGAGGATTCATCGCCGATATTCTCATAGGCGATCAGCACCCGGCCCGCCTGGACCTCGGCCGGGACCGTGACCTCTCCATTCTCGATCGTGATGGTGATCTCGGGGAAGCCGAACTCGGAAAGCAGCGATGCGCCTGCCTCCGGAGTGGCCTCCTGCGCGGCGGCGCCCCGCAACACGCCTGGCAGCGAGGCGAAAGCCCCGGCGGCGAGCAGGGCGGGGATGGCGGTAACGCGTGTTCGGGTATTCATTCGTTGGCTCCTTGTGAGGTGAGGTCGATCGGTGTCACTCCCACCATTCACACCGACCGGCGCCGATCACTGTGAATGGTGTGATCCCATCATGGACGCCAGGAGCCGGGTGCGCATCATAAGGAACGACGTAGTTTTCGCCGGGATCGTGAGGTGGGGGCGGCAGGCGTCATACGTAGAATCACGTAGACGCCGGTTTTCGTTACACAAGACCGGTGCGCATGGCGTGGGCTACGGCGACGGTGCGGCTGCTGACGTCGAGCTTGCCAAGGATGTTGGTGAGGTCCGTTGCCGAGGCCCGAACCAGCCGTTCAGCGCTCTGTCGGTGGAGATGGTGCATCGCGGCCTCTACCACTATACGGTGGCGGTCGCCACCGGCGATTGCCGTCATCCGGTCGACTATATCGCCACCCGGGTCGGTTGAGCATCTGCTGTTACAGGGATATGCGCGTTCATCGTTTCGCCGATTCGCCCCTGCATCATTGCATGAAACTCCTCCACGGCGTGTTCGCTGTCGCGAATCGCCATGCCGGTTGTTCCGCCCATGGGCCCGGCCCCATTACCGCAAAGATAGAGCGCTCCTCGTCGTTGGTGTGCCTGGCGCCACGCCCGTAATGAATCGACACAGAGGTTATAGCGCTGCGTAAGGGGCGCGTTCCCGTTTTCTCGTATGTACCGCGGAACCAGCGACCGCACGGTGTCCATGGCAGAGAGGAATTGTCTGTGGCCTTCAGGCATGTACTTACGCGACTCGGCGACTGCCCTGGGCAGAAAGGTTTCGTTTTCAATGCCAAGGACGGCATCCGCGCATTGGATTGCTCCCAGCTGCAAGCCGCTTGCTCCTTCCAGCGTCCCTTCACCCGTATCCAGCCCCCATCCGTAGATTGGCTTGATGCGTTCATTCCAGGCGGCTGGATCGATCAGCCTGGCCCGGATGTTCTTGTAGAACACATGATTCATTGTCTTGATAGCTTCGTCCAGGGTCTCGAGGCAGGAGAGAATCGCCTGCACATCGTTATCCGCGACCGAGCGAACCAGATCAAGGCTTCGCTGGATGACGGCCACCCCACGCGCCTCCGTCTCGACAAACGTGAGCATGAATACTTCCAACGCAGAGGCCAGCGGAGGATTCAGCCAGCCGTGGGTGAAGCGGAGGTTTTCCAGTGTCAGCTCGTCTGCCGAGTAGTCGCTGCCTCCCGGCTTGAACGCCAGTGACCAGTTACACAACGCCACGTTCCATAAACTGCCCACCCGAGGCTGCCACAGCACCCTTGCCAGGTGAGTCCATGGCTCATCGATGCCCGGTGGAAGCGTGAGACGCTTGAGCTCAAACGCGGCCTGGTCTGGGGGAGTCTTCTCCCATCGGTAGGTATGCGCAAGCGTACAGAGGACGGTCATCGCCTTCTGTCGTTCCATTGGCGAGAGACGGTCGATGGCTTGCGTGACCGCTGGGTCGTGCCGGGAAAAGAGGCTGTCGAGCCACGGACGGATGCCACCGCCTGGCTCACCAAATCTGCTGGGCAACGCATCGCACGCGTGCTGATAGCGAGCGAACACGTCGGGCAGGACGTCAACTGGAACCACCGGCGGCAAGAACCCTTTGCCTGGGGGCAGATGCATGGCGTAGGCATGCTCCACGCGTTCCGCCAGTACATGCGGCTCGCTCCTGTGCATTCGTTCCTCATTCCTATATGGGGTGGAGCGTCATCTCATTTTCATCGATGGCCTGACGTGGGGATATTTCGGCGATCGTTCATCCGGATTTCGTGTCAGTGCATCCATCGTATCGCCCATGCAGGCGATACGATGGATGCTTGCGGTTTAACCGGCCGCCTCGACGGTGAAGACGGTGTACATCCCCATAGCCGCGTGCGGCATGCCGGTTTCCCGATCCGGGAAGAAACAAAGCGCGGCGTAGGTGCCAGCCTCGAGATCCATCGTGACCCAGATCGTCGTGCCGCCCGCCTGATCAACCGTTGTGGCGAATCCCGCGAAGTCCGTTTCAGCGATGGGTTCAGCCTCCGGTGTGCCGCCCATAAAGCCCGCAATAGTAGCCTCGATATTCTCCAGCGTCGTGCCATCCGGCACCTTCGAGACTTCTACAAAGTGCGGCTGCACGCCGGCGTTCTCGACCTTCACCAGGTTCTCGCCGGCAACCAGCTCACCCTCGGTCAGTGCGATGACCATCTCGCCCAACGTGAAGGTGGCGTTCGACGCTGGCTCCGGCAGGTCATCCGGCATCTCGTCGGTGACGGTAAAGGGAATCGGCGGATGCGAGAGGCTGCTGCCAGCCACGATCCACTCGCCGGACGGCAAATCGACGATCCCGACGGCGGAGGTCTCACCGGTGGAGGCCAGGATAGACGGTCCGCCAGCGACCAGCGATTCGTAGTAGAACGCGGGTGGCCCGTCGGAGTCCTCGCTGGCCTGGGCCATCAGGTCGTCAAAGGTCATCCCCTCAGGAATCTGCAGGAACATCGGCCCGAAGGCGTAGTCTTCATCGGTTGGCTCACCGTGGATGGTGACAAGGTATCGGCCTGCCTCGATCGATTCCGGCATGCCCTCGACGGCCTCTACCGTGAAGGTCAGCTCGAGCTCCGGCAGGCCGAGGTCGGCCCAGGCCGCGACGCTGGCGGCTTCCGGTGTGGCCTGGCCGTGCGCGGCGGCGCCCCGCAACATGCTTGGTAGCGCGGCGAAGGCGCCCGCGGCGAGCAGGGCGGGGATGGCGGTGACTCGTGTTCGGGTGTTCATGAAATAGCTCCTTCATGCGGTTAGGTCGATCCGTGTCGGTTCCACCATTCACATCGACCGGCGCCGACCAATGTGAATGATGTGTCCCCATCATGCGCGTCAGGAGCCGGGCGCGCATCGTAGGATCGACGTAGTTTTCAGTGAGATTCGCAGATTGCGGACGATGTGCATCTACGTGATTTGACGTAGATGCGTGCTGGCCTACACCAGGCCGGTGCGCATGGCATGGGCGACCGCGGCGGTGCGGCTGTTGACATCGAGCTTGCCGAGGATGTTGGTGATGTGCGTGGCCGCGGTGCGGGGACTGATGAACAGCGCCTCGGAGATCTCGCGGGTGGAGTTCCCCTGGGCCAACAGACGCAGCACCTCGATCTCGCGGCTGGTGAGGTTGTGGCTGACAACCGGCTCGACCGGTTGCTCGGGAAGGATGACTGGTTGGCGTTTACCGATGATCTCCCGAGCCACGATGCCGATGCGACGCGTCAGGGCATCAAGGTCCAGCAGGCTCCCCGCCTGCCAATGATCAGCATAGTCCTGCTCCGACAGCGCCTTCCGGGCAGCCGCCTCGATCCCACCGAGTACCGACACTTTCTGCGGGGTTAGGTCGGAACCAAGCTCCCGGCGATTTCGGTCCGCCGCGGACAGGAACTCGACCGCAGTCGCATGGATGTCACGCATCGAGCAGATTTCCGCCAGCAAATCGGCATTGTCGATGATACACGTCGGGTAATTGTCTTCTACGAGACGCATGCTCTCCAGCACCAGGGACGCGGCTCCTGGGATGTCACCCTCCGCCAGGGCCAGCCTGGCGACGCCGTTGAGGGCGACACCTTCGATAACAGCATTGCTCTCGGCCCGAAGAAGGGTAATCGCCTCCGCAAAGCAATCGTGCGACTGTGTGTAGTCACCCAATATGCGCGAGACATCTCCAAGATTAATGAGGGTATACGGCAGATCACGGGATGATTTCATACGGCGCTGCAGTTCGAGGGCCCGGGTCAAGTGCTTTTCCGCGCGTTGGGCATCGCCATGCAAAATCGCCACCGCGCCGAGGTTACACGCGGCGATCGCTTCCGCCGTCGCGTCTCCCAACGTCGCCATGATCACCTGACCTTCTTGCCAACACCGCGCTGCGTCCTCCAGATTGCCCTGGTAATAGTAGGCTCCCGCCATGTTGCCGAGGGCAACGCCGATACTGCGCTGATCGCCTGCTTTCCGGGCGAGAGCTGCTGCCTGGGTATGGTAGCCGAGCGCCTCGACATACACTCCGCGATCATGGGCAACGATACCGAGTCCGGTCATCGCCCAAGACTCGTTCAGCGGATTGTCAATGGCGGCCGCGAGGATTCGCGCCTGCTCGAAATAGTTCCAGGCGGTGTCCAGATCGCGGTGGTCCTCGAACAGGTTCCCCGCGCCAATGAGGGCTTTGGCGCGATACGGCGATTGCTCACATCTGCCAGCTACAAAGGCCCGCTCCAGCCAGGCGCGACAATCTGATGCCAAACCCCGTGTGAAACAGAACCGCCAGATCGCGCCGCCGATCCGGAGCGGGATATCCTCGTGCCCATGCGTCAGCGACCAGTCGACCGCGGCGCGGAGATTTTCGGTTTCGAGATCGAGCCGGTCGAGCCACGCCTCCTGCTCACCGCCGACGAGGTGCGGTTCCGCCGCCTCG
>JACCVC010000212.1 GCA_013698305.1 Chloroflexia bacterium
CCCCGGACCACTGAGGCGGTGGAGTGGCTTTCTGAGTTCCTCAAGAGTGGATCAAAGTACGCCAATGAGGTCAACGACGCAGCTGAAGACGAAGCCATTTCTGGAGGCACGCTCCGAATCGCGAAGCGAAAGCTCAAGGTTGATGTGTATAAGGACACGGGGCCCGGTGGTCGATGGTTATGGAAGCTGCCCACTCGTTCAGACGCTCCGGAGAACGTAACCCACATCCCTTCCTCAGAACCTGATGCTCCTGAAAGTCTGAGTCCAGAAGACGTTGTAGAGGCCAGGGACCTTGCAAAGGCGATGGTCGCTGACGACCAGTTGCGAGATGACACCTTCACGGCTATCGGAGACTCCTCAGTCGACGATCCTCACTACCTCGAATCGCTTCGCTACGCCGTTTCGGTGTTTGAGCATACTCAGCGGCAATGCCATACGCAGAGGAGATCAGCATGATCGTCACGTTTGAAGGACGGCTGACACAAATCGAAACCATGACCCGCGAGGAACTGGGCCGCTACGCGAATCAGGGACACACCGAAGATATTCGAGCGTCGGTAGAGAGTATCCGGCGCAGCAAGCTCACGTCGAAGTGGCGATTCCCCCAGCGGGTGCCGGACAACGTGGTGCCGTTTCGACAGTCGCGAAGATCGGTCGATTACACAGATGGAGGTGAAGTCTAGCCATGGGTAGGGGACTCGCACAGAAGACCATCGATCTCCGCAATCTCTGTTACGACATTCTCGAAGAGATTCAGCCGGCCACGGTCCGGGCGGTCTGCTACGCGTTGTTCACCAGAAAGGCGATCCCCAGCATGGCGAAGAAGGAGACGGCGAAGATCAGCCGTGTCCTGACCCGTGCTCGGGAGGCTGGGCTCATCCCCTACGAGTGGATCGTCGACGAGAACCGCGATCTCGAACGCAAGCCGCAATGGGACGATCCCGCGGATTTCACGAGGACGGTAAAGCGTTCCTACCGCCGCGATCTCTGGAACCAGCAGCCGCAGCGCGTGGAAATCTGGTCCGAGAAGGGCACAATGCGCGGCACACTCGCCCCGGTGCTCGATGAGTACGGCGTCGGCTTTCGGGTGATGCACGGTTTCACATCAACCACGGTGATAAACGACATTGCCGAGATGACCAGGGACAGCGTGACGCCGCTGCGCGTCTTCTACATCGGCGACTGGGATCCATCCGGCATGTACATGAGCTCGATAGACATGCCGAAACGCTTGTGGAACTACGGCGCCAGGGTTGAGCTTACCCGCCTGGCGCTCGACCGGGACGATACCGACGAGCTCGGATTGGCACTGTCCTTCGCTGCCACGGATAAGCGGAAGGACCCACGATATCGATGGTTCACCACCTACGTCGGCGATCAGTGCTGGGAGGTGGATGCGATCAATCCGTCCGAGCTGCGAGACCGCGTGGAGAATGCCATCGCAAGCATGATCACCGACGCCGAGGCATGGAACCGATACCACGAAGCAGAGCAGGCGGAGCTGGCGTCGCTGGAGGAGGTGTTAACGGGATGGTCACGACTGAAATCCGCATGATCAAAACGTATTCTGCTACCTGTCTCGAAATACTCAGAGATACCACCGATATGACCAATTCTCACGAATCGGGCCGCGATCCGCCGAAACCGAGCCATTTAAATCGCCTGTAAGGCCCGCAATTGGCCGCACAGATAGTAGATGACCTGCAGAAAGGAACGCAACACATGGCTATCGAGAACCCGGCCCAGAACCTGACTCCCGTCCAACGCCAGGCGCTCCGCGCGACGAGCACGCCGATCGGCGACATCGCGGCGACCCGTCGCGAGCTCGGCGAGATCGCCGACCGGATCGAGGCGTTCACCAAACGGCGCACGGCGGCCCAGCGTCAATACCAGCAGGATTCCTTCCTGGCCGACGGCCCACACGTCACCGACGCGATGCGGCAGGCCGTGCGCCAGGGCGCCGAGGAACCGCTCGCCGAGACGGAGGCGGCGCTCCGGCGCGAGACCATGCTCCTGAACCGGCGGGCGCAGAGCATCGT
>JACCVC010000221.1 GCA_013698305.1 Chloroflexia bacterium
AAGCTCAAGGACATGGCTGGCGGTTTCAACCCCGGCGACATCAAGAAGTACACCCAAGGCGTCAGCTGGCCAGTTGGCAAGGATGATCTCGTCAACGTCATGAAGAAGAACGGGGCGCCTGACGCCATCACCAGCAAGGTGCAAGGTTCGGATGCGGACCAGTTCCAGGACGAAGGCGACGTGATGTCCAAGGTTGCCAATTAGCCTGAACGTCAACACTGGTGCTGAATGTGCCCAGCCAAACGGCCGTCCTGAACTGGACGGTCGTTTGATGTTTCGCTCCAGGTCTAGCGACGGAGAGAGCCAGTGTCTTCGGATCAAACTGCGCGACGGTCGGACTGGAGTCAAGGCAACAGTGGTGTCCGACTGCATCGAATTTCCCGACACGAGTGGGCGCGCGTCGTCGTCCAGTCGCTCCGAGACCTCTACGCAAGTAATGCGTTTGAATGGTCGGCTGCTCTCTCGTTCTACGCGCTGCTGTCCCTATTCCCGCTGCTGCTGCTGCTGCTGGGCATGGTGCTCGCATCCTACGTTGTCGATGCTTCCTGGGCGACATCGAGGGCGACCGAGCTCCTTGGGGAATTCCTTCCGCGTGGCGAGTTCGAGATCGAGGCTATCGTGACGGCGGCGCTCGCCGAACGAAGGCGCACCGGCGTCATCTCGCTCGTCGTGTTCCTGATCGCGGCACGGCGGGTTCTTGGAGCGCTCACCAAAGCACTCAACCTTGTCTCCGACGTGGACGAGCAGAGCGATCCGATTCGAAGGCGGATTGGCGTGGAACTCGCGCTGCTGCTTGGAATTGTCTGCATCGTGCTCCTCGCCCTCGCCGCGCACCCGTTGGGGGACCTCGTTCGGGACGGGCTCCAGATAATTCCAGGACCCGATGGCCTCCCGCTTGCCATCGTCAATGCGCTGACTCGCGTCACGCTGCTCCTTGTCGCCTTCATCCTTCTGTACTACTTCGTTCCTCGTGGAGAGCGGCTTTGGCGGCCCGCATTTACGGGGGCGGCAGCCGCCACGATCCTGTTCCTTGTTGCACAAGGCGTCTACGCGGTGGTGATCGATCCGCTATGGAGCAACCTGAACCTCGTATACGGACCTCTGGCAATTGCCGCATTGCTGATGACCTGGGGGTGGTACGTGGCGTTGATCACGCTCGCCGGCGCAGCGCTAGCGTCTCACGTCAAGGTGATGATCCTTGAGAACAGGAGCGGGCACGAAGCACAACATCAACATGTTCCGTAACCGCTTTCCACAATCGGATCGAATTGGTTGACGCTTCTGCATGCCTGAGGGACGTTGCTGAACGCAACACCATCATCGGGCGCGAGGTGCATGACCGAAACGGACGCCATCGATCCCGTGCGCTACATGAGAGACGCCTCGATAGCGGGCGTCTCTCAATGGGGCCAACCCCAAGGTGCGTGTTCAAGGCAGGTTCACCGCGTCGCGTGCTTGACGCCACCAGTTGCGCGGCTCATCATGCAATGGGTCTCTCCAGGGTGCCTGGCGACAGCCGCCGCGCATGGCTCCAAAGCCGTATTTCAGCTCGTCATGTGGTGTGTATTGCCGGTCCAACAGCTTGCCGCCGGTTCGGTTCACTATCGCAGAGAGGATATGGCGATGTCGGTTTCAACCCAGGATTCCATGTTCCGAATCGACGATTTCAAGAGCGCGGTCGAATCCGCCGACGCTGAAGCGTTGGCCGCCCTCTACGACGATGACGCCCAGATTGACATGATCAACCAGAATTCGCCGCCCGCGAACCCTCGCCGGATCCACGGCAAGGACGAGATATCCGCCTACCTCAAGGATGTCTACAATCGTGACATGAAACATTTCATCGAACAGCGCGTGCAGCAGGGAGACACTGGCGCCTTCGTCGAGCGATGCAGATACGCTGACGGCGTCGGCGTGCTTGCAGCCAGCGTGTTCGAGACCCGCAACGGCCGCATCTTCCGCCAGACAACAGTCGAGGCGTGGGACTCCTAAGGGAGAGCCGTCTCGCACAACCGTTAGCCCCGATACCATCGTACCTGTGAGCACATCCAGCTACGGTTTGTACCTACCTTCGCTGACGTTCGCGGTCCTGAATCATCAAGGTTAAACGCATGCACATAGCCCTCTGGCCTGAGTGTTAGGAATGCGAAGTAAGCCAGCATCGAATCGCAGCACCTCGAGGCATCCATAGAACACCACACCAGGGATCGCAGATCTGACACCTCATGAGCTCCGGGCGGCGGTTGCAGACCGCTACGGTGATGTGGCCACCCAACCAACAGGGACATTCAATTTCCCGGTTGGTCGCTGTTTTGCCGAAGACCTTGGCTGCCCAGCCGATGTGCTGGATACGTTGCCATCGTCAGCGGTTGCGTCATTCGCCGGTGTTACCTGGTTGCCCAGGTGGACAGCGTTATCCCGCGGAAACGTGGTCGTCGAGCTTGGCTCCGGCGCGGGGCTGGATGCGTTGATCGCAGCGCAAACCGTAGGCGCCAATGGCCGAGTCCATGCGATCGATATCAGTGATGACATGGTGCGGCTTGCCAGGTCGAACGCGGACGCAGCTGGCCTCTGCACTATCCAGGTCCACCAGGCGCCAGTCGACGAAATGCCGATAGACGATGAGATCGCCGACGCGGCAATTGCGAACGGTGTCTTGAACCTTGCGCCGGAAAAGGAACGAGCGGTTGCCGAAGCGTTCCGCGTCCTCTAGCCGAGCGGCCGATATGTCGGCGCAGAAATAGTACTGGGCCAAGAGCTCTCCGACACCGAGCGTGGCTCGCTCGATGATTGGTTTCGTTGAATAGGTGATGTGCTGCCGACGGCAGCGCTGTTGAGTCTCCTGCAAGGTGCCGGTTTCGTAGTGGAAGTGCTCGATCGAGGACGCAATGCGCGCGCCGGGCACCCTGATTCTGTGGCCCTCACTTTCCGCGCCCATAAACCAGGATCTTCGTAACCAGCGTGCCGCGGTCATTGTCGCGTTTGTTGTAGAGACACACTGGCAACCAGCAATGCCGCGAACAGTGGGAAACCACGCTGATCCAGTCGACCGAAGATGAATTGGGAGCTGCCAACCATGAAAGCGAGGGATGTCCAGACATTTTTTGAGAAGGTCGCGAGCGATTGGGACTCGATGTGCCTCGCCTACTATGACGAGCGGGTGAT
>JACCVC010000277.1 GCA_013698305.1 Chloroflexia bacterium
CGGCTCCACCACGACCGATCTCCACGACCAGTTCGTGACCCTCGCCGTTGCGGAAGACTCCACCGCCGATATCGTCTCGATGGACGTGCCCTTTGTGCCGGAGTTCGCGGCGGCCGGCTGGACGATCTCCGTCGAGGATATCCTCCCCGCTGATGAGCGCGACGCCTTTTTCGGTGGCACGATCGATGGCGCAACCTACGACGGCACGTTGTACGCGGTGCCCTGGTTCAACAACGGTCCCGGTCTCTTCTACCGCAGGGACCTGCTTGAAGACGCAGGCATCGATCCGCCAACGACCTATGACGATCTGGTCAGCGCCTCCAACGAGCTGCAAACCGAAGAGATATCGGGGTTCGTCTTCCAGGCCGCGCAAGCCGAAGGCGGCCTCATCAACTGGCTGGAGTATCTTTGGGGTCATGGAGGCGAACTGCTGGACGCCGACATGAACGTCATCCTCGGTGACGACGAGGCTGGCGCCGATGCGCTCGCGCGTCTCGTCGGCTATATCTACGACGAGCGGATCTCTCCGGAATCCTGCCTCACCATGGCCATCGCCGCCGACGCCGAGAACGCATTCGTCAGTGGTCAGGCCGTCTTCCTCCGCTCGTGGATGACCGCCACCAGCGCGATGGAGCGAGAGGACTCCCAGGTATCGGGCATGTGGGATGTGACCACCCTCCCGTCGCAGGATGGCGCGAGCGCTGGCCCGGGCTGCCTCGGCACGTGGAACCTCGGCATCTCCGCATTCTCGGAGCGCCCGGAAGAGGCCGCGGAAGTCATCCGCTACCTGACGTCGCTGGAACAGCAACGGGTGCGCTACCTGGGCAACGGCAACCTGCCGGCGCGTTCGGCGGTCTTCGAGGATGAGGAGGTCCGAGCGCAGTACGCGTACGTCGATCAGCTCACGCCCGCCTTCGAGGCGCTCAAGCCGCGACCGGTCACGCCGTTCTACAGTCAGATGTCGGCAGACGCGCTGCAACCCAACTTCGGCGCGGCAATGGCACGTCAAAAGGAGCCGGAGCAGGCGGTCTCCGACATGGCCGATGCCATGCGGCAGATCCTGGGGACGTGACGGTCGGAGTCGCCCCTGGTCGTGTGATCGCCCCCGGAGAGGATGATGGTCGGGAGTAGGGTAGCCGCCGAGGCTCGCGGTCGTGGTCGCGTCAACCCGCGCCGGTGGACCCGGCAACAGCGGTCGGAGGCGATCTTCGCGTTCTGGCTCGTGGTTCCCGCGATGCTTACGATCGCGATGATCGCCTTCGCTCCGCTGGGCCGGGCGTTCTGGTTGAGCCTGTGGGACATCAACCTGCGGTTCGCGAATACCCCCCGCACGTTCGTCGGGCTCGACAACTATCAGACCATCCTGGGTGACGATCGCTTCCTCAACGCGCTCACGGTCACCGGCTTCATCGCGTTCACCACGGTGTCCGCGGAGTTGCTGCTGGGCATGGGGATCGCGCTGGTCATCCACCAGAGCTTCACAGGCCGCGGGCCTGTCCGTGCCTCTGTTCTGGTGCCGTGGGCGCTGACGACCGTCGTCGCGGCCAAGATGTGGCAGCTTATCTATCAGACGGATTTCGGCATCGTCAACCGGATTTTCGGCGATCTCCGCATCATCGACTCACCTGTCGCCTGGCTGGCGAGCCCGGACTTTGCGCTCTGGGCGCTCATCGGCGCCGAGATCTGGAAGACCACGCCGTTCGCGGCCCTGCTCCTCCTCGCCGGGCTCCAGCTTATCCCCGGCGATCTGTATGAAGCGTCCGCGCTCGATGGCGCCACCTCCTGGTCCACGTTCTGGCATATCACCCTTCCGTTGCTGCGGCCGACCCTCCTCGTCGTGCTGCTGTTCCGGCTGATCGATGTGGCCCGGATGTTCGACCTGCCGTTCGTGTTGACAGGTGGGGGACCGGGGTTCCAGACCGAGACCTTGACGATGTACGTCTATCGCGTGCTCTTCCAGAATCTCTCGTTTGGCATGGGGTCCGCGCTCGCCGTCACCACGTTC
>JACCVC010000299.1 GCA_013698305.1 Chloroflexia bacterium
CATCCTCTCCGAGTTGATCTTCGACTATACCCTCCGCAACGTCGCCCTCGGATCGATGCTGCTCGGCATCGTCAGCGGCGTGCTCGGCTCGTTCGCGGTGCTGCGCCGCCAGGGACTTCTTGGCGACGCCCTCGCCCACGCCGCGCTGCCGGGAATTGCCATTGCCTTTATGCTGACCGGATCGAGGAACACCATCGTCCTGTTGCTCGGCGCCGGAATCGCGGGCTGGATCGGCACGATGCTGTTTCTGCGCATCGTCAAGGACACCACCATCAGTGAGGACACCGCCCTCGGCGTGATCCTGAGCACCTTCTTCGGCTTCGGCATCCTCTTGCTCACCATCATCCAGAACCAGAACACCGCCGACCAGGCCGGACTCAACCGTTACCTGTTCGGGCAGGCGGCGGCGCTGGTCGCCAGCAACGTCCGCACCTTCGCGATCCTGGGCGGCCTCGCCTTTCTCATCCTCATCCTGTTTTACAAGGAGTTCAAGCTACTGTCGTTCGATGCTGACTTCGCCGCCAGCATCGGCCTGCGCACCCGCTCGCTTGACATCCTGCTGACCTCGCTGCTCGTGGTCGCCGTGATGATCGGTCTCCAGACCGTCGGCGTCGTGCTGATGGCGGCGATGGTGATCGGCCCCGGCGCGGCGGCGCGGCAATGGACCGATCGGCTGGTCACAATGCTCGTCCTGGCGGGCTGCTTCGGGGCGCTGGCTGGCGTCACCGGCGCGGTGATCAGCGTCCAGGGCGCGCGGCTGCCCACCGGCCCGATGATCATCCTGTCGCTGACCACGATCGTGCTGGTCTCGCTGTTCCTCGCGCCGAAGCATGGCTATCTGCCGGAATACCTGCGCCACCGCCGCAACCGCCGGTCGCTCACTGCCCCTGAAGACACCCCCGTTCGCGATGTCCGGGAAGGCGGCGCGGCATGATGTCTCCCACCATGGTGATCCTGGTCACCGGCGTGCTCTGCGCCGCCGCCTGCTCGCTGCTCGGCACCTTCCTGGTGCTGCGCCGGATGTCGATGATGACCGACGCGATCAGCCACGCGATCCTGCCGGGGCTGGTAGCAGGCTACTTCCTCGCCAACGGACCGAACCTGCTGATCGGGGCGCTCGGCGCGACCGGCGCGGCGATCCTGACCGTCACCATCGTCGAGGCGTTACAGCGATCCCGCTACCTCGACGGAGGCTCGGCGATGGGCATCGTCTTTCCGGCGATGTTCGCGCTCGGCACCGTGCTGGTGTCGCGATACTTCTCCGATGTCCATCTCGATACCGACGCGATCCTCTACGGCAGCATCGAGTTCTCATTCTTCGACCGCTTCGTCGTCGGGGGGCAGGATCTGGGACCGCAGTCGGTCTGGATCATGTGTACGCTGCTGGTGATCAATGTGATCTTCCTCGGGTTGTTCTACAAGGAGCTTAAGATCACGACCTTCGATCCCGGCATCTCGGCGATGCTCGGGTTCTCGCCCGTGCTCGTCCACTATTCGCTGATGCTGGTGCTGTCGATCACCACGGTCGGCGCGTTCACCGCCGTCGGCGCGATCCTGGTGGTGGCGCTGGTGATCGTCCCGGCTGCCACCGCCTACCTGCTGACGGATCGGCTGATCGTGATGATGGGCCTGTCGATCCTGATCGGATCAGTCGCAGCGTGGGCTGGCTTTGAGTTTGCGTTGCGGATCGACGCATCGGTCTCCGGCGGCATGGTGACGATGCTCGGCCTCTTCTTCCTGCTGGCGCTGTTGTTCTCGCCGCACTCGGGGCTGGTCGCCAATGTACTGCGTCAACGCAACAACGCCCGCCGCTTCGCGGTCGACCTGCTGTTGATGCACCTCTGGACGCACGAGACGACGAACATGGAGGCCAGCGAGAGCACGCTCGGCCACGTCAGCGCCGCGCTGCGATGGACCCCAAACCACGCCACCGGCGTCATCGGCCGGGCGACGGATCAAAACCTGATCCGCACGGAGCGAGGCCGGTTGCTGCTCACCGATAGCGGTCGCGGTCACGCCTCGACGCTGCTCGCGGGGTGACGAATGGCAGCAATGCGTAGGGGCGGACCTCCGTAGGAGTCGTCCGCCCGGTGTGAGCGAAGCTCGCACAATGGTTCCGCAGCACACCATTTCAGCGCATAACCAATACCGTCACAACTCCTTCACTACCTATTGCCCGCCGCAAGCGGCGAACCGGGTCGATATCCTCCGGAATCGACCCCTACGTGTTTTCCACGCCGCTGCCCCACGGACCGGCCCATCCAGATCACCCCGGCCTGAGGTTGACCGCCGCGCCGCCGCTG
>JACCVC010000313.1 GCA_013698305.1 Chloroflexia bacterium
GGATGAAGGACAAGGTCATCGAGGAGAACCTGCGCAAGGCCAGGTCCGCTACCGACGAGGGTGAGCGCCGCGAGGCCGCAGAGGCGATCAACCGGCGCTTCGCCGAGCAGTGCTACCTGATCCCGACGTCGTGGACCAAGTGGGGCATCGTGCACACGCCCGACATCGCCAACTTCGGCCGCAACCCGCTGCCGGACGGCGGGTTCGCGCTCGATGGCGCCGGGTTCCCCGGCCAGGCCTGGCTGACCGCCGTGTTCAAGAACTGAGCGGAACGCCGCAGCACCGTGCGATACCTGCTCCAGCGTTTCGTTCAGTTCCTCATCGTCTTCGTGGTGGTGACGTTCATCGTCCTCGCCGCCACGAGGATCGGCAGCTCGGACCCCCTGCGCGACCTGGCAGGCGGCCAGGTCAACCAGGAGCGACTCGAAGAGGTGGCGGCGGACTACCCATATCTCGACAAGCCGCTCGTGATCCAGTACGGCTACTGGATGACCGACATCGTCACCGGTGACTGGGGATACTCCTACTACCAGAGCCAGTCGGTGATGGACATGTTCAAGCAGCGGGCACCGGCGACGTTCTTCATCGTGTTCTGGGCGCTCGTTATAGGTCTGCTGATAGCCCTGCCAGTAGGCATCTACTCCGCCTACCGGCGCGACCGGATCTTCGACAAGGCGACGAGCCTGTCGACGTTCGCCACGATCTCGATGCCCTCGCTGGTGGTCGCCGTGCTGCTGCTGTACGCAGTGGCGGCACGCACAGACCTGTTCCCGACGGTCGGCGGTTCGAACTACGTGGCGCCGTGGGACAACCCCTACGAGCACTTCAAGAACTTCTTCCTTCCGGCGCTCACTTTGGGCGTTGGCATCGGCGGTGTCTGGAGCCGCTTGCTACGCGCCGACATGGTGCTCACATTGCAGAGCGACTTCGTGACCTTGGCCAAAGCCAAGGGCATCTCGCCGATGCGCATCCTGTGGGTCCACGCCCTGCGGGCATCGGTGTTGTCGTTGATCACGAGCGTGGCCCTGCAACTCGGGGCGCTCATCAGCGGCTCGATCATCGCCGAGCAGTTCTTCGGCCCTCGCGGGCTCGGCGACCGACTGGTGTTCGCCATCCAGCAGAACGACCTGCTCACGCTGCAGGCCATCGCTGTCGTGATCGTGGCCGTGGTCGTGGTGGCCAACCTCGCCGTCGACCTGCTGTACGCCGTCGTCGACCCGAGGATCAGGGCAGCGAGGGCACTGACATGACCACCACATCCATGGACACGATGACGGCGATGCCGGACGCGGCCAGCGATGAACGCGTCGCCACGAAGCGGCGACTGCCCAAGCTCGGTGTCACGTTCGGGGTGCTGTGGTTGGGGACGCTGATCTTCCTGGCGGTGTTCGCCGACTTCATGCCGTTCATCCGCGGCTACGGCCAGAGCCTGGACGGGGCGACGAACACCCGCTTCGGGCCTGGTATCGACTTCTGGTTCGGCAGCGACACGCTCGGGCGCGACGTGTTCGCCCGCTGCATCTACGGTGCCAGGACCTCGCTCACCATCGCCAGCGCCAGCATCCTCGTCGGCACCGTGGTCGGTGGCACGTTGGGCATGGTCGCCGGTTACTTCAAGGGTTGGGTCGACCGGGTGATCTCCATCTTCACGGATTCCCTGCTCGCCCTGCCGGCCATCATCATCGCCTCCCTGCTCGTCGGCCGCTTCGACGTGCTGGCGGACAGCGACATCAAGTTCCTCGGCTTCGGGTTCGGCTGGATGTCGCGGACGTGGTCGGTGACCATCGTGTTCTCGCTGCTCTCGATCGCCCCGGTCGCCAGGATCGTGCGGGCCCAGACGCTGTCGCTGTCGCAGCGCGAGTACGTGCTCGCCGCTCGCAGCCTGGGCGCCTCGACGCGACGGGTGCTGTGGCGTGAGATCGTGCCCAACGTGATCCCGGCGTTGACGGCTGTGATCTTCACCGGCATCGCCATCCTACTGGCCGCCGAGGGCGGCCTGGCGTTCCTCGGCTACAGCGTCCCCCGGCCGCCATCGTGGGGCTCCATGATCGCCGACGACC
>JACCVC010000082.1 GCA_013698305.1 Chloroflexia bacterium
GGGCTGATCACTGCTGAAACGCATGACCAGTCCAAGCGTCAGCTTGTTCCTCAGCGGCGCCCAGACAAGCTCTCGCTCACCCAACTCTCCTTCGAGCGACGACGGCACAGCATAGGTCAGCACCCCGTTGTTCGCGGCCCCGGTCATCCCATCGACAGCAACTTCAGCGTACAAGGTGTTCACAGGCATCACGTGCAACAGGCACTACTCGTGTCGACAGCCAATCGCCTCGACTGGAACAAATCTCCACATAACATTCGGTCATTCCGAGCGGAGCGAAGAACCTCCCGGCGAAGCCGTTGCGCGAAGCGCAGAATATCGGTCCTGTTGGCTGATGCGGCAGCAAGCTGCCCCGCGCTTCGCGCAGGGGTTCTTCGCTCCGCTCAGAATGACGGTTGGCTAGTAACAAAGTAGATGTCCTGTTTCGTCCGGCTTTTGGTTGCGCCTCAACCCGTGTTCTTCAACCCACCGGCGATCCCGTTCACCGCCAGATGCAGCGTCTGCAACACCTCGTCGTCACCGGGATTCTCCCGCAACCGCTGCAACAACTCCACCTGAATATAGGACAGCGGATCAACATAGGGGTTGCGTCGCTGGATACTGCGCTGCAGCACGGCGTCCCGTTCGAGCAAGATGGATTCGCCTCGCGCCATCGTTACCATCTCCACCGACAACAGATACTCCGCCTCGATCCGCTGCCAAATGCGTTGCCGCAACCCACTATCCTTTACCAGGTCGACGTAGCGACCGGCGATGGTGAGGTCCGCCTTGGCCAGCGCCAGCTCCGCGTTCGAGAGCAGCGCCGTAAAGAACGGCCACCCGCGCTCCATCTCTCGAAGTAGCTCCAAACCCGCCTGTTGCTCGGTATCCCGGAGCGCCGACCCGACTCCGTACCATCCGGGCAGGATCATTCTCGCCTGGGTCCAGGAGAACACCCACGGGATCGCCCGCAGATCCTCGATCCTGTCCGATTGCGCCCGCTTCGCCGGTCGGGAGCCAAGCTGCAATCGGGCGATAGCGTCGATCGGCGTGGCCTGGTGGAAGAACGTTGTGAACTCAGGATCGCCATAGACGAGATCGCGGTAAACCTTCAAGGACGTCTCCGCCATCCGCTCCATCACCGCCTCGTACCGGGCACGCCGATCCGGATCGCTTATCTGATCCCCCACCACCTCATGCGCCAGGATCGACCCCAACGTCAGTTCCAGCTCGCGATGGGCGATTTGCTCGGTAGAGTACCGACTGGAGATCACCTCGCCCTGCTCGGTCATCTTGATCCGGCCATGCACCGTGTCCGCTGGCAGCGCCATGATCGCCACGTTGGTCGGACCGCCTCCCCGTCCGATCGACCCTCCCCGTCCGTGAAAGAAGAGGTAGTCGATACCTTCGCCGTCCAGCAGCCTCGCCAATCGCCGCTGAGCCTGTTGCAGTCTCCAGGTGGACGCCAGGTACCCAACGTCCTTGTTGGAGTCCGAGTAGCCGATCATGATCTCCTGCACGCCACCTGCGCTCTCCAGCGCCGCCCGGTATTCCGGATAGCCGAGCATCGCGTGCATCGTCTCCGGCGCGGCGGCAAGGGTTGCACCCTCCTCGAACAGTGGCGCGATCCTGAGCCTGGCATCCAC
Source organism: Chloroflexia bacterium (assembly GCA_013698305.1). Lineage (GTDB taxonomy): Bacteria > Chloroflexota > Chloroflexia > Thermomicrobiales > UBA6265 > JACCVC01. The sequence continues at coordinate 1,626 of JACCVC010000082.1, forward strand.
GCCTCCCTCGCCCGCCAGCCGGGTTTCCTTCATCAGCAACAGCACCTCCAGCATGTCCGAGGCATCATCTGCGCCGGAGATGATGTAGGTCTGGAGCGCGTCCGGGTAGCCATGCACGAGCAGGCGGCGCGCCATCCTGAACGTCTCGACCACCTGCCGCGCCACCTCTGGCAACGTCTCCAGGTCGAGCGGGATCAGCGGGCGGGGATCGTTGATTTCCCGCAGCAACAACTCCCGACGCTCGGGCTCATACAGCGCGAGGTACTCCCGCTCCACGCCCGATGCCCGGAACACCTCGTCGAGCGCCTGTGCATGGCGTTTGGCGTGCTCGCGGATGTCCAGCGTCGCGAACTCGAACCCGAACACCTCCACCAGCCGGATCACGTCGTGCAACTCGCCGCCGACGATCATGTGGGCCGACTGATTCCGCAACGACTGGACGATCTTTCGGAGATCGTCGAGCAACTCTTGCGCCCGACCGTACCCGTGCGCCGTGCCCTTGCGAGTTGCTCGCACACGCTCTCGCATCAGGATCACCAGTTGCCGGTAGGGCTCGTCGGCGTTCTGCTGCCCCAGCCGCTCGCCCAGTTCCGGAAACAGGCGACTGTACTCAGCGATCACCGGCTGCAGGAACTCTCCACTGTCGGCCATCACGTCGGAGAGCGACAGCCGACCGGCCAACTCGGTGAGCCGCTGTTCCAGCAGCGACGTCGCCGCCGTGCGCATCACCTGAAGCGCCTGCTCGGTCACCTCCGGCGTGACGAACGGGTTGCCATCCCGGTCGCCTCCGATCCACGAGCCGAATGTGAGAAACGGCGGCACCGTGATCTCCTGGTCCGGATACGCATCTCGCAACGCATCTTCCAGATCACGATAGATCTGGGGAATCACCTCGACCAACGTGGAGCCGAAGTAGACCAGCACCCCACGCACCTCGTCCAGCACGGTCGGCGAGATGCCGCGCAGCTCGTTGGAGCTCCACAGCTCGGCGATGGTCGACGAGAGCAACTCTCGAGCACGATCGACCTCGCGTGGCAACGCATGTCGCTCGTCCAGGTCGCGAATCACGGCGAAGATACGGGCCAGCTTGGCAATCACGGTCCGGCGTCGCGCCTCGGTCGGATGGGCGGTTAGCACGAGCCTGACTTGCGCCTGGTTCAGCAGCCGCTGCATGTCATCGGCGGTGACACCGGACTCGGACATCGACTGCACCGCATGCCGGATCGACCCCCGACGCGGGTGATCCAGATCGGCATGGTCGCGCTTTCGCAGCCGCCGGATCCGCTCGCTGTCCTCCGCCAGATTGATGAGCTGAAAGTAGTTGGTGAACGCCCGGATCAGGATCCGCAGATCATCGGTGCCAGAATCGTGCACGAGCGCCTGCAACTCGTGCCCGGCGGCGTGGTCGCCTCGCCGCAGCCGTTTCGCCAGGGTCCGCGCCGTCTCCTCGAGCTCGAAGGCGTCCGCCCCCGCCATCGACGTGATCACGTCCCCCAGCAACCCCGCCAGCAGATATACATCGTCCGACAATGTCCGCGACCGGCCCGACTCCACGCGTTCCAGCTCCTGCGCCATCCATTTATCCTGTTCGATCAATCTGCCTACACGAACGAATCCTGCTCCTGATACAGTGCCACATATGCGATCATTCTTCCGGCTGCGCAGGACATGGGACACATTGACACCTTGTGCGCCGATCACAACCAACCGCGTATCGATCATGACCCTTGAA
>JACCVC010000097.1 GCA_013698305.1 Chloroflexia bacterium
CATCGCCATGCGGTGATCCTTCACCGCGACCAGGCGTTATCGAATTGCCGCAAGTGACGCCGCCTTCCGAACGCGTGGGCTGGCTCGGTCAACCCGGTCCCGATCGGAGCCGTCTCGACGGATCGCCAATCATCCACGCCAAAGCGCATCTGAGAGGACCAGCAGGCGCCGGTCGTCCGGGTCGTGCAGTCCGGGCAAACCCGGATGCAGCGAGCCAGGGATCTCCGCCAAAACGAATCGGTTGCCGGTGACAGACAACAAGCCGGACGCATCCAGCACGCATCACCCGGGACTCCTGACCCTGTATGGCAGCATGTGCCGCACCGGATCGTCGCCCCTCGATTCAGGGCTGGTCAGCCGACCCGATCTGGTGTTCTGTGACGGTATGCACCGTCGGTGCGTGGTCGTGCCAGCGATGAACGTATCCGCATCCTAGGGAAACTTTGTCGAAATGTCAAGAGTAACTGACCTTAAAGTGTGCCGCCCAGGGCAACCGCGCCAGCCAACTCATGACACGGTATCGCGTTTCGGATGCGCACCCGCTACAATGACGCCACATGACGGTGTCAGCCAACGAACCCACTCGACAGTTGCGCGTACCCGGAAAGGAGTGGGAAGATCGATCTTCAGGGCCCTGATTGCATGACGCTTCGCACGTTATTTTGGAGGTACACCCGTGAGCAACACCCGAAACACCCGTACCGGCGCATCCCGCCTTGCCTCGTCCTCGATCAACCGCCGCAAGCTCGTCCAGGCCGGGGCGGCGGCAGGCGCTGCCGCGACGCTCGCCCGAGTGCCCGCCGCCGCACGGGCCAGCGCCCAGGCGGCGTCATATGATGGCGAGGCCGCCACGATCACCTACGGCTTCTGGGATTCCTCCCAGCAGGCGGCAGTTGAAGCCCAGCTCGCCGCTTTCAGCGAGCAGTTTCCGGAAATTACCGTCGAACTCCGGCAAGTGCCGTGGGAGGATTACTGGACTCAGCTCCAGACCGGCGCCGCTGGCGGTGAGGTTTTCGACGTGTTCTGGATCAACTCGGCCAGCCTGCCGGTCTACGCATCGAGCGGTGTGTTGTCGCCGATCGACTCGATCATCGAGGACGGCAGTGTGGACCCGAGCCTGTTCCCGGCGCCAGTGGTCGATATGTACACCTACGAGAACGCCCACTACGGCATCCCGCGGGATTTCGACACCATTGGCCTCTTCTACAACAGGGACATCTTTGACGCCGCCGGGGTGGAGTACCCCACCGACGCCTGGACGTGGGATGACTTCCGGGCCGCCGCCGAGGAACTGACCGACGAGAGCGCGGGCCAATGGGGCGCGGGGCTGCAAACCAGTTGGCAGGAGAACTACTACAACTTCATCTGGCAGAACGAAGGCCGGTTGCTCAGCGACGACCGCCTCGAGTGCGTGGTCTACGAGCCAGCCGCCTGCGAGGCGTTCGAGTACCTGACCGGCTTCTTCACCGACGGGCTCACGCCGTCGATCGCGATACAGCAGTCCAATCCTGTGGCTGACTCGCTGTTCCCGGCGGGCCAGGTGGCCATGATGACCGGCGGATCGTTCCGCGCGGGCGCCTACGGCGCGGCTGACGCGAACATCGATGTCGCCCCCCTGCCGCAGGGCAAGGTCCGCGCGACCGCCATCCACGGCCTGGCCAACGTGATGTGGTCGGGCAGCGAGAACCCGGGCGCCGCGCTGGAACTGGTCCGCTTCCTCGCGGGCGAGGAAGCGGAACGGATTCTCGGCGAGTCCGGCGCCACCATGCCGGCGCTGGAGGGCATGCAGGAGAACTGGCTGGCGGCCGTCCCCGACATGAACCTTCAGGTCTTCGTCGACGCGGCGGAGTATTCGGTGCTGGTGCCTGACCCCGAGGTCGGCTTCGAGTGGCAGATCGCGATCCAGGGCGTGGTGATCGAAGGCTGGAGCGGAGACATCCCCGCTGAGGAGATCTGCGTGCAGGCGGCCGAAGCAGCCAACGCCGCCCTCTCGGGCAGCTAGCGTTTCCGCGAATCCCGGCATGCTTGTCGCCGGGATTTGCGGAACCACCCGGTCAACCAACTCTTCCCCGACGCGAGGCGCCTGCCACAGGACATGCCATGAAAACCGCTGAACTGTCGGCAGGCACGCACCGCCGCGTGCGCCTGTTCGGTCGCAATCAACAGGCGCGAAGCGAGTCGCTCTGGGCGTATCTGCTGATCGCCCCGATGATGATCGGCTTCAGCGTGTTCTTCCTGATCGCGCTCGGAGCGTCGCTGGTCCTCACGTTCACATCCTGGGACATGCTCACCTCGCCGGTGTGGATCGGCTTCGGGAACTACACGCAACTCTTCAGGGACGCCGAGTTTCGCACATCACTCTGGAACACCGCCGCGATCGCGATCCCCAATGTTTTCTTCAGGCTGATCTTCGCGCTGGCGCTGGCGCTGGCGCTCAACACCAACATTCGCTTCCGCTCCTTCTACCGCATGCTCTTCTTCATGCCGGTGCTCACTATGCCCGTGGCGATCGGCACCATCTGGAAGTGGCTGTACGACCCGGCTTTCGGCCCGATTAACGGCCTGCTTGGCAGCCTGGGCCTCCCTCGCCCGGAGTGGCTTTCCGAGCCCCGAACGGCAATCATCGCCGTCGTCATCGTGCTGCTGTGGAGCGGCGTCGGCTATGACATGATCATCTTCCTGGCGGGGCTTCAGACCATTCCGCGGGACTATTACGATGCCGCCGCCATGGACGGGGCGAGCGCCTGGCAACGATTCCGCGACATCACCGTGCCGCTGCTCACCCCGACCACCTTCTTCCTGTCGGTGATCGGCATTATCTTCTCGCTCCAGGTGTTCGATCTGGTCTACGTCATGACCCGCATCGACCAGACCAACCAGTTGCCGACGGTGGTCTACTACATCTACGAGGAAGGGTTCCGCAACTTCAGGATGGGGTACGCCATCACCGTCGCCTGGGCGCTGCTGGCCATCATCCTGGTCTTTACGTTACTCCAGTTCCGGCTGCAGCGACGCTGGGTGCATTACGCATGACCCGCCAGGCTATCAAGCCCACCCTCGGTCGCCTGGGGCTGCACGCCGTCCTGCTGAGCGTCGGGCTGCTGTTCATGTTCCCCTTCATCTGGTCGATCTCGACCTCGCTCAAGCCGGTCAGCGACCTGTTCCAGGTCACGCCCAGCCTGATCCCCAGCGAATATCGCTGGCAGAACTACAGCGATGTCTTCTCGTCGGTTCCATTTCTCCGTATCTACGCAAATACCATCTTCGTCACCATCGCCCGGACGATCGGCCAGGTGCTCATCGCCTCACTGGCGGCGTTCGCGTTCTCCCAGCTCAAGTTCCCGGGGCGGGATTTCCTGTTCTTCCTGCTGCTCGCCGGGCTCATGGTGCCCGACCAGGTGTTGATCGTGCCGCGCTTCATCATCATGCGGCAGCTCGACTGGTTCGATACCTACCAGGGGCTGATCATCCCACTCATCTTCAGCTCATTTGGCGTTTTCCTGCTGCGCCAGTTCTTTCTGGGAATTCCGAAGGAGTTCTACGAGGCGGCCAAACTGGAGGGGGCGAACCCGTTTCAGATCTACTGGGATATCTACCTGCCGCTGGCCCGACCGGCGCTCGCCGCCTTCGGGTTCCTGGCGATGCTGTTCTCGTGGAACGAGTTCCTGTGGGCGCTCACGGTCACGGGAGATTCCAACATGCGGGTGCTGTCGGTCGGGATCGCGCTCTTCCAGGGACAGTTCTTCACCAACAACGCGATCCTGCTGGCGGCGGCGAACATGGCCACCTTCCCGCTGCTGATCGCGTTCCTCTTCTTCCAGAAGCAACTGGTGGAGGGCATCGCGCTCAGCGGCCTGAAGTAATACCGAATCCGGGTAAATAGCTAGCGAACACATCGTAAGGGCCAACCTTGTGTCGGCCCGAGCCGCGGGAGGACACAAGGTCCTCCTCTATGCGTTGGAGAGGGTGAAGCGCGTAGTGATCATTCGGATTCGGTATAGCACAGCGCTGGTTCAGGTATCGGCCTTGCCTTCCAGCGCTTCTCGCCAGGCGCGAGGTAACTCCCAGTAGTACGCCTCCGCAACGATGTCCTCAACCGTCCCGAACGATGCGGTGTCCGTCAACAGCGCCGCTTGGACCACCGTACCCGAGCGCAGCGTGACGGATGTCCTGGGATAGTTCAACGTCGAGTCGGCCCGAGGCAGCGTCACAACCAGGCCCCAGATCTCGTCAACCTCTGGCAACAGCAACCCGACCTCTGTAACAGACGTCGGCGATATTGACCCAATGCTGACAAATCGCGACTCCGACGTGAGCGGGTTGCGCCGGATCTTCCCCGGCTCCATGTCCGCGCCGAAGAGAAATCCGTAAGTGTTGCTGTCGTCGGTCATAGGTGTCCTCGTCGATTCTGGATTCCACGTTTCCTTATCAGGATTCCGGGCGTACCCATTCGACGCAGTTTATCCTGAGCCTGCCGAAGGACGGGAGGCTGGCTTCAGGTCCGCGCCCTACGCGTTTCAGGAAGTTCAAATCCGCAGCGCGTCCGGGAGATCGACTGGCGCAAACCCCATCAACGGTGCCTCCTCCGCGACATCCTTCATCAACCCGACCACCCGGAACCGCCCCAGCCCGGCAGGCTCGATCAGCCGTAGCACCGCCGCCTGCGCCCGGTAGTACTCGGCCATGTCGGTCTCCGGCTCCTGCTGCAAGCGGACCAGCAGCTGTCCGAGGCCAGCCTGTGAGAGGAAGTCGCCCTGCGTCACGACCGGCGTCGAACGCATTCCGTTCTCAGCGGCCACACCAGTGATCCGGGTGAAATCGACATGCACGGTCAGATCCTGCTCCGCGATGTGCTGGAATGGATCGTCACTGACCGTGTGCCCGGCATAGGCGCGAATAGTCCCTTCCAGCCGATGATCCCGATACAACTCGCTGGCAGGATACCCGTAATCGATCACCAGGCCATACCCGCGAGCCAAACCCTGACTGATCTCCCGTACCCAGTTGTCAAGCGCCGGAACCCAGGCGATCTGCGATCCAATAGGCCAGGAGGCAACGTCAACTCCCTGCCGCGCCAGCCAACCCATCGGATCGGTGGCTTGCACCGCTGGCGACAACGGACGCGTCTCCCACTCGAACCAGCCGGTTGCCGCGTTCCATACCACCCAGCGTTCCTCCAGCGCATCACCGGTCCAGATCATCTGGTGCGCCGGCAGCGCGTCCGCCACCTCGTTGGCCAGCGCCACGCCGGTGACCGGCTCGATCCGATTGTCACGCGACGGTTCCTCAACCGAGACGACATCGTCCAGGCCGACCTCGATCATCGCGCTCATTGCCTCGGCCAGCCGATGGCGATTCACATCGCGCAATCGATAGCGCAACACCTCGCGCAACTCCGGCGCATTCACGCTGATGCCGGCGATGATGTCGTAGGCCATGCCGCCCACGCCCGGACCGTACTCCCGCACCACGAACGGGTCGGGGCGGTCCAGCCGCTGCCACATCTCGGCGATCTGCCGGGCGATGGTGATGCCGAAAAATGGATGCAACTCGGGCGCGGTGATGAAGTCGCCACCCCGGCCGGGACGCCGGGCGGGCGTTTGATAGTAGCCAACCTCGGGATGATAGAGCGCAACCTCCATGAAGCGGGCGAAGGTGATCGCTTCCTCTCGCCCGATCTCGTCACACAGGATCGCGATCGCGTCGGGGTTGCCACGTTCTCCGAGGGAGGAGGGTGGGAATGAGGCTGGCGGCATGTCAGTCCCACTCCGGGATAGGCGCTCGGCTGGTGTTCGGGGCAGGAGGGGGAGAATGTTGTGTCGACGCTCAGTGTGTGCTACACGGGTGTGAATCGAAAGGCAAGTGAGTTCTTCTCTATACGACAACGCCGTCAATGCGTTGGTTGAGCGTAATCTCAAGTGGCTCAAATCCTTCTCGCCGAAACACCGTTGAGATGGCGTCATTCAGGTCATCAATCGCGTAGTCGTGAGGACAATCGTCATATTCGAACAATGACGTTGCTATCGCCCCACCCCAAAGGAGCAAGCTCTGTGGCGTTGAACCCGACTGAGGAGTCCCATCGGAGGCTTTTGAACCAGTCGCTGAAATTCCCGATCTTCATTGACGATCCGTCTTCCAGCTTGTCCAACTGGTCGAGCAGAGTCTTCAGTGTTTCAACGGATTGTGAACTCAATAGCTTTGCCATACAGCGCCTCTTCAATCATTTGGAGCTAACGGAACTCGCGAGACATCACCATTATAGGGTCGGATGGGTGGCGTGGGGAAGGCCCAGGAAATCGATTCGGCAGGAGTACGGTGAAGGAACCCTGAGTGTGAGGTTGCTGTTCGCTGAACGCAACGACCTTATCTCCTTCGATGTTCATTGCTATCTGTCCCCCACCG
>JACCVC010000115.1 GCA_013698305.1 Chloroflexia bacterium
ATCTCGGCCAGATGGCTCTGGTGGTTCGGGTCGAGATGCTGGGCGATCACGATCGGGGCGGGGAAATCGGCCGGCAACCCCGCGACCAGCGTCCCCAGCGCCTCGATCCCACCGGCGGAGGAGCCAACGACGACGAGCTGCGAGGGAGGATTGTTCTGGGTCATGGACGCCGATCTTTCTGTTCGTCGCGAGAAACTGGCTGATTGCACGTCACGTTCAACGACACGTCCGCACGCCAACCATAGAATGTACATACTTGCTGGCGAGTATACGAACTATCGCCGATTCCACGCCGCCATGCGCGAACGTGTGGTTTTCGAGCCGTGCCATTTTTGCTGACCGTATCTGCACGGTACCACCGAACGCATTCCACCGACGTGGCGAAGGCAACACTCCCGCCAGGGATTCGCGAAGGAGTTGAGCCGAAGGAACGGAAGTGGCCATCCGTGACGACGAGGTCGGCGCTACGTGGTTGTATCGTGACCATGCTTGCCACAGATCGTTGCAACACGGGGCATTGCACAGCCACATGAAGACACCATGCCACCACAATAATTCCTGTTGTATACTTACTAGTATTAGTGAAGCATGGAAGGGTACGCGCATTGCGTTGCTCCGATGCTGATGGTTGTTTTGCTTCAGGAGGATACGCTGCCATGACGTCATCAAGGACTCAGTCGTCCACCCCGTTTCGCGATCTTGTTACCCATTTTCAGTCCGGATCGATCGACCGGCGCTCGTTCATCAAGGCATCGGCGGCGCTCGGCGTGAGCGGTGGCATCGCCGCGACCGTCGCCACCAGCGTCGTCGCCCAGGACAGCACCCCGGCCGCCTCGGGCGGCGCTGACCCCGCCGCGCGACCCTCGGTCGGCACCGAAGGCCAGACTCGCGGCGAGGGCGGCGAACTCCGCCTGATCTCGTGGCAGGCCGCCACCGTGCTCGCCGCCCACAGCGCCAGCGGCAGCAAGGACACCTACGCCGGCAGCCTGATCATGGAGCCGGTGCTGACCTATGACCCGGACGGCCAGATCGTGCCCCTGCTTGTCGAGCAAGCGCCCAGCGTCGATAACGGCTTGCTATCGGAGGATCTCACCAGCGCGACCTTCACCTTCCTGCCCGACCTGGTCTGGAGCGACGGCGAGCCGGTCACCGCCAACGACCTGGCCTTCACGTGGCGGTGGGTGACCAATGTCGACAACAACTCGGTCAACTTTGCCCTCTGGGACGCGATCGAGAACATCGAGGCGCAGGACGAGAAGACGGCCGTCGTCACCTTCAAGCAAGGTCAGGTGACGTGGGCCACGCCGTTCGTCGGCAACGCCGTCGGTATTCTCTACCCCGCGCACGTCTTCGGCGATGATCCTGCCAATACCAACGACGAGTTTCTGTCGAATCCGATCGGAACCGGGCCCTACGTCGTCGACGAGTTCCGCCCCAACGAGTTGGTGGTGTACGCGGTCAACGAGAACTATCGCGAGCCCAACAAGCCGTATTTCGACAGTGTGCTCTTCACCGGTGGCGGTGATGCCATCTCCTCGGCCCGGGCCGTGGTCCAGACCGGCGAGTACGACTATGCCTGGAACATCCAGGCCGAGCCGGCGGTGATCGATGAGATTCGCAACAGCGGCGAAGATGGCGACATCGTCGGCATTCAGACATCCACGGTCGAGGCGATCTACTTCAACTTCTCCGACCCGGATACCGAGGTCGACGGGCAGTTTTCAGAAGTTAACACGCCGCACCCGTTCCTGACCGACCCGGCGGTGCGCGAGGCGATGAACCTGGCGGTGGACCGCACGCTGATCGCGGAGCAGTTCTACGGCGCGGCGGATTCCGCGACGGCCAACATCCTCTCCGGCAGCGACGTTTTCGAATCGCCGAACACGTCGTGGGAGTTCAATCTGGAGGAGGCCAACCGCATCCTCGACGAGGCGGGTTGGGAGCGCGACGGCGATGTCCGCGCCATGGATGGCGTCGAGCTGTCGATCTCGTACGCCACCTCGGTCAATCCGGTGCGACAAAACACCCAGGCGGTGGTCCAGAACTCGTTCAACGACATCGGTATCCAGGTCGCGCTTGAGCAGGTCGACAGTTCGGTCTTCTTCAGCACGACCGCCGGAAACGATCAGAACTTCGCCCACTTCTACTGGGACATCGACATGTGGTCGTCCGGCCCTGGCGCGCCGATCCCGCCCAACTACATGAGCAAGTGGTACAGCGGCGAGGACAACAGCAACATCGCGCAGGAGTCCAACGGCTGGACCGGCGTGAACTACCAGCGGTACATCAACCCGGAGTACGACGAGCTGTACAACCAGTTGCTGGCCGCGAGTTCGCCGGAGGCGGCGATTGACCTGCTGATCTCGATGAACGACCTGCTCATCTTGGATCGGGTGGTGATCCCCCTGGTGGCGCGGACCTTCTTCTACGCCATCGCCAACCGGCTCAATCAGGAAAACATGCAGCTGGACAACGACTGGGTCGGCCCGTTCGACAACGTCGCCAACTGGAACGTGGTCGATGAGTAGTTACGGATCTTCGTAGCCTGTTCAAGGCCACCACGATGGGTAGCCCCGGACCTCGTGTCCGGGGTTTTCCCTTGCGCCTATACTTTGGTTGACTGGATCAGTTGAATGGAGGGATGAATGACACGATCGCGGGTCAACTCAGCGACCTGGTACGACCAGCACTCCGATCGGTACATTGGGGACACCGGCCACCTCGACCTGTCGCCGCTGTACGCCCGATTCCTCGCGCACCTGCCCGGGCGGGCTCGCATCCTCGACGCCGGATGCGGCTCCGGGCGGGATGCGCTCGCATTCCAGCGCCTGGGACACAATG